>DAHXND010000056.1 GCA_027366675.1 Acidimicrobiales bacterium
GTGCGCATACGAGATAGAGGCGAAGGCGTTCTGCCACCAGATGGTCCGCTCAGTGGTGGGAACCCTCGTGGCAGTAGGCCTCCATAAGCTGCGCCAGAGTGACGTCGTCGCCATCCTGAGAGGCAAGGACCGCTCCCGGGCCGTCCCTATGGCTCCACCGGATGGCCTTTACCTCATCGGCGTCACCTACGGGCCCGGTGACAGTGCTGGCTAGGAGCGTGGCATCCGTCCCGCGACTTCTCCGACGCCTGATTCCAGTAGGGGTCGAGCGCGCTGTGACCCGGTCCGTGCAGCGGTGCTGCTGTAGTGAAGCATATGGTATCATATGCTCATGGCGAGAGCACAGACCCTCGTGCAGCTCGACGACGCTCTCGTAGCCTTGCTCGACCAACGAGCCTCGAAGTTGGGAACGTCCCGATCTGCCCTGATCCGTCAAGCCGTCAGTGCCTACCTCGCTGCTGATGCCGATGCCGCTATCGACGAAGCGATCCTGGCGGGGTACGCACGGTTCCCGGCGGAAGAGCCGACTATCGACATGATCGCCCTGGCTACGGCGAGCATCGAAGCCGAGCCGTGGTGAACCGTGGTGAGGTGTGGTGGGCCGAGTCACCGAATGACAAGCGACGTCCCTACCTCGTCATCACCCGTCAAGCCGCGATCCCGGTGGTAAATGCCGTGATCGCCGTTCCAGCTACGCGCCGGGTGAGAGGAATCCCTACTGAGGTAGCACTCGACGAGTCAGACGGGATGCCCGAGCCTTGCGCACTGGCACTCGACAACGTAGCGACGATACCCAAGGCGTGGCTGGTTGAGCGCATCTGCCGCCTCGGACCTGGGCATCTTCATGCGGTCTGCCGCGCTCTCTCCATCGCGACGGGCTGCAGCTGATGTCGGGGAGTCTGGCTTCGAGCGCTGCGATAGCGCTGCATGCGTCCTGCGGCACGACTACGGCTCCGATCCTTTGCGTCCGGGCTGGGCCAGGTCACGCGTCCGGTCCGGGTCACGCGTCCGGTCCGGGTCACGCGTCCGCGGACGCGCCGGGTCACGCGTCCGCGGACGCGCCGGGTATCAGCGGACGCGTGATGCCGCCAGCGGGAGCACGTCCGCTGGCGCGGATGAGGCTGAGCTCTGGTATCGTGGGATCCCGTGCGAACGTACTCCCCGAAGGCCGCAGACCTGACCCATGATTGGTGGGTGGTGGACGCCGAAGATGCAGTGCTCGGGCGCCTCGCCTCGGAGGTGGCGAGCCGTATCCGTGGCAAGCATAAGCCCACCTTCGCCCCTCACCTCGACACTGGCGACTATGTCATAGTGGTGAACGCAGCGAAGGTGGTGATGACGGCCGGGAAGGCCGACCGGACGCTCTCGTACCGCCACAGCGGCTACCCCGGTGGTCTCAGGCAGGCCACCTACGCGAACCTGCTCGCCACCAAGCCGGAAGAGGTGGTCAGGCGCGCCGTGGCAGGGATGCTTCCGAAGGGTAGGCTGGGCCGCCAGCTCATCTCGAAGTTGAAGGTCTACGCGGGACCAGAGCATCCCCACGAAGCGCAGCAGCCGGTGCCGCTCGTCCTGGCGCATGTGCTGCGGCGCACTAGCTGACTAAGGAGCTTCGCTTACCATGCCAAAGCCACTCATCCAGGCCACGGGCCGTAGGAAGGCTGCTGTTGCCCGGGTACGTCTCCGCCCAGGGGATGGGAAGATCACCGTTAACCGCCGGTCCTTCGAGTCCTACTTCCCATCGGCCACCCACCGGATGCTTGCTGTCCAGCCGCTGGAGGTAGCTGGGGCTGTCGGAAGCTACGACATCGACGCCACTATCGACGGTGGCGGTATCTCGGGTCAGGCAGGAGCCCTGCGCCTGGGTATTGCCCGTGCCGTGATCGGCCTCGACATCGAGACCCGACCGTCGCTGAAGAGGGCCGGCCTCCTCACCCGCGATCCCCGCGAGAAGGAAAGCAAGAAGTACGGCCTGAAGAAGGCACGCAAGGCTCCTCAGTACTCGAAGCGCTAGGCCCGTGTCCCGGCCGACAGGCGGCGAGACAGGCAGCGAAACAGGCGGCGAGGCAGCGATCCAGCCCGGCGGCGGGCCAGCGATCCAGCCCGTGCGCTTCGGCACGGACGGCATCCGCGGCGTCGCCAACGCCGAGCTCACCCCGGAGCTCGTAATGGCGATAGGCCGCTCGGCAGCGAGGGAGCTCTCCTGTGCAACTATCCTCGTAGGCCGGGATACGCGCAGGTCAGGACCGCTGCTGCAGGCAGCGCTGTCGGCGGGCCTCGCAGCGGAGGGCTCCGACGTGCTCGATGTAGGGATCCTGCCCACCCCAGCGCTCGCGTGGCTGGCTGCTGAGCACGCCATGCCGGCCGCCATGATCTCCGCCTCGCACAACCCATTCGAGGACAACGGGATAAAGCTCTTCGGCCCTGACGGGAAGAAGCTCTCCGACGAGCTCGAGGCGAGCATCGAGAAGACGCTGGGTGAGCGCATTCAGGGAACCTTCGCTCGCCGGGAGCTGATCGGCGATGAAGTGGGAACCCTGACCAGAGCGAGCGACCCGCTAGCCGGCTACAGGCACCACCTGGAGAGCTGCCTGGAGCATCTCTCCGGCGAAGCAACACTCCCCAAGCCGCTCTCGGGGCTCACCATAGTGCTCGACCTCGCTCACGGGGCAGCATGTAGCGTGGCCGTGCAGGTCTTCCGCGATCTGGGTGCCGAGGTTCATGCGCTGGCAGATGCACCCGACGGCACGAACATAAACGCGCGTTGCGGCGCGATAGACCCGGCTGGCTGCGCTGCCGCCGTGGTGGAGCTGGGAGCGGACTTCGGGCTGGCTTTCGACGGCGACGCTGATCGCGTCATGGCCGTTGATCACACAGGGACGATCGTAGACGGCGACCGGATGCTAGCCATGTTCGCCCGGGACATGCTGGAGCGCTCGCTTCTCGACAAGATGGCTGTCGCCGTTACGGTCATGAGCAATCTCGGGCTCCGCGTGGCGCTTTCGGGCCTCGGGATCGCCGTGCGGGACGTGGCGGTCGGCGACCGCCACGTCGTGGAAGCCATGGAGGAGGAAGGGCTCGATCTCGGTGGCGAGCAGTCGGGGCATATCGTGTTCAGGAAGCTATCCACGACGGGAGACGGGATACTCACGGGGATAGTTCTCGCGGATCTGGTAGCCCGCCACCATAGATCGTTACACGATCTTACTTCATCTGCCATGCAGGGATTCCCACAGGAGCTGGTGAACGTTCCGGTGTGTGATCCGCAGGCTCTGGGAGCAGCCGGTGCGGTATGGGAGGCAGTGGCAGCCGCCGAACGGCGCCTGGGCGACCACGGGCGGGTCCTGCTGCGAGCGAGCGGGACGGAGCCAGTGGTACGCGTCATGGTGGAGGCGCTCGATCCAGGGGAGGCCACGACGATCGCCCGCGAGCTCGCAGAGGTCGTGAAGCGGGAGCTCGCATGCGCGAGATAAGGCGGGAGCTCGCATGTGCGGGATAATCGGCGTGATCGGGGACGATCCCCTGGCAGCCCTCCTCGACGGGCTCTCCCGCCTCGAGTACCGGGGATATGACTCGGTGGGAGTGGCAGTCCTCGCGGGTGGCGAGCTGTGGAGGATCCGGGCAGCGGGCGGCGGCGCACTGGTCGATCTCCGCTCCCGCGTGGGAAAGGGCGAGCTCTTCGAGCCATCATCGTCCCTGACTCCAGGTCGGAGCCGTGGGCTGCCACCTGGCGAGCTTGTCGCGGCTGCGGGGATCGGTCACACCCGATGGGCTACCCATGGCGCACCCACGGAGCAGAACGCTCACCCTCACTCCGGGTGCACGGGCAGGATCGCCCTCGCCCACAACGGCATCATCGAGAACCATCGCGAGCTCGCCGCCCGGCTCCAGGCTTCAGGACATACCTTTACTTCGGATACCGATACAGAGGTGCTGGTCCACCTCTTGGAGGAGAACGAGGACGGCGACGGGCTCGCAGCCTCTATGAGGCGCGCGCTCCGAACGGTGCAGGGCACGTTCGCCATCGTGGCGGTGTCGATCAGCGATCCAGACGTAATCGTCGCGGCGCGCAGGGTCTCGCCTCTCATAGTCGGTATAGGAGTGGACCGGGCAAGCGGGTACGTCGCCTCTGATCTCCCTGCACTGCTCGGGCGTGCTGACTGCTTCTACTCTCTCGAGGACGATCAGGTAGCTGAGGTAGGAGCAGGATCCTTCGTTGTCACGGGGCTCTCGGGAGAGCCCGCTACGCCACATGAGCTGAAGAGCAAGTGGACTCTCGAAGACAGCGAGAAAGCAGGATACGAGACTTTCATGGAGAAGGAGATGGCAGAGCAGCCCGATGCCATATCAGACACCCTGCGATCGAGGCTCCGTCCCGATGGATTCGCCCTGCTCGACGACGGGCTCGCGAGCGCCGGAGAGCGAGCGAGCGCTCTGGCGACCGCTGCATATCTCGATACCATAGAGCGGATAACGATATTGGCTTGCGGGAGCAGCCTCTACGCTGCGATGGCCGCCCGGCCCGCCTTCGAGACGTGGGCGAATGTACCCACCGATGTCGAGATAGCGAGCGAGTACCGCTATCGGTCCCTGGCCGCCGACGCCCGCACACTCGCGATAGCGATGAGCCAGTCGGGAGAGACGACCGACACGCTCCAGGCGGCCAGAGCTGTGCTCGGCAGGGGCCTCCCGCTCCTCGCTGTTACGAACGTGGTGGGCTCCTCCCTCTCCCGCGAGGCCCAGGCTGTCTGCTACACCAGGGCCGGGCCGGAGATCGGCGTGGCAGCGACGAAGACCCTGACCACCCAGATCGCCATCCTCCAGCTCCTCGCTGCCGAGCTCGGCCAGCGCCGCCGGGTGCTCGATAGAGGAGATGTGGCGCGTATCTCCGGGAGTCTGGCGAGGCTACCCGCCCTCGTAGGGAAAGCCCTGGCACATCACGACGAGGTGCGGGAGGTGGCAGCGCGAATTGGCCAGGCCCGGGACTTCTTCTACCTGGGTCGTGGCGTGGGCTACCCGGTCGCCCTCGAAGGTGCCTTGAAGCTGAAGGAGATCGCCTACGTTCACGCCGAGGGATACCCGGCGGGTGAGATGAAGCACGGCCCGATAGCCTGCTTCGAGCCGGGAACGGTCGTCGTGGCGGTGGCGACGCGCGGGCCGCTCTGGGAGAAGATGATGGGGAACATCGCCGAGGCACGTGCACGGAGAGTGACGATGGTGGTCGTGTGCGAGGAGGGTGACCGCGAGACAGCCGAGGTGGCTGACGAGGTCCTTACGGTGCCGAGCGCTCCCGATCCGCTGACGTCGCCCGTCATAGACGTCATAGCCATGCAGCTCCTCGCCTACGAGATCGCAAGGGGGAAGGGATTGGACGTCGACCGCCCCCGGAACCTGGCGAAGACGGTGACAGTCGAATGAGCCAGCTCGGGGACAGGATCCAGCTCGGGGAGACCGTAGCCGGCGTGGGCATCGACGCCGTCGATGTCGCCCGCTTCCACGCGCTCTGCTGCCGCCAGCCCTCGGTCATCGACCGGCTGTTCCTGCCGGGCGAGCTGGTGAAGGCAGGCGAGCTGGTGAAGGCAGGCGACCCCGCCCGGCCTAATCCCCGTTTGGCAGCGCGCTTCGCAGCGAAGGAAGCGACTATGAAGGCTCTCGGGGTCGGTCTGGGCGCCGTCCGCTTCGTGGACATTAGCGTCGAGCGCCTCGGGAGCGGCCAGCCCGTGCTCGCCATCTCTGGCAGAGCTGCCGAGCTCGCGGCCGAGCGAGGGGTGACACGCTGGCTGGTCAGCCTCACCCACACCGGGACCCTGTCGATGGCAGTCGTGATCGCGCTCTCGGATGCCGATGGGGGCGGGGGGAGCGCTGCCGTGCCAGGGAGGGAAGCTGGCCCGAGCGCTGCCGTGCCAGGGAGGGAAGCCAGCCCGAGCGCAGCCGTGCCAGGGAGGGAAGCTGGCACGAGCGCTGCCCTGCCCGGGAGAGAAGCTGGCACGAGCGCTGCCCTGCCCGCTATGGCGAAAGCTGGCAGGTAGGAGAGATGCAGCCCGTAGTCACCGTCGCAGAGATGAGGGCCATAGACGAAGCTGCCAGGGCGCATGTGCCCACGGAGACACTCGTGGCACGAGCAGGAGCCGCAGCCGCCTACGCCACGCTCGCCAGGACAGGTGGCCCCTACGCCAAGCGCGTCCTCGTCATAGCCGGCAAGGGTCACAACGGCGATGACGGACGGGTCGCTGCATGGCACCTCGCCCGCCGAGGAGCTCTCGTCAGGACGCTACCGCCGCCGGCGCTATCTGGAGACCGCACGCCGGAGATGGAGAAGCTGCTCGCCGAGGCCGACATCGTGCTCGATGCGGCGTTCGGGACGGGATTCCGGGGAACCTACCACGCACCCGGCACGGCCCGGAGAGGAAGTGCCCCCTTCGTCGTGGCAGTGGACATACCCTCGGGAGTGGATGGCGACACGGGACTGGCTTCAGGATCGCCTATGCAGGCAGATCTCACCGTGACCTTCGGAGCGCTGAAGCCAGGGCTCCTCTTCGCCGACGGGAAGGCTCTCTCCGGTGAGATCGTGGCCCGCTCTATCGGGCTCGACTGCTCGGCGGCACACGCCTGGTTGGTGGAGGACGCAGACCTGGGAGATCTGCCCGCCCGGCCCCTGTCCGCGCATAAGTGGAGCGCCGCGCTGTGGGTGATAGGTGGCTCCCCTGGCATGACAGGAGCGGTAGGTCTGGCCGCGAGGGGTGCGCTGCGCGCAGGAGCAGGGATGGTACGCGTGAGCGTGCCCGGGGCTTCCGGGAAGGAGCTGCAGGTGCCGTTCGCACCCGAGGCGGTCGTGATGGCCGTTCCGGCCAAGGGCTGGGCCGAGCTCGTGACGACCGGCGCCGAGCGCTTCAAGGCCGCAGTAGTAGGACCGGGCCTCGGCCGCGAGGAAGGCACTCTGGCTGAGATCCGCACCATCGTGCGCGGGCTTCGCATCCCCCTCGTCCTCGATGCGGATGCGCTCGTGGCACTCGCATCCTCAGGCGATGTGCGTGGTCTGCTCGCCGGGCGACCCGCACCCACGGTGCTCACTCCACATGATGGCGAGCTGTCCCGCCTGCTCGGTCACCCACCCGGCACGGACCGGCTGGCGGTCGTAGGCGAGCTGGCAGCGAGCCTCGGGGTGGTTGTCGTCGCCAAGGGACCGACAACGGTCGTCTCCGGTCCTGATAGACGTACCTACTGTGTCACATCGGGATCTCCGGCGCTAGCCACCCCCGGGACAGGTGACGTGCTCGCAGGTGTGATCGGTGCAGTTCTCGCCCGCAGTGGAGAGCTTCGCGGAGCACCGCTCGTGACAACGGACATGGGCGAGGTCGCACGCCTGGCCGCCTTGGCCGCACACGCACACGGTGCTGCTGCAGCTCTGGGCCCATCTGTCGGTCTCCTGTCCGGTGATCTGCCAGAGCTTGTGAGTAAGCTCCTCTCAGGATATATAGCTCCTCGATGATGGAGGTCCGTTAGCGTGCCGGCCGGCCACCCCGCGTGGGCAGAGGTAAGCCTCGGCGCGATACGTGAGAACACACGATCACTGGCCGCGATCACCGCACCTGCCAAGGTCATGGCGGTCGTGAAGGCTGGGGGGTATGGCCATGGCGCCGTGCCCGTAGCCGCCGCGGCGCTCGAAGGGGGCGCTCGCGCACTGGCAGTCGCGACCGTCACGGAAGGAGTCGAGCTACGCGACGCCGGGATCACCGCTCCTGTGCTGCTCCTGAGCGAACCCGAGCCCGAGGTAATCCCCGAGGCACTCTCCCGGGGACTCTCGCTCACCTGCTACAGCCTCGAGGGGATGCGAGAGATAGAGCGGGCAGCCTCGCTCGCCGCCGCCGGCGCGAGCGGGCGCGAGACCAGACCGCATGCCGCGGTTCACTTGAAGGTGGATACGGGCATGCACCGCGTGGGTGCCGTGCCGGGGGACGTCCCTGCTCTCTTCGACCGGCTTGCTGTCACGGGAGAGGTGAAGCTTGAAGGGCTGTGGACGCACTTCGCATGCGCGGACAGCACCGAGCGCTCCGTGACCGAGAGCCAGATCGCGCGCTTCGAGTCGGTGCTCGACCTGCTACCTGCACGAGGGAGAGAAGGTGTAACCGTCCACGCAGCGAACTCAGCGGGGGCGCTCGCGTATCCAGAGGCACGATACGACATGGTACGCAGTGGCATAGCCATATACGGCTATCCCCCCGTCCCGGGCGTAGGCGGCTTCCGAGCTGCTCTGTCGTGGAAGGCAAGAGTCTCGTTCGTGAAGGACGTGGGTGCAGGCGAGGGTGTCTCCTACGGCCACGCCTACCACACGACCCGGCCCACCCGCCTGGCGGTCGTGCCGGTGGGCTATGCGGACGGCGTGCCCAGGCGCTACGGGTTCTGTGAGGGCAAGGTGCTGATAGGCGGAAAGCCCAGGCCCGTCGTGGGAGCCGTCACCATGGACCAGCTCATCGTGGACACAGGTCCCCCTGATAGCGCCGGGCCGCCTGTCAGGCGAGGCGACGAGGTGGTTCTCGTAGGGACCCAGGGTGAGGCTTGCCTCAGCGCAGAGGACTGGGCTCGGAACCTCGGCACCATCAGCTATGAGGTGCTCTGCGCCATCGGAACCCGTGTGCCCCGCATGCACCTTGCCTGAGGCGCCCAGCTTGCCTGATGCGCCCAGTCCAGGCGTTGATCCTGACGCCGCCACCTGCTAGCAACGTGGCATGGGAACTAGCACATCCACAGGACATCACAGGGCCCGGCGCGCTGGGCTGGGGGCGCTGGCGCTCGGCACCGCCGTCGCCACGATCGCTGAGCACCGCGCCGTCACGGAGCACCGTAACGCAGGATCGGACCGGCTCTACACAGAGCTCCTCGCTCCCCGACCGGGCACCACGGTGAACAGGGTGCCAGTGAGCGATGGAGGTGAGATACGAGTCGTGGAGAGAGGGTCCGGCACGCCGTTGCTGCTCGTGCATGGCATCACGCTCGCCGCCGAGATATGGGCATACCAGTTGGATGACCTGAGCGATCGCTACAGGGTGCTCGCATTGGACCTTCGTGGACATGGCGAGTCGCGAGCTGGCACAGGCGGCTACGGCATATCGCGCCTCGCACGGGATCTCGCCGAGGTAATGGAGGGACTCGATCTCACCGGGGCCGTCATAGCAGGGCACTCCATGGGAGGAATGGCCACGATAGAGATGCTCACGAGCGGGCACGCTGCCCTGGAACGCCTGGCCGGGGTCGCCCTGGTCGCTACTACCGCGGGGCTCGTCTACGAGCCGCACGTGCTCGCTCCGCTGAACCGGACAGTCACGCGCCGCGCTGTATCACCCATTCTCCGCAGGGCCGCTGATCGAGGATGGCGCGTAGCCCCCCGCACCGACATATCCTACTGGGCGTCCAGGACAGCGCTCGGGGAGAACCCGGATCCCATGCACGTCCTCGCTACCGAGCACTTCGTGGTCGACATGGCCCCTGACTCCCTGGCGGGTTGCCTGGAGGGCGTCGCAGGTTTCGATGTCTGGGAGAGGTTGCGATCGATCGACCTACCGGCTCTCGTGGTGGTTGGCACGCACGACCGGCTCACACCTCCGTGGCACGCCAGGCGCCTAGTGTCCGAGCTGGCGAACGCAGAGCTGGCGGTGCTGCCCGGATCCGGCCACATGGTTATGCTGGAGCGCCGGAACGAGCTCGCAGTCCTGCTCGATGCCTTCGCCAAGGATGTCGTAGCCAGGAGCACGGCCAGCCGGAGTGCCCCAGCAGGCAGTGACGCAGCGGCCAGCGCCCCAGCAGGGAGTGACGCAGCGGGCAGCGCCCCAGCAGGGAGTGCCCCAGCAGGCAGTGACGCAGCGGGCAGCGCCCCGGAGCGATCCCGTAGCTGAACGGGAACGGTGCATTCGTGGCAGATCCTCTGGCAGAGCTCCGGGAGGAAGCAGCATCTTGCACGCGCCTGGCAGAGCTCCGGGAGGAAGCAGCCTCTTGCACGCGCTGCTCCCTCTTTGAGGGCCGCACCCAGGTCGTCTTCGGGGTGGGTGATCCCGGCGCCGCTCTCATGTTCGTAGGTGAGGCACCGGGCCGGGACGAGGACCTTGCCGGAGAGCCGTTCGTGGGACGATCCGGGAAGCTGCTCGACCGGCTCATGAGAGAGGAGATAGGCGTGACGAGGGACCAGGTCTACATAGCGAATGTCGTGAAGTGCCGCCCACCGTCCAATCGCGACCCGAAGCCGGAAGAGGTGGCGAGCTGCGGGGGGTACCTAATGCGACAGATAGATCTGGTCAGCCCTGCTGTGGTGGTAACGCTCGGGAACTTCGCGACCCGCGCCCTTCTCTCCACTACCGATGGCATAGGGAAGCTCCGTGGGCGATCCTATCCCTACAGAGCTAGCTGGCTCGTGCCCACCTACCACCCCGCTGCAGCGCTCAGAGGCGGCGGGGACGTCATGGCTCAGATGCGCGCCGACTTCGTGCGAGCGAAGCGCTCTCTCCACGAGACCGCCCCGTCCACCACAGACCCGGGTCTCTCGTGACGAGCGCTGTTTCCCACGCGAACAGCATTCGTGTCCACTCGCCTGAGGCCACCCAGTCGGTAGCTGGAGCCCTGGCGGCTCACTCGCGTGCAGGAGACCTGCTGGTGCTCTCGGGCGGGCTTGGCGCCGGCAAGACCATCTTCGCGAAGGGTTATGCGGCCGGGCTCGGCATAACGGATCCGGTGACGAGCCCTACATTCGTACTGATGCGACTCTACTCGTGCCCCGATGAAGTAGTTGCTCGGGGAGGACCGGCTTTCCTTGCTCACGCTGATGCCTACCGCCTGGAGAGGTCGCGCGAGATCGAGGACCTGGACCTGGCAGAGCACTTGGAGGATGGGGCGGCCGTCCTCGTGGAATGGGGTGAGGCCGTGCTGCCTGCTCTCGGGGGAGACCACTGTAGGGTCGCGATAGAGTTGGCGGATCTTCTCGGGCCTGATCGCGATCGGCGCATCACCATTGAATATCATGGAGCGAGTTGGTATGAGCGCGAACGGTGCATTGGGAAGGCCCTGCAGGAGATCGAAGCCTGATGCTGCTCGCCATAGAGACTGCCACTGATCGGGTGGGTGTCGCGGTGGTAGATGACGAGGGCGTGGTAGCGAGCCTCGTCGTGCGAGGTGGTCGCCGCCACGCCGAGACGTTGCACGTCGCTATCTCGGAGGTTTGCGCACATGCAGGGGTAGCGCTCAGCGAGCTCGAGGGCATCGGCGTCGACCAGGGACCAGGGCTGTTCACGGGGCTGCGCGTGGGAGTAGCCACGGCTCGCGCACTTGCCCAGGGCCTGGGCGTAGGGCTGATAGGCATATCGAGCCTAGATGCGCTGGCTGCGTCCGTACCGTTCTGGGCTGGACCGTTGCTCGCGGTAGTGGATGCGAGGCGCGGCGAGGTCTTCACCGGCTGGTATCAGGGGGCCGGGGCTGCTGGGGTTGCCGTTTCTGGGGCCGGGGCCGGGGCTGCTGGGGTTGCCGTTTCCGGGGCTGGGGCCGGGCTGCCCTCCTTCCCCGAGCGGCTGGGGCCTGCCGTCACCAGGGATCTAGCGGGACTGGTCGAGGATCTGGCCGGGCACACTGCTCGGGAAGGCCAGACTGCTCGGGAAGGCCAGACTGCCCGGGAAGGCCACACTGCTCGGGAAGGCCAGACTGCTCGGGAAGGCCAGCTTGGCCCAGTGCTGTGCATTGGCGACGGCGCCGAGCGCTACAGAGACGCTATCTTTGGGAGTGGCACCGGCGCAGTGTTGGCAACGGGGGTCTCCCACCATCCCGATCCCGGGCTGGTGGGCCTGCTCGCCCTGCAGCGTGCCAAGAGCAACGGCTACGATGACCCGGCCAGCGTGCTCCCGAGCTACATGAGGGAGGCCGACGCCAAGATCAACTGGACGGAGCGCCGGGAAGGCAGGCCCGACATAGTGGACGAATCCAGCGAAGCGGCGGTATGAGACCGTGGCTGCGAACCCGAATCCCTACGACCTCACCGGCCCCGATGATGACTCATCGCGCCGCTATCCTGCCGTGCGGGCGGACATCCTGCCCATGCGGAGGCGACACCTGCGCTCGGTCCTGCGGATCGAGGCCCTCGTGTACCCCCGCCCGTGGTCGCACACGCTGTTCCTGAGCGAGCTCACCCAACGAGCGACACGCGCATACTTCGTAGCGAAGGTGCGTGGCAGCGTGGTCGGCTACTACGGCCTCATGCTCGTGGACGAGGACGCTCACATCACCACGGTCGCAGTAGATCCCTCCTGGCACCGGCACAAGATAGCTACTCGCATGTTGCTCCATGCAGCGAGAACCGCCCTCCAGCGTAGCTCCACCCACCTGACACTCGAGGTAAGGGTCTCGAACGAGCCAGCCAAGACGCTCTACCGCCAGTTCGGTTTCGAGCCAGTCGGCATAAGGCGTAACTACTACGTAGAGACCGGGGAGGACGCTCTGGTGATGTGGGCACGTAACATAGACGAGCCTGCCTACCTGGCACGGCTTGCCGGGATAGCCATACGGCTGGGAAGCTCGGAGGAGTGAGCATGCGATCCGGCGGAAGCGGCGCGCGAAGAGCTGACGGAAGCAGCGCGCCAAGAGCCGGCCGCGAGCGCATCCTGGGAATCGAGACCTCGTGCGACGAGACAGCCGCTGCCGTCGTAACGGCGGGCAGGGAGGTGGAATCTTCAGTCGTAGCCAGCCAGGTGGACCTCCACGCCCGCTTCGGCGGCGTGGTGCCGGAGATAGCAGGACGCGAGCACCTCGTAGCCCTGGACGGCGTGATAGCAGAAGCCCTCGAGCGGGCAGGCATCGATAGCCGCGGCCGGTTCATGGATGACCCCGCGATCCCACGGACGCCAGCTCCTGCGGGTTCGCCGACCGTAGATCCTGGCCCGCCACGGACGCCAGAGGCTGGCCTGCCACGGACGCCAGAGGCTGGCCTGCCACGTGCCATAGATGCGGTCGCTGCCACCGTGGGGCCAGGACTCGTAGGCTGCCTGCTCGTCGGCGTGAGCGAGGCCAAGTCGCTCGCCATGGCCTGGGGACTCCCATTCGTGGGCGTGAACCATCTGGAGGCTCACCTGTACGCAGCACTGCTGGACGCACCCGAGCTGGAGTTCCCGCTCGTGGTGCTGCTCGTCTCCGGTGGCCACACGCTGCTCGCCTTGATGAGAAGCCCTGGTGACTACACGCTGCTTGGACAGACCCTGGACGACGCAGCGGGCGAAGCCTTCGACAAGGTGGCACGGTATCTCGGTCTGGGATACCCAGGAGGGCCCGCCATAGACCGGGTGGCCAGGAACGGTGATCCGAGAGCTATCGCCTTCCCGAGAGCGCTCATGGATGGTGGCTACGACTTCTCCTTCAGCGGGCTGAAGACCTCGGTGGTCCGCTACGTAGAGGCCCACCCGGGCGCATCGAACGCGGACGTGGCGGCGAGCTTCCAGCAGGCGGTAGTGGACGTGGCGGTGGAGAAGGCACGTAAGGCGGCTGCCGCCTCCGGTGCGCGGGGTATTTGCCTGGCGGGCGGGGTGGCAGCGAATACGCTGCTGCGCTCTGGCATGGAAGCGGCATGCGCCGAGGACGGGCTGTCTTGCCTGCTCCCGAGCCGGGAGATGTGCACCGACAACGCTGCCATGGTCGCCTCAGCTGCCTGGTGGCGCCTCCGCGAGCACGGACCGGACAGCCTGGATAGCGGGGCCATGCCGTCACTCGCTTTCCCGGCTTAGCATGGCCAGGATGTGGCGATTCCCGGATGTGATGCGCCGCTCCCCGGATGTGATGCGCCGCTCCCTGATCCCTGCCCTGCTTTGCGCGTCCGCGCTATTCCTCTCGGCATGCTCCAGCACGCCGGCCGACCTGCACCCGTTCAGGTTCGTCAGGCCGACGCAGGCAGACAGCACCCTGGCGGGCCCGGCCAACGTCGCGCAGGCAGACCTGCCCTCCGGCTACGCTGCCCAGCCCGGGGCTCTGAAGCTGGATGACCCTGCGCAGTGCCCTGGCCTGGCGAGGACAGTGCTTGCCGGTCCGCTGGCATCGACCCCTTATGCCCGCGAGACCGTAGGCATCGGAAACTCACCGCCCGGATACGAGCAGGCAGAATCCGCTGTGTGGGTGGCGACAAGCCGAAAGGCAGCCGAGAAGTTCGTCGAAGGATTCGGCGGATCAACCGGGGCATCCTGCCTGGCGAAGCAGCTCCCGGGTCACAGCCTCAGCCACGTGAGCCTGCCCGTGCCAGGAGCGAGCGCCGTCGCCAGCTACTCAGTCGGCGGACCGAGCTCGTCTGTCCGCGGCTACGGGGTGTTCTTCTCGAAGGGCCGGCTCGTGGTAGAGGCAGCTTTCGTGGGAGAGAACGTCACCGTCAGCAGGCTCTCTACCATCCGAGCCCTTGCCCTCATGGCGAAGAGGGCCTGAGCAGGCAGGAGTCTGCGATGACGGCTTTGCTAGCGGGCGAGGAAGTGCCGTATCAGCGGGTCGATAACCACCCACCCACCGCGCCCCTTTGCGCCGCGTTGCTCGATAAGCCCCGACCGAGAGAGGACCTCGATGGCCCGCGCGACGCTTGCCGGTGTGTTCTGGCGGTCTTCACTCTGGCCGTAAGGCCCGAGGCCCTGGGCGATACGCCGGGCTACGCTGGACACGTGGCGACCCATCGCACGGATCTCCACGCCGACCTCCTGATGCAGCGCATAGTCCGCTGCCATTGCCCGCTGCCAACCAAGCTCGACCACGGCGTCATCGACGGTGGTGGACCCCTCGATGGCAGCCTCGATGGTGGCCTGCTGCGCAAGGAGCATCGTGGAGCGCGGGTGGCCCTCTCCCCTCCCGATAAGGCGGTCGAGTCCTGTATCGGTGATGCCAAGCCCGGCACGTGCGAACCTCGGTCGTAGCCCCGCCCGCCACTCGTCCGCAGTAATGGCTTCGAGGCGCAGCCAACCCGCCCAGCCGTAGAACGCCCGTTGCCTAGGTGTGAACAGGTCGCGCAGGAGGTGCTCCTGACTCCCTGAGAACAGCGTAACGACGTGAGGCGCATCTTGGAGGATCGAGCGCATCCGCTTCGTGATCCGGTCTGGATCGCCAAAGGGATGGTTGCGCTCACCCAGCTCTTGCGCTTCGTCCACGTAGAGCACGAGCCGTTTGCCGTCGACCTCCGCGAGCTGGCAGGTAAACTGGAGCGCGGCGGCGAACCTCTTCTCCGAAGGTGCCGCTGCACCACGGGCACCGAAAGCTACATCGATCTCCACACCGAGCTCTTGGTGAAGTCGAAGTACCGGCGCGAGCACCAGGAGATCCCGAGCAGAGCGCCCGATCACCCGCATCTGTCTGATGGCGCGCCGGATCGACGGGCGATTGGCAACAGCCTTGCGGACTAGGCTGTCCGCAAGCTCATTCAGGTCGCCCAGTCCGAACAGGTCGATGTCCACCGTGTAATGTCCGGCTGCGGCAAGGGATCTGAGTGCAGCCCGGCATACCGTCGTCTTGCCTGTGCGCCGCGGCCCACCGACGATCTGATTGGAACCTTGGCGGAGGGCTTCCACGAGGTGGGCCACATCCTGCGCCCGACCGACCATCGCGCCGGCAGGGATCGGCCCGTCAGTCGGAAACGCCGTTGTTGGCGGAGTAGTACGTGCCATGAGGTAGAGTATATCAATTAGTGTGGTAGTCCGTCAAGGTGCTGCAATCCATTGCCGGAGCCGGACCAGCGCGATCGGATAGGACACCTTGAACAAGGCGCTCTTCTCGGCGTCATGTCGAGGTTCACCAAGATCGAGAACCCCACCGAAGGATGGCGCAGGAAGGCGCCCGACATGGTGCGGCTCAGGTCTGGCCCGAGGGACGCGCGGAACACGGTGATGCCGAGCAGCTCGCAAATCCAGCCCATGTCGGCCACGGGTCCGAGCCCGAGTCGAAGATGCGCCCGCACGTCTTCAGCCTTGCGCCTAGCGTCCTCCGCGGTGTCGAAACCTGCTCGCGACACGAACGGGCTTCGGGTCATACCGCCTATGTCAAGGCTGGTCGCAGCGGCGAGCTCGGCGTAGCGGTCCAGGAAGGAGACGAACTCCTCCAATCCTGGTAGGAGCTCGTCGGGCAGGTCCGCCTCGGAGCGGAGCAGTACCTGGGCGAGATCGGCCTGCGGCTCCCATGTGATCTCGCCAAGCAGTTGGCCCACCTGGGTCTTGTAGAGCCGTGCGAGGGCGGTCTAGCGAACGGGGTCTTTTCGCGCAACAGTCATGAAGCGTGGTCAGATCACCACGCAAGGTTGACAAATTGCCGGAAATGGTCGATAATGTCCTGTAGCGCCCTGATATTTGCTTACTGGACGTAACTTGACGGGTGCTCTGAGTGGTCATAGTATCGTTGAGTGGTCATAGCATCGAAGTGACCTGGCGGTGCTCGCGAGAGGGCACCCTCGGGTAGCCAGTGCAGGATCGCAGTGCAGGATCTAGGAGCAGGTCTAAGTCCAGCAGGTCTAAGTCCAAGAGTGGGGGAGAGACGATCATGGGATCCGATAGCGGAAGCAGGCGGGAATCAGCAGGTGGGCTCAGGTCTATCCTGGGCAGATCCATCCTCGGCAGCTCTATCCAGCGGGGCTCTATCCTGGAGCGCTCGAGCAGGAGCCGCGGCTCGCGGGTGCTCGGGGCCATAGTGCCGCTTGCCGCGGTAGCGTTGCTCGCTGGAGCCTGCTCGTCCCTCCTTCCTGGCGCCCCGCCAGGGACTCCGGTCGTGACCAGCGTCAGCCCCGCCTACGGGCCCGTCGCAGGAGGCGGCCAGGTCACCATACATGGATCGGGGCTGTCCGGCGCCACGGCCGTCGACTTCGGAAGCACGCCAGCGACCGGCGTGAAGGTCATATCTGCGAGCGAGGTTGTTGCCACAGCTCCGGCGTCGTCCAGCGCCACCCAGGTGAATGTGCGGGTGACCACTGCGAACGGCACCTCGGCTGTGAGCTGCCTGTCCGCCTCTCTCACCTGCGCTGACGGGTACTACTACCTGAAGACCTCTGCCACCTGGGACATCAACACCCCGGTGAACTACCAGGGGACCATCCCGATCCCCTCCCTCCCGCTCGCCAAGCCCCTCATGCAAGCTGCCAGCGGGTCGGGTGGCTCCAGTGGCTCGTCGGGCTCCTCCGGCAGCGGCTCATCCGGCAGCGGCTCCACCGTGCAGCAGTCCGATGCCCTCATAGTTTCCGCCACCGGCGGCACGCTCGCCGTGAAGGGGTCCATGGCAGTCGCAGAGGGTGCTTTCGGGATCCCGGCCGCGATGATCGCGTCCGGCACGGTGAGCGCGAGCCACATCCGGGTCACCTTGAGCGGCTGGCAGGACAAGATGGAGGTACCCTTGCCGCTCGGCCTTCCCTACGGGCTCGACGTCTACGTGACCGTAACCCCGAAGGTGGTGGCGCAAGATCCCCTGGGCGTCGTGGTGAACGGCACGTTCGGCTTCGATGCAGGAGCGACCGGAGTCGTTCCCCAGGTGGGCGCCATGACGCTCTCCTGTGCAGGCGTGCCTGTCACCTCGCTACTCGGGCTATCGCACTGCCTGACGCTCAGCATCCAGCCTCCCACCGTGGCCGGAACGAGCCTCTCGGTGGTGTTCTCTCCCCTCTGGCTGCAGGTGGGCCCGAGCTTCCTGAATGCGGGCGTGGGCCCGTCGATCGGGGCGGCTTCCGGCTTCGACGCCGCGAGTGCGCCGTACTTCGAGGTCTGCGCCGGTGCGCAGTGGGGGATCACGGCTCCAGGGTTCTCCCGGACCGACACGTTCATCGGGCCGTACTCGCTCGTCCAGTCCAAGACGGGTGACCCCTCGGCACAGTGCCCGATCAACAACACCAGCAGCGGCGGCTTGCTGTAGGCACCTTGAGGACCAGCAGGTCGCTCAGGCTGGCTGGCGCGCGACCTCGTTGACGTAGGCGGATACGCCGCGCCCTCCGACTCGCTCGCGAGTCTGCGCCAGCACCTCCGCATCCAGGCTCATCGACACCTTCTCTACTGGCATGGAGCTCCTTCCTACTTCAAGTAGGAAGGAGCTCGCGCTCGGCGCGCGCTGACGAGACCGTCCTGGTCCCGCGTATTCAACTGTTGTCAGTTCCCGGCGGGCCCTGAGCGCTCGCGCCAGACCCTGGCTGGGTGACGGTCACCCCACAAACGATCGTTTGTGGGGTGGTGGGGCGAGCCTCTCTTTCCTACCGGCTGAGTGACGGCCCGGGGTGGGATGGGCAGTGCGGCTGACTCCTCGTCGCTGAGACCGCTCACGCGCAGCCTGGCGTTGAGTTCCCGGAGGGCGGCGGCGAGCCGCTCGAGGTTCTCCCTCCCGGTCTTCACCAGGCAGTCGCTGTCGTGCGTCATGCGCTGGGCGCCGTAGGCCCGGGTGGCGTGGCCACCGACGATCAGGTACTCGACGCGGTGGCGGTCGAGGACGGAGACGATTCGGGCGAGGTCAGGCTCGGGGGTCTCGTGAGCGGGTTGACGCTCGATCCCGAGGCCGCGCTTGTCTTGATCTGAACCCGGATCCGTGAGCTCAGGCGGCCGGCAGGGGCAGGCGGGCGATGACCACGGTTCCCTCACCTGGGGACGAGTGCACCTCGAGCGTCCCGCCGGCGAGCCGGACCCGCTCTTCCATCCCCGTGAGCCCGAGCCCCGGCACCCCGCCGCCTGCAGGGCCGGATAGCACGCTCCCGGAGATGGGGCCTGATCCCGCCGGGCCTGATCCCGCCGGGCCTGATCCCCGGAGCGCTGCACTGGCGAAACCGATGCCGTCGTCTGCGATTCTCAGAACGAGCTCGCGGCTCGTGGCTCGCTTCGACGCCCTCCCCAGCGCCAGCCCCGTTCCAGGCTCGGAAGGTGCCAGCCCCGTTCCGGGCTGGGAAGGCGTGCGGGGGTTACAGGACAGCTCTATCGTGACTGTCGCTGCACGGGAGTGTCGCTCTGCGTTCGAGAGGGCCTCCTGGGCGAGGCGGTAGACCGTGAGCTCGATGGGCTTGGGCAGGCTAACCAGCTCGCAGTCGATCGTGGCCTCTGCGCGTATCCCTGCCCTGTCGCTCACCTCTGCAGCGAGCCTCCGAAGCGACGCGGCAAGCCCGAGATCATCCAGCACCGAGGGGCGCAGCCCCCTCGCTATCCCCCGGAGCTCTGCCACCACCCCCCCTGCTACGTCACGCAGTGCGGCGAGCCCACGGCGGATCTCGGCTGGCGGGCTCGCTGTCTCCCCCGGCGACCCCGGCGACCCCGGCGACGCGTCCGGGTACGCGTCCGGGTACGCGTCCGGCCGCCCCGGCCCCCCCGGCCCGCCAGGCACCCCCGGCCCGCCAGGCACCCCCGGCCCGCCCCCCGGCCCCGCGAGCAGCTCGGAGCCCGCCAGGCGGTCCAGCTCTCGCACCAGATGGATGAGCGTCTGGAGCGGTCCATCGTGGAGCTCGTGGGCGAGGTGGCCACGTTCCTCCTCCTGACCGGCCAGCACGTAGGCTGCGTAGGCCTCCGCCTGCTCGTGACGGCGGGTCTCGAGCGTGACGTCCTCCAGCACCACCTGGAGGACGGGCTCGCCCTCGATCCCGGTGACCCAGGTCCCCGCTGCGCGAAAGCGCCTCCTGCCTTCGGTGTCCGTGAGCTCGATGGGCCCCCTGGCTTCGCTGTTCCTGAGCTCGATCGGCGTCGGGGCATTCGCTCTGGACAGCTCCGCCACGCCGGCGCCGAGGATAGTGGCGACCCCGCTTCCCTCTACTTCTTGCCCGGTCCTAGCGCACAGCGCCTTTGCCGTGGCATTCGCCTCTACTACGCGACCTGATCGATCCACGAGCAGTATCGGGGCAGCGTTCGACTCGAAGAGCCCGCGGTATCGCGCCTCCGCTGCCAGGTGGCCCCGCTCGGCAGCCTCTGCGGAGGCCCTGGCCTGCTCTGCGGCTGCTCGGGCCTCTTCGGCTGAGTGCCTGGCAGTCTCCGCTGCTTCCCGGAGGCGGCGCTCCATGGTCACCCTCTGGCCTACGACCATACCGAGAGCTATGAGTATCACGGACTGCATCAGGTCGGCCCACAAGCCCACCCCGCTGCCATCGTGGAAGAAGCCGATCTCCCGTGGAACAGTCGCGACGGCCACGAGCGAGGCGAGCAAGATCCCACCGCTCACCCCGAAGGCAAGCGAGGCATACAGCACCGGCACCAGGAACAGGGCGATAGTGGTGAACTGGGGGCTTGCGGGCACCGCGCTGTGAGTCACCGCCTCGTCCACTAGTATCCGCCCGTCGTAGAGAACGGCTGTGACCACGATCAGAACGTAGAAGCGCCAGTCCCTGGCGAAGGACCGGCTGGCTGGGTGAAGATCCCTATCTATGCCGGACCTCTTCCGCGAGCCGCGCTGCACGGATCCTGCCCTTCTAATCAGAGCCGGGGGCGCGTACCGGGAAGCCCCTGGCGCCGAGCAGGTCCTTGCCCGAAGTATGCGCCCAGTGCACGAGCTCCCCTCGTGAACCGAGATGGAGCTTGTAGAAGATGCGGCTCACGTGACCTTCGACCGTCCGGGGGCTGAGGCAGAGCTGCGAGGCTATGGCCTTGTTCGTGAGCCCCAAGGCTGCGAGCTGTATGATCTCGAGCTCCCTATCCGTGAACCCGGGATCCTCGGAGATGCGTGATCGCGACCTCCGCAGCATCCCTGTCGATATCGCAGGATCGAGCACGGTCATTCCCGAGCATACTGCTCGTACCGCGCGCACCAGCTCGTAGGCCGGTGTCGTCTTCAACAGGTATCCTGCGACGCCTGCATCGAGCCCGGCGAGCACGTAGTCCTCGTCGTCGTATGCAGAGAGGAGTATGACTTTCATAGAGGGCCTGAGCTTCCGTAGATCCCGTGCCAGCTCTATTCCGGTACGATCTGGCAGGCGGATGTCCACTATCATCACATCTGGCGAGAGCCTCGTCGCGAGCTCTATTGCCTCGGCTGAGCTGGCTGCCTCGCCTACCACCACCAGATCCCCGGAATCATCCAGGATCTGCCGCGTGCCCGCGCGAAGGAGCGCATGATCGTCGACGACGGCCACCCGATGCTGGTGGGTGCTTCCTGCGGGCTCGCCGCCCGGCTCGCCCGGCGTGGGCTCCACCTCCCCGGGGTGCCATGCCCCACCTGTGGTCACCCGCTCTGTCGCCCCTGTCGTGTCGCGGGAGGCTATTGCC
>DAHXND010000007.1 GCA_027366675.1 Acidimicrobiales bacterium
AGGCCCTGAGGAACGCATACATACCGATACCCGCGGTCCAGGAGACGAGCATCAGGTTCAGTGTCCAGGCCGCCGTGCCGCCCAGCGCGGTGAAGATCCACGTAAACGGGTAGGCGGCGCCGGCATTCCAGCCAGCCAGGAGCGGGGTGCCGCTCCAGATGCCAAGGTCGAGCAGGGGGAGATGCCCGCTTCGGATCTGGTGGCCTACCAGCACCCTTAGAGGGAAGTTCTGCAGGGTATCGTCACCGAGCAGGATAGGGTGTCCGAACGCGGCGGGCACGGCGTATGCCAGCGCGGGCAGGGTCACGAGCACTCCCATCGCATACCAGTCCTGCCGCGATAGCCGATTAGGCACGGCTTCCCCGATCGAGCGAGCACTTCGAGGAGACTCCGAGCCACATGGCGATGCCTCCGGCGATCACCGGCCTGGAAGCGAGCAGCACTGAGAGCCTTGCCACGATTCCCGTAGAGCCCGGTGCATGGAGATCTACGAGGGCCACGTCGACTCGCCAGGAGCGGATCTCCCTGCAGACGTTGGCAGCCGTAGCGCCGGGTAGCTGCCTGGCTGGCGTGACGCTGGCGCCGGAAGCGAGAAGCGAGGGCTCCGATAGGAAGCGCGCCAGCGCGCCGTGCCCGTCGGGAAAGAAAGTGGCTACCCGGGAAGTGTGGTCCGGGGTGAGTAGGTAAGCGCCTACCAGGCGGAACCGGAACCCGCTCGCCACCTGCCACAGCATCGCAGAGCTCCATGCAGTTCCGAGCCCGACGTCCGACGGGAATGGGTAGGTGAGTGCGACCGCGCCGCGGGGGATGGCGTCCACGGCAGGGCTCGTGAAGAAACTGGGAACGGTAGCCCTGGCGAACGGATATGGCCAGCTCGGCAGGAGGGGGATGGTGGCAGCGAGGCACAGCGCGCCGGAGATGGCGCCCGCTGCCAGGCCCCTCGAACGCCTGGCGCCGGCGGGATTGAATCGTCGCGATATGGACGCTATAGCAAGGGCCAGCACCACAGCGAGGAAGAGAGCATCGAAGCGCTCGAAGCGTGTCGGCTCGGCGTTGCGAAGGACCTGAATGTGTGTGAGGACGGCGAAGGGCAGGGGGATCGCTGCGTGAGCGTTTCCGCTCGCATGGAGGATCGGGCGTGATCCCATGCTCAGGATGAAGGCTACGAGCGCCATCAGGGCGGTGAAGCGTGCCAGGGGCTGGCGGAAGGTGATGGCTGCAGCGATGGCGAATGCGAGCACCAGGGGAACGCCGAGGCTCCCAGGGGGTAGGAGGGCTGGGCAGCGATGCAGCCCGTCCAAGAGGCAGAAGAGAGGGCTCGGCGTGGAGTGCGGCAGCGCCGCAGAGGCGAGGCGAATGCCTACGCCTACGAGCTTCGGGTGAGCTGCACCGGTTACGTGGTCCGGTCCGGCGAGCGCCTCCCATGCAGGCCAGCCCAAGAGCACGATGCTAACGCCGGCGCCGGCAGCAAAGAAACGTAAGGCTGCTCCGAAAGAAGCGAAGGCCGCACGCGGGAAGAGAGCCAGGCATGCGATGATGCCGATCGCGATCATCAGGACGCAGTCGGCGAAGATCTCCGTCGAGACCATGAACTGGGCAGCGAGGAGAAGCCCGAACATGGCCCCGAGAACGTACACGCGGGGGAGTCGCCGCCGAGCGGGCACCTCGGCACCCCGGTCCGCACGTAGCGCCTTGTCCGCAAGGAGGAGCAGAAGGGGGGGGATGACCATCCATGCCGTCATCAGGTGGCCGTAGAGTGCTCCGCTGGCGAACCCACCCGCAAGGAGGTAGGCAAGACCTGCGACAAAGGCACCCAGGTTCTCCCGGGTGAAATGGCGGGCGAGAAGGAATGCGCCGAAGGCCGAGCTGGCGATAGCAAGCGTCATGAGCACGTCGAGGCTCGCCACCGGACCT
>DAHXND010000075.1 GCA_027366675.1 Acidimicrobiales bacterium
GTGCGATCGGAGGCCTCATCGGCCAGGAGGTGGTACCCGCCATAGCTGATCCCTCCCTCGTGGATCAGGTCATCCAGTCGGTCTACGGGAACCTGTCGGCGAGCGCCGTCACCGCCACGATGCCCGCATCCCCATCCATGAGCTACGCGGATGCCCCACCTCCCGGCACACCCCCATCCACGGCCCCCCTGGCAGAAGCGGCCCTGGCTGGCCTGCCGCTCCCGGCACAGACTCTATCCCCGGCGCAGGCTCTATCCCCGGCGCAGACTCTATCCCCGGCGCAGGAGCCCGCCCCTGGCGGGGAGGTGACCTACAGCGAGAACGGGAACGACTATTCCACGGTCGCTCCCAGCGCCAACGGAGACTCAGCTAACAGGTCAGGTACTCCGGGCGTGGTTCCCGAGCACCTGGACGACCTGCTGCGCTATGCGGTGAAAGTAGGCGCCTCCGACCTCCACCTGACCTCTCAGATGCCTCCGTGCATCCGGATAAACGGCGCCATCCGCCCGATCGAGGGCGTAGCCGCGCTCGACAACAACACGATCCGCGAGATGGTCTTCGGGATCCTTCCGCAGGCCCAGCGGGAGCGCTTCGAGCAGGAGCGTGAGCTCGACACATCCCACTCCATCGCCGGAGTGGGCCGCTTCCGCATGAACGTCTTCCGCCAGCGCGGCACGGTCGCCTGCGCGATGCGCCCGATCCCCCACGAGATCCCCCCATTCGAATCCCTGGGGCTCCCCGATTCGGTTCGCCTCTTCACCGAGCTGCGCCGTGGACTGGTCCTGTGCACTGGCCCGACTGGGTCGGGGAAGTCCACGACCCTCGCATCCATCGTGAACATAATAAACGAGACCAAGCCACTTCATATCGTAACGGTCGAGGACCCCATAGAGTTCCTGCACCACCACAAGCGGTCCATAATCAACCAACGCGAGGTCGGAGAGGACACGTTCTCCTTCGCCGAGTCCCTTCGCCGCGTCCTGCGCCAGGACCCGGACGTCATCCTGGTCGGCGAGATGCGCGACCTGGAGACCATATCCACCGCACTGACAGCAGCAGAGACGGGCCACCTCGTCTTCGCTACCCTTCATACCCAAGATGCTCCGCAGACCATAGACAGGGTCATCGACGTGTTCCCGACGAACCAGCAGGACCAGATAAGGATACAGCTCGCTGCATCCCTCGAGGGCGTCGTGACCCAGCAGCTCGTGCTCCGTGCTGATGGAACCGGCAGGGCCGTGTGTGCTGAGGTGATGATGGGAACCCCTGCCATAAGGAACCTGGTCCGCGGTGCGAAGACCCATCAGATCTACTCGCTCATGCAGACTGGCGCTCAGCACGGCATGCAGACGATGGACCAGGGGCTCGCCGCTCTGGTGAAGAGTAGGGTGATAAGCGAGGCGGTCGCGTTCGACCGCTGCAGGAACGAGGAGGACCTTCGGAACCACCTGGCTTCGGCCTTCTAGGGGCAGGATATGAAGCTCCCTAGCCGGTCAATGCAGGCACGCTCTACGACACAGGGAAGCTCTGCCACACGGGGAAGCAGCACTCGGGAGGACTCATGGCGCTGACATTTGATTACAAGGTACGAGACCGATCAGGGAACCTGGTCGAGGGAGAGCTGGAGGCTGACAGCGTCGGCCTCGTGGCGGGGCGGCTCAGGGAGATGGGCTACCTGCCCGTCTCCATCACAGCGAGGACAAACACCGGGCTGAAGAAGGAGATCGGCATCCCCGGGATCACCGACCGGGTGAAGCTGAAGGAGATAGCGGTGGCCACGCGCCAGCTCGCTACCATGATCGACTCCGGGCTCAGCATCGTGAGAGCGCTTGCCATCCTCTCGGACCAGATCGAGAGCGCTCCCCTTGCCCGCGCGTTCAACGAGGTTCGCGCCGCCGTCGAGCAGGGATCATCGCTCTCTGATGCCCTGGAGCAGCATCCGAAGATCTTCAACACCCTCTACGTGACCATGATAAAGGCCGGGGAGATCGGAGGGAATGTCGACACGGTCCTGCGTGGCCTTGCCGACACCCTGGAACGCCAGGCAGAGCTGACGCACAAGATCCGTCACGCGATGATCTACCCCGTCATAGTCATCTCGGTCATGATGGTTATCTTCGCCGCCCTGTTGATCTTCATCGTCCCCATCTTCAAGAAGATCTTCACGGAGCTTCATGCGCCCCTCCCGGTGCCGACGAAGATCGTCCTCGCCATATCCCACACACTCCTCAGCATCTGGATCCTGCTCGTGATCGCTGTGATAGTTGGTGCCGTCATCGCCTGGTTGCGATGGATAAATACCGAGCAGGGAAGGGCCTTCTGGGACAGGGTAAAGCTCCGTATCCCGATCTTCGGCCCCCTCATGCACAAGGTAGCCCTGGCACGCTTCGCGTCGAGCTTCGCGTCACTGCTCTCCTCGGGAGTTCCCATCCTGGAGACGCTGGACATCGTCTCCCAGACAGCGAACAACGCCACCATAGGCACAGCGCTCCAGGGGGCCAAGGAGGGAGTGCGTCAGGGCCAGCCGCTCGCCGAGATCCTCGGGAGCTACGAGGTCATCCCGAGCCTTGTCATACAGATGATGGACATCGGCGAGAAGACTGGCGCCCTCGATTCGATGCTCCAGAAGGTCGCTGACTTCTACAACGAGGAGGTGGAGGTCACGGTGAACAGCCTCACCACCATCCTCGAGCCCGTGCTGACCGTGTGCATGGGCGTCGTGGTGGGAACGATAGTGGTAAGCATGTACATGCCCATGTTCACCTACGTGAAGTACGTGGACACCCCCCAGAACGGGGCACTGCTGCTGCCGCTGCGGGCACTCGCCCACTTACCGCTTCCCACGCTGCTTCGTGGAATGCTCCACTGACCGCCGACCAGGAAGGCTAGTATTTCCCCCGCTATGGCAGATATCATCATAGGACTCGACATAGGAACGAGCGCGGTGCGCGCCGCAGCCGTGGATGCAGGCGGAGGCACACCCGCTCTCCTGAACTACGGCCAGGTAGGGCTGCCGCCCAGAGCGGTCACAGAAGGTGAGGTGTCGGACAGGGAAGCAGTGGTAGGTGCGATCCGTCGCCTATGGGACCAGGGAGGATTCAGCCAGAAGCAGGTGCAGCTCGGGGTGGCGGGGCTCCGGGCGATCACCCGCGAGATAGACCTCCCTTACGTCGCCGACGACGAGATCGAGAGCGCCGTTCGCTTCCAATCCGATGAGATAATCCCATTCCCCGCGGAGAAGACGCTCTTGGACACCAAAGTGCTCGCCGACTTCACGGGCCCTGACGGGAACCGCGTGCGCAGGGTGCTCATAGCGGCCGCCCATCGCGACCTGGTGGAAGGGGTCGTGGGAGCAGTGGAGGCTGCCGGGCTCGAGCCCATGGGAGTGGACCTGCTCTCCTCTGCGCTGATCCGGCTGATGGCGATCGGGGGAAGCCTGATATCGGAGCCGGAGGCGATCGTGTCGATCGGTGCCGGGCTCACGGTGGTGGTGGTTCACCAGGGCGGCAACCCGCAGTTCGTCCGAACGATAGGCCTGGGTGGGAACTCCGCCACCGGAGCCATCGCCGGTGCCCTCGACATCCCTTTCAACGACGCCGAGAACCTGAAGCTCCAGCTCGCCCAGGGGGGCGTGCAGGCTGATCTCGCGCTGAGGGCGGTCGAGTCGACGATAGACCAGATCGTGAACGAGGTGAAGGGCTCGATCCGCTTCTACGGATCCCGCCCTGGGGCGAGCCCTGTGGCAAGGGCGCTCCTGACCGGCGGCGGAGCACTGCTGTCCGGTCTACCGGAGGCCCTGGCAGAGAAGGGAGGGGTACCGCTCTACTCTCTCCCGGTTTTCCAGCACCTGGAGCTGAAGGTGGACGTCACCCCTGAGCAGATGAGCCTCCTCGGACCCGTCCTCGCCGCTCCGGTGGGACTCTGCCTGCCAGAGCCATCCCACGGCGCCAAGCGCTTCAACCTCCTCCCACCTGAGGTGACGGCCCGGAAGAAGGAGAAGCGGCTCCAGAGCCGGATGATAGCTGCAGCGGCAGCCATAGTAGTCATCCTGATAGGGCTGGGGGTGCTTCGCTTCTTCCAGGTCCATAACGCCGAGAACAATGTGGCGAGCTTGAACTCCCAGATCTCATCCCTGAACGCACAGATCCCCCGCTACGATGCCGTCGTCGCCGTGGATGGAGCTTACGCCAGCGAAACCCACCTGATGGGACCCCTCACGGCCAGCTCGGTGAACTGGCTCGACGTGATGGGGGCCATCCAGTCCCACACGCCCCCTGGCTTCACCGTGACGGGGTTCAGCGGGACTCCAGCGACCACCTCTACCTCTACTGCTGCGCCATCGACATCTGCGCCGCTCGGCCAGGTATCGGTGGCGGTAACCGGGCCGGGCCTGGCGAGCGCCTCGAAATGGCTGAACACCTTTAGCGCCCTACCCCAGTTCGCCGACGTCACCATCTCAGGCGTCACCGTCTCAACGAGCGGGGTGGCGAGCTTCAGCTCCCAGATGGACGTCACCGCCAGCGCCCGCCAGCTATACACCGGGGGGGTATGAGCGTGGACACGGCAGAGCTCCAGCAGCTAGTCCGCAGGCCTTTCTTCCTGATAACCGTCGGCGTGGTGATCGTGGCCCTCCTCCTGTGGTGGCTGGTCTGGTGGAGCCCGGAGGGATCGAAGCTTGCCACGCTGAAAGCGCAGGAGACGAGCCTCCAGGCAAGCGTGTCGGGACTCCAGGCCCGCCTGGCCTCCCTGGAGCATTCCAAGGCCGGCCTCCCGAAATCCTGCGGCACCCTGGTGAAGATATCGAAGCTGATCCCCTCGTCGGAGGACGAGCCCACGCTGCTCTCGCAGCTCAGCCTCGTCGGGTTGGGTAGCGGTGTCTCGATAGGCTCGGTGTCTCCCGCTGCCCCCACGACCACGCCCACCACTACCGCTACCCCGGGGGTGCCGGCCGGGATCACTCCCCTGGCGATCTCGATCAGCGCCTCCGGCTCGTTCAAGCAGGACGTGGCTTTCGTGAATGACCTGGTCACCATGCCGCGCCTCATCGTGATAAACTCCATCTCCGTATCCGGGCAGCTCGAACCGGTCCAGGCTACGAAGTACTCGGTCACCATATCGGGAACCTTCTACATGGGATCCTCGACCGCACTGAAGCCCCTCGTCGCCAAGGCATGCGGCCTGCCTGTCCCGGCGTCCGCCACGTCCACTTCCGGAGCGACGGCTACGGCCAGCCACACCTGACCCCCATCTCGGGAGCCCCCCCGGATTTTCCGGGATTTTCCCTAAAGTCTGCGGCGACAGGTGCCGATAACTTCATCAGCCATATCGCTAACCAGCGTGCGAGGGGGGTTCCTTCACGTGGGCAGCTCGGGTGCGAGCTACCCACGCCGATCTGCCTCCCGACCAATCTGGGTGGCGGGCCAGCCGGGATATACCGGCATCTGAATAATAGACAATTGAACCATTTTGACACCCAGAAAGGGGCCAAACATGAAGAACCTGCTAGAGCGCCTGCACGAGCAGGAGATCCACGGGGAGGAAGCCGAAGGCGGCTTCACCCTTATAGAGCTCCTCGTCGTGCTCCTGATCATGGGCATACTGCTCGCCATAGCAGTGCCTACGTTCCTCTCCGTCACCGGGAACGCGAAGAACACCGCAGCGCAGCAGAACGTAAGGAGTGCCCTGACAGAGGCGCAGTCCTACTACACGTCCAACAATGGCTCGTGGTCCACTCCCGCTATTACCGCGAACACCGCGAGCCTGGGCACGAGCCTCAAGTGGACGACAGGAACCGCCACACCGGGAAGCAACGAGGTCGGCGTAGCGAACTCCAAGGGCGGGAACAGCGTCCTGCTGTACTCGCAGTCGACCAGCGGGAACTGCTACGCGCTGATCGACGACCAGAGCACCGTCAGCCCCTTCGCAGCACCGGCATTCGGCACAGCGACAGCCCCCAACACCGGACCTGGCATCTGGTATGGATTTAAGTCTGGGCTTAGCACATCGAGCGGCTGCACGGAAACTGCCGCTCTGGGATTCAGCTTCAAACAGAGCGAGGGGACAGGCTGGTAAGCGCCGTAGCGATCAGCTCATAGCGAACCTGACGCCATCCGGGCAGTAAGAGCCCTGGCGGCGGCAGGAGAGTCCGGGTACCGGCCACAGTGCCGGCGCCCGGACTCTCGCTTATCGTAGCTATTTCAGTAGCTAAAGAAGGGGATAGCCATGAAGCACCTGATCGGCGGCTGCTGTCTCGCGCGTGCGGAGTCCGAAGACGCAGGCGAGTCCGGCTTCAGCCTCGTAGAGCTCCTCGTCGTGCTCCTCATCATGGGCATACTGCTCGCCATAGCGGTGCCTACGTACCTCTCGGCCACGGGGAACGCGAGGAACACCACAGCGAAGCAGAACGTTAGGGGCGCTCTTACCGAGGCACAGTCCTACTACGCGGCGAACAGCAGCTTCAGTAGCATAGCTTCGCACACGAAGAGCCTGGGCACGACCCTGAACTGGGAGACAGGAACCGTCACTGCCGGGGACAACCAGGTCGGCGTAGAGAGCTCCGGACGCGGGAACAGCGTCCTGGTTTGGTCACTCGCCACCAACGGGAACTGCTACGCCCTGGTGGACGACCAGAACGCCGCGTTCGGCCCTGGCTCGAGCATCCCACCGGCCTTCGCCGGCGTCTCCCCATCGGGGAGGTTCGTGGCGAGCCACGGCATCTGGTACGGCGACGAGTCCCTCGGAGACTCAGCCACATGCACCCTGGCCGAAGTGGGCAAGATCACGAACTGGCAAGAGGGGGCTGGCAGCTGGCCTAACCCATAGGGCCCTAACCCCTAGGGCCCTAACCCCTAAGGCCCAGCATGGGCGGCGTTCACCACCACCCATGAGGCTGCGATCATGGCAAGCGTCCCGGCAGTCATGAGCGACCACCACGGCCAGGAGCCGAGGTGGTAGTAGCCGAGGACGAATATCCCGCCTGCCAGCGCTGTGAAGGCAGTGGTGGCGGCTGGCACCCGAGCCACGCCGCCGATGCTCGCGCTGTTGCCTGCGAGCGCTACCACTGCGACAGCCAGCAGTAGCGAGATCCCCGCGCCCAGGTAGTAGGCGAAATCGACGGGCTCGAAGATCGGCCGCAGGGCAAGCGCTGCCGCTGCCGCCCAGACGACGAGTGCTGCCTGCGCGCGATGGCGAGCAGCCCATGCACCGATCAGGACGACGATAGCGATGAGGACCAGGTGAGCAGCGCCCGCCGAGACGGTCCCCGGAAGGTGCGCAGCTCCGGGACGTTCCACTACCTTCTGCTTCAACACGCCGGCGAGCCCTGGGAAGGCTCGGGTAGCTTTCGCGAGCGACTGGTACTGTGGCGATTTCCCTATGGCAGTGCCCAGGCTCACCCGCCCGCCTCGGTTGATCCCGTGGAGCACGGGAGCGAGCGCCATGAGCGGGGTATCGTGAGAGGCCACGATCCTGGGGTAGGTCGGCTCGGTTACCACCTGCCTGTATGTAGCGTGGAAGTCGCCGATGAACGGCACCGCTACCAGAACCGCCGGGATGCTGATCGTCCTCGTGACCATGGGCGCCCACCTGCGCCAGCCTGCTACGCCCAGGGCTACGGGGTACATCAGCCCCACCAGCGGCTGGAACGAGAGGCCTGCTGCGAACCACCACGCGCACGAGACGTAGCGCATCTCGAGGATCGCCACGAGGCCATAGCACGCGCAGCCGATGGCGATCATGTCCTCGGGGTGGCCCCATATGACCGAGTCGGGCCAGAGGAAGATAGCTGCCGCCAGGAGAGCGTACCGCCGTGGCCAGGTGCGGACCTGGAAATGCCCCAGCAGCCTGTCCAGGCCGAACAACGAGAATCCGCTCAGCGCCATCTCGACTGGTCCGTAGAGGAGCCACGCAGTCGGATGCGCCAGAGCGAACGGGTAGGCCTCGCTGAGACCGAAGTGCTGCGCGATCATCGCGAAGGGCGCCATCACGACGAGGATTCCCGGAAGCGAGACCACCTCGCTGCCGTCGCTGTAGACGCCACCGAAGTCCCCCCAACCTATGAAGTGAGAGGAGCGCATCATGTTCCAGAAGTCGCCTGGGGTGATCCAGGCAGAGATGTGGTATACGAGCGGTGCCCAGGCGAGCGTGTAGGCCATCCCGGTCAAGACCAGCACGAGAGAGAGGAGGATAGGCCAGGACCGGCGCCTGGCATGCCTGGCCAGCCCGGTCAGGACGCCGTGTACCCGGCTGGCGGGCTCTATCCTGCTGGCGGGCTCTATCCTGCTGCCGTTCGCTCCCCCGGCGACCTCCACCCTGCTGCCGCTCGCTCCCCCGGCGACCTCTGCTGTGGCCACCGCATCATGCTACATTCCGGCCCCTGGCGGTGTGAGGAGCTATGATAGGCGGTTATCGCGGACATGAACGATCTCCCCATGCGACCGCCTTCGGGCGAGCCGGGCGAGCCTTCGGGCGAGCCGCGCCTGCCAAGCTTCGCGGGCGGTTCTCCGGAAAGAAGTGACGAGCCCCCTCCGATATCTGCGCTCCTCAGACGGCTCGAGGAGCTGGAGAAGCGGGCAGCGACCGACCACTCGATCATTACCTCCCTCGTGGAGCGTATCGGCGTGGAACCGGGGTCACGGTCCACGCTTGCATCAGAGCGAGCGCCGCTGCCTCCGATGGCTCCCCCGCCACCTCCGCAGCGAGTGGCACCACCGCCTCATCCGGCACCATCATTCGGAGCGCCACCGCGTATGGCTCCCCCGCCGCTCGCTCCCCCGCGTCCTGCCGTGGCTCCCCCGCCACCTCCCGCTGCCCGCGATGCGGGGGGCGACGCTTCGAGCGCTGCCATCGACGCGATTTTGAATATGGCACCGTCGCAGTCACGTGCGCCGGCAAGCACGCATACCGTGCCGATCCATCACGATATAGCTCTGAGCGATGACGAGATCGAGGCAATCTTCGCCGTGGAGTTCGGTGGATTGGAGACCGCCCTGGCAGCATCAGTTCCCTCAGCGTCGGCCCTGCCCTCTCCTCCTGCGACAGCGCCACCTGCGCCACAGCCTCCCACTGCGCCTCTCGTTGCGCCCCCACCTGCGCCACCCGTAGCGCCACCCGCGCCACCTGCGCCACCCGTAGCCCCACCCGCGCCTCC
>DAHXND010000094.1 GCA_027366675.1 Acidimicrobiales bacterium
CCCTGGCGAACCCGGAAGTGACCCTGGCGAACCCGGAAGTGACCCTGGCGAACCCGGAAGTGACCCTGGCGAACACAGCCGGGCAGGAGCCGGGCCAGGCTCTATGGCTCACGGTGGTTTCTTCGCGTGGGTGGACGGCGCGCCTGGCGCGGGCTACAGGGGAGCCAGAATGAGCGAGGAGCGCTATTCCGGTCGGGTGGCGCGCCATGCCGGTGCGAGCTCCCGGCCATGGCGTGGCACCTCCACCCGCGTCATCACGGGGAGGTATGGAGCCCAGGTCATAGAGCCGCTCCTTCATGAGGATGGATTCTCTGACGTTCGCGTGCTTGCTGTGGAGAACGCCTTCTTCGGAGGCAACATCGCCGTCACAGGGCTGCTTGCCGGCCAGGACGTCGCTAAGACGATTAAGGCTGATCTGACGGATGAAAGCGATATCGAACACGGCCGGGTGCGCTACCTCCTGCCGGACGTCTGCCTGTCGAACGGCCGCTTCCTCGATGGCATGGAGGTCGAAGATCTACCATCTCCCGTGGAGATAGTCCGCACAGATGGGGCCGCGCTACGGGAAGCGCTCTTGGGAGAGAGCGCCATGGTCGCCGGAAGTGCTTCGACATGGTAGTGGAAGTCACCTCTAGGGCATCCAGCCCGATCGTGGCGATCGTAGGGCGGCCGAACGTGGGGAAGTCCTCTCTCGTGAATCGTCTCGTGGGACGGCGGGCTGCGATAGTCGACGGCAGCCCCGGGGTGACCAGGGACAGGAAGGAGCTGCAGGCAACCTGGCGGGGCCGCTCGCTGACGGTCGTGGACACCGGCGGCTGGCTGGCTGGCGCTGATGGCATAGATGCTGCTGTCCGCAGGCAGGCCGAGGTGGCTATAACCGAGGCCGACCTGGTCTGCTTCGTGGTCGACACGGTTGTCGGGATCACGGCAGAGGACGAGGCGGCAGCTCGCATAGTGGCGAGGAGTGGCAAGCCGGTCGTCCTTGTCGCGAACAAATCCGATACAGCGCAACGCGAGCTCGAAGCCTGGGAGTTCCTGGCGCTCGGGCTCGGCGACCCGATGCCCGTCAGTGCCCTGCACGGACGCGGCTCCGGCGACTTGCTGGATTGCATACTGGAGCGCCTGGCTTCGTTCTGGGAGCAGGGGAGAGACCAGCTCCGAGATAGCTCGGATCTCATCGGTGATCCCCGTGCAATCGAGCCGGGAGGAGGGAGCGAGAGTCTTCAGGGTACGGGGGATAAGATCCCGGCTATCGCGATCGTTGGCCGGCCGAACGCAGGCAAGTCCACTCTCTTCAATCGGTTGGTGAGCTCGGAGCGTTCTCTCGTTCACGAGGAGCCAGGTACGACCCGCGACACCGTGGACACCGTCGTCTCGACGCAGTCGGGCGTGTTCAGGTTCGTCGATACCGCGGGCCTGCGGAAGCGGGCGCAGATGGCGTCGGGCACTGAGTATTACGCGATGGTGCGCACCCTCCAGGCGGTGGATCAGGCAGACATGGTCCTTCTCGTGATCGACAGTGCCGAGGGCATCAGCCATCAGGATCAGCGGTTGGCTGAGCGCATAGATGCCGGTGGTAGCGCGATAGCGCTGGTCGCGAACAAGTGGGATCTGCTGAACACGGAGCGGCGGCTCGCCCTGCAGGCGGAGTTCGACGCCGAGCTGGGCTTCCTTGGCTACGCTCCCGTCCTTCGCGTGAGCGCAGTCACGGGGAAGGGCGTGAGCCGCATATTTCCCTCGATCACGAATGCCTTCGAAGCTTATCGTAGACGGATCCCGACACACGAGCTGAATCGCGTCGTTGCAGACATCCAGGCAGCACACTCGCCACCGGGCAGCAGGATCCTCTATGCCGTGCAGGGCGCAGTAGATCCTCCCACCTTCACGCTGTTCGTGAGCCACGCGCTGGCCAGGACCTACCTGCGCTACGTGGAGCGTCAGTTACGCGAGAGGCTGGCTCTAGGGCCTACCCCGGTGGTCATGAGGGTGCGGCTGCGAGGGCGCGGGTGAGAGTGGCGCGGCGGGACTCCACCTCACGAGCTGCTGAGTCGCATGAGGAGGAGTGGCACGCGGAGGAGAGCCTTGATCGTGATCGGGGTCACGACGAAGGGGATGATTACGACACCGAGCATGATCCTGACTATAACTCTGAGTACGATGTAGATTACGACACCGACTACGACTCGCAGGAGTACGATGACTACGACCCCGAGGACGAGGAAGGTGGAGAGGAAAGGCGCCATTATCCATGGCATTTCAAGATGATAGCGGTTGGCACCGTTATTTACCTTGGATACCGGACCTACCAGGGGATCACGTGGGTGATTCACCACGTCTAGGGGCGGGCCGCTGGTCTTCAGGGGCGAATGTTGCTCGATCTGGCTCCGACCGGGAATAGAGAGTCGATGACGCGGTCGATGACGGCGAGAGTGGGCTCGGTGTTACCCGTTTCCAGTATGTAGAGGACCGCTTCAGCGAAGGCGCCTACCAGTACGTGTGCGGCAGCGTCGGCATCCACAGGCATTGACTGGCCCGTAGAGTGGGCATCGGCCAATAGAGTCTTCACGAGAGAGGTGGCTGCTATCTGGTCGTTACGCCCGGCTACCTCGACTGCAGGCAGGGTCCAGGCCTCGCCCAGGAAGAACCTTGCTCGGCCCAGGTTCGAGAGCACGTCCAGCATGGCCCGGAAGGCGCTCTGCAGGTTAGTGGGCAGGTCCGCGTCGGGATCCAGCGCCTTCTGGGCGTCCGCCGCCAATCCCTCCCATATCTCGTGCCAGAGATCTTTCGCCACGTCCTCTTTGTCGGAGAAGTAGTAGTAGAAGGCTCCTTTCGTGACACCGGCCTGCGCTGCTATCTCCTCGACGGTGATCTGGCTGTAGCTGCGCTCGGAGAGCAGGGACATAGCTGCTTCTGCGATCACCTTCTTCGTGTTACGCACTGCAGGATCGCGGCGTGCCATCACGGGCAGATCGTAGCTGGTATCTCGGGCGCTCTCGTATGAGGAGCGATTGCCTGCGTGGTCACTGGAGCGCTTTCAATGCGGCCTTTACGAGGGGGCCCCGATCAGTTCCCTCGTCATCTGCCTTCTGTAGCCTTTCCTGGAGCCATGATGCGATGCTCAGGCCGACGGGCCGAAGCGGGCCAGGGCCGACGGGCATCGGCGCCTTCGTTACGAGAGGCAGGTCGAGGAGCGGGCTGTCGCGGGTCAGTAGCAGGTCAGCAGCGGCACTTGCTGCCAGCTTTGTCTGGCCAACGCCGTGACCCGTGTAGCCGAGCGCGTAGGCGATTCGCTCCGAGGCCCCGAGGAAGCCTACCGACGCGAACCCGTTCAGCGTGCCGCACACGGGGCCGCTCCAGGCATGTGCGAAGCGGACGTCGCGAAGCTGGGGGAAGTTCCATCGGAAGGACTCCTCCAGGCGGGCGTAGATCCGAGGCAGGTGATCGTAGCGGGCATTTGGCGGGCCTGCAGATATAGGGGCATCGCGGCCGCCCCAGAGGATGCGACCATCAGCGGTCGGTCTGTGGAAATGCGGCATGATCCTCTTGTCCTCTACTCCCATGCGGCGCTCCCAGCCGACGCGTTCCCACTGGCCGGTATCGAGCGGTTCTGTAAGGACGATCGAAGCGTAGATGGTGAATATGAATCTCCTTAGGGCGGGGATGGTAGCTGCGTAAGCGTTCGTGGCCAGGAGGGCTCGGTCAGCGTGAACCGTCCCGAACGGCGTCCGTGCCTCTACCCGATGTCCTGCTATCTCGTGCACCTGGTCCACCGGCGTCTGCTCGTAGATGCGAATGCCTCGCCGCAGTGCCGCATCACGCAAGCCGCGGGCGAGGGCCGCTGGGTCGACGAGCAGGCAGTCCCGCTCGAAGTGACCCATTCGGAGCCGTGGAGATCGCACTAGCTCTTGGCATTGGCGGGTGTCGAGCGCTTCGAAGTCGTCAAGGCCGAGCTGTCCAGCGGCATCCAGATCCTGGCGTATCCTGACGTCCTGCTCGGGTCCGTTCGAGACCGTGAGAACACCGGTATTGGCAATGTCGGCAGGTATACCCTCTTTCACGGAGAACGCCTCGATCTCAGCGAGTGCGCGGCGCATCGCCAGGTGTGTTGCCAGGGCCCGTTTGCGCCCGACCTTTCGGGCCAGGTCGTAGATGTTCCGGCCGACCATCGTCATGGCGAAGCCGCCGTTCCTCCCGCTCGCTCCGTAGCCGGCGACTTGCGCCTCTAGCACGACTATGTCGAGAGCTGGGTCCGCTTCGTACAGCATGAGGGCCGTCCACAGGCCCGTGAAACCGGCGCCGACGATCACTATGTCACAGCGCGTGCTCGTGTCGAGGCTTGGTTGGGGGGCGTAGGACTCGCGCGCGAGCCAGAAGCTGCGGGTCTGCCATGCTCCTTTCGAGGGTGAAGGCGGTGAAGGGCGATGGATCCTGCCGGGATGTGCATCATCGCGTGCCTGCCATGCTCCTTTCGAGGGTGAAGGCGGTGAAGGGCGATGGATCCTGCCGATGGCCTCGGGCTGGTGTGAGCTCGGGAGTTTCACTGGTCAGCTCCTTCTGTGGGAATGAAGCTCGGAGCGCCCCGAGCTTCCGGGATTCGCCAGATACGGACTTGCTACCTTCTGGTAGTAGCATTATCATACGCTACGTACGAAAGACGTGCTGGCAGTTGCAGGATGCTCAGAGCGATGGGCGGGAGGAAGGCTTCATGAGACCACCCAGACGGAGAGTGGCACTGGCAGGTGTGGCGACGGGAGCGATAGCTCTGGCCGGGGGGAGGAACCTGGCAGGCCGTGTGTTTCGCAGGTTCGACTGGGCAGGGGAGCCAGACGAGCGGCTGGTAGCGACGACGGACGACGGCTGGCGAGTAGGGATCGCCCATTACTACCCCCGAGGCAGGGTCAAGCAGGCGGCGGTGGTCACGGGCCACGGCTTCGCGGGTTCGGCGCTCATCTACGACTTGGCTCCAGAGGTATCCATGGCGCGCTATCTGGCTGATGCTGGTTATCACGTGTTCTGCGTGGATCTGCGCGGGCGCCGGTCGAGTTGGCCGCCGAACGAGGATCAGCGGTTGTGCTCCTGGAGCTTCGACGACTTCATATATTACGATATTCCAGCAGCCGTGGGTCTGGCGATCGATGGCAGCGGGCTCGAGGCTGTCTACTGGCTCGGGACAGAGATGAGCGGCCAGGCGCTATATGCATCCCTGGTAGAGGGAAGGGCACCTGGCCTCCGTGGGGGGGTGACGTTCGGTGCGCCAGTCCTGACCCCGCCTTCGGCGAGAGTACCAGGGGTTACATCGATGCCGAAGGGAAGGCGCCACGGACGGGTTCCGTTCGCGAAGACGGCGCGCTGGGCCGGTCCAGTGCTCGCTTACCTGCACTCGCACGAGCTCGATAGCAGCTTCGTGATGGCGAACTGCGATCCGCTACCTGTCGCTCGATACTTCTGGAACGGTGTACCAGATGAGTCGAGCGTGCTCGGCGACCAGTTTCGCCACTGGGTGGAGCGCTCGGTCATGGACTCGCTCGATGGCCGCACCAGGTGGTCGGATCGCCTGGACGAGATCGAAGCTCCCTTGCTGCTCGTGTCTGGTGCGAGGGACCTACAGCGACCGACCGAGAGTGTCGAGGAGACGGCCGGGATGCTTGTGAACGCGAAGGTGCGCTTCGTGCGATGCGGGAAAGCCGATGGATTTTCCACCGACTACGGCCACGACGACCTCTTCGCTGGGCGCTCGGCGCCACGCGAGGTATTCCCTCTGGTCCGGGAGTGGCTGGACGAGCAGGTGGGGGAGTGACGAGCCGCTGGCAACCCGTGAGCGAAGCCCTGGCTCTGGCCGTAGCTCGGGAGGTGCGGCGTTACCGTGAATGCCGGAGTGACGAGCCCGTGAGCGAAGCCCTGGCTCTGGCCGTAGAGAGGATGCCAGGGCAGCGAAGCCCCCGGGGCCGGTAGCTGCTATTCGCTTATGTAACGCGCGGGATCTTCATCGAAGGCAGCGGCGCACCCAGGGTTGCAGAAGTAGTAGTCGATGTCCTCGTAGCGCCGGTGAGCCGCTGCGTGCTCGGGATCCACTGCCATGTGGCAGACGGGGTCGATCGCTCCCGCCGCCTGGAGAGAATGCTCCGTGTGTGACTCCATTACGGCCTCCTTACCTTTCTTCTCTAGTGATCTGTTATCTGGGGGTAGCGAATTGAGTGATCCGTGCCGGGCGCCTAGGGGCACGAGCTCTGAAGGTGCCTGGATTTCCGCTGGATGGCCCCCGGTAGCCACACGGACGAAGTGCTCGGGGTCAGAGTCGAAACGGATCCGGCAGCGATCGGAGCAGAACCGGTAGGTCCTGCCCGCCCAGGACGACTTGGCGGGGGCATCTGCGACGCGTACTTGCATGCCGCAGACA
>DAHXND010000130.1 GCA_027366675.1 Acidimicrobiales bacterium
ATGCCTCCGCAGGCGTCAGGGTGGTTCCGGGGGCTTCGGCCCGCTGGGGATCGTACCTGGCGCCAGGTGTCATTCTCATGCCCAGCTATGTGAACATAGGGGCGCGCGTGGAATCGGGCACGATGGTAGACACGTGGGCCACGGTGGGGTCCTGCGCACAGATCGGACGTGATGTGCATCTGTCCGGTGGGGTGGGCATCGGCGGAGTCTTGGAGCCACCCCAGGCCGCACCAGTCATCATAGGCGATAGTGCGTTGATAGGGAGCCGTTCCATGGTTACCGAGGGTGCACGCGTAGGAGTTGGGTCGGTGCTCGGGGCTGGAACGATATTGAATCCGTCGATCCCGGTGATCGATGCCGAGACTGGGTCGGAGATCTCGCGAGGTGAGGTGCCTTCCTGGTCTGTAGCGGTCTCGGCCATGCGCCGCCGGGAGTACCCAGGTGGCGAGTTCTTCCTCCCTTGCGTGCTGATTGTGAAACGATTGACAGAGGGTGAGCGCCACGATAAGGCTGGTCTCGAGGCGTTCCTTCGAGAACAGGGCGCAGGGCTTTGATGGAGGGGGGTCCGGTAGTTCCCGATGGGACCACGGGCAAGGATTCACTACTGGAGCTGGCGCGCAGGCTGGTTTCCATCCCCTCTGTTAGTCGCCACGAGCATGAGATAGCGTCTGCCATCGTCGAATGGTTCGATGCAGTTCCAGGGCGAGCTGGCCTGGTGGTCGATCGCATAGGTGACAATGTGATTGCCCGAACGGATACGGGAGCAGCGCGTCGCGTCGTACTGGCAGGACACCTGGATACCGTTCCACCCGCAGAGAACGGGGGCGAAGAGGGCGGCCGGGAACCCACTCTCTCCGGTCGTGACGAGAGAGTGGGGGTGCTCGGCGCGATGGAGACAGCGGTAGGGCTCGGGAATGACGACGCAGCCAGGGGGCTCGGGCATGACGACGCAGCCAGGGGGCGCGGGCATGACGACGCAGCCAGGGGGCTCGGGGCGACGGACATGAAGGGTGGCTTGTCCGTTCTGTGCACCCTGGCGACCACGGCGGGCGTCGCTGCTCGTCGTGGTCTGACGCTACCCTACGACTTGACTGCCGTCCTCTACGCGCGAGAGGAGATATCACGGAGCGACAGCGGGCTGCTCGAGATAGAGAGAGATCGCCCTGATCTCTTGGAGGGTGACGTTGCTATCATGGCCGAGCCAACCGGTGGTCGCGTGGAGGCGGGATGCCAGGGGACCCTACGGGCGCTTGTCACGCTGAGAGGTAGGCGAGCTCATACGGCTCGGCCCTGGCAGGGTTCTAATGCTATCCACCGGCTGGGCGCTCTTCTGCGGCGCATGGGGGAGATGGAGCTGCGCTCGCCTGAGATAGATGGTATATCGTACAGGGAAGTCCTAGAGGCAGTTCATGTATCTGGCGGTCTGTCCGGTAACGTAGTCCCGGATACGGCATGTGTAACGGTGAACTACCGTTTCGCTCCCGATCATGATGCCGAAGAGGCGTTCCGGCTTCTGGTAGACCACCTGGCACCCGCGATGGATGAGGAGGCAGGGGACACTGTTGAGCTGGTCGAGGCTGCCGGTGGGGCCCTTCCCATGCTCGATACCCCGGTCCTAGGGGAGCTGGTCAGGTTGAGCGGATCTGAGCCCCGAGCGAAGCTTGGGTGGACCGACGTGGCGTTCTTCTTCGGGCGAGGAGTTCCAGCAGCAAACTTCGGACCGGGAGACCCCGAGCTGTCCCATACGGATCACGAGGAGGTATCCCGGTCGGAGCTGGTGTCAGCCTATTCGGTGCTCGCGGAGCTACTGGGCATTGGGTGAGCTACGGCGAATCATACGGGCCGTGGTCATAGGGCGTGCCGGTGCCGATTCGCTCCGAACAGCTTGACCTAGCTTCGGAGGGCGGCAGCGTCAGAGGCGGCGGAGAACCGTTACCACCTTCCCGTAGACAGTCACCTCCTCAGGCTGCAGGACCATGGGCTCGTATGCAGGGTTCGAGGGCAGCAGCAGGACACGCCCGGCTTCCCGTCGCAGGCGCTTCACCGTGGCCTCCCCGCCAGGAATCCCCGCGACTATCACATCACCGTCGTTCGCGTCCTGCTGCTGGCGAACGACCACGTAGTCGCCGTCCAGGATGCTGTCATCGATCATGGAGTCGCCATGCACTCGAAGCATGAACAGGTTCCCTGTTCCCGTGAGATCCTCGGGCAGGGCGTAGAGCTCCTGTACGTTCTCCTCCGCCAGAACCCCCGTGCCGGCCGCAACATCTCCCACCAGCGGGACCTGATGCGATCGGCTCGTGGCTATGGCTGCTCCGGACTGGGGCTCGTAACGCAGTTCCAGCGCCCTTGGCTTCGTGGGATTCCGCTTCAGGTACCCTTCCCTCTCCAGCGTCAGGAGGTGGACGTGCACTGTCGAGGCTGAGCGCAGGCCGACCGCGTCGCCTATCTCCCTCACCGAAGGTGGATAGCCCCGGTCCGCGAGCGTGGATGCTATGAAGTCTAGGATCTCCCGGCGTTTTCCTGCGAGTGGCTCTGCCATCTGCGTTTCCCTCCTTATCCCTGTCCTGGTCTGGACTCCTGTGCTGGTATGGTAACGGCAAGCTTGGAATCCCGTGGATTCCTGCCTGCCCTTTCTTCGCTTGCTCCGGCGTTGCATTGGGGCAGCACTGCTTGGCTCCGAGCGCCTGGGTGGATACTCGCCCGCAGCACCTTGACTGGTGATCGACTTCGGTACTGGTGATCGACTTCGGCGTTCGCCGGGCCGGAGCCATGCCGAGCGAATGCCTGTTCTAGATAATATCACTTTGCTGACGCATGTCAAACATCTGTTCCCTTTTTCCTTGACAACGAACATGTGTTCCATCTAGCATAGATGCCATGAAGAAGGAGATGGAGCGGGAGACTGTACGGGGGAGTGCATGGGGAGCCATATACGGGACAGGCCACGATGAGTCGGAGTGGAGCACTGGATACCGGTGCCCAGGCCGCCCGGTGGGTAGCACCGTGCCAGGCCGCCGGGTGGGTAGCACCGTGCCAGGCCGCCGGGTGGGTAGCCTTTCGGGGTCAGCGGTCGACGCGTGGGGAGCGCGACGTCCAGCTCAGAGGAGCCCGGGACTGGATCCAAGCTCTGCCTCCATCCGTCGGCGCTCACCGGAGTGCGTGTACAGGCGGCGGCGCGCTTTGGTAGGGGCAGTAGCAGCGATAGTGCTCCTGGCAGGTGCCACTGTGTTCGGTGTGGTAGGAGGGACGGGCCCGGCGGCGGGATCCGTGCGTCCTGGCAGCGGACCGACCTGGCTGGTGCGCTCCGGCGAGAGCCTCTGGACGATAGCGGAGCACTTCTCCGGAAACGGCGATCCGCGACCTCTGGTCGCAGAGCTTCGTGCACGCCTGGGAACGGATCGCATCTACCCTGGCGAGCTCATAGAACTGCCGCCGAGCGTGTCAGAAGATCCGATTGCCAGGAGAAGGCGCCTGGCTGCGTCGTGACGAGCAGTTCGTGGTGGCGCGCTGGCTGCTTTGGATAGCCTGGATGATGTGCGCTGTCCAGGATGTGGAGGCTTGGATGATCGAGTTATCGATTCCCGGACATCTGCGGACGGGGTGTCTGTGCGTCGGCGACGGGCCTGCCGGAGGTGCGGCCGGCGCTACACGACCTATGAGCGCATCGAGAGCGTAACATTATGGGTCGTGAAGCGCTCCGGTGAGCGAGAGCCATTCGAGCAGGAGAAGGTCGTGCGTGGTGTGCGTTCGGCCAGCAAGAATCGTCCGGTTCCCGAGGATGAGATGCGTCGCCTGGCTGCTGATGTCGAGGCGGTGCTGGTCGCATCGGGGAGCGAGGTCACCAGCCAGATTGTCGGCATGGAGGTGCTGGATCGTCTTCGCTCTCTCGATCCGGTGGCCTACCTGCGCTTCGCTAGTGTTTACAAGGAGTTCGCAGACCTGGAGGACTTCCACCGCGAGGCAGGTCTGTTGCTGAAGGTTACGACTCCCAAGCGGCACGGCCAGGCTACCGGAGCCATGGCGTAGAGAGCGGAAAGGCATCTATGGCTGGAAAGGGAGCTTCGCTGACAGTAGGGATCCTGACGGGTGGTGGTGATTGCCCTGGGCTGAACGCCGTCATACGGGCAGTGGTGATGAAGGGCCAATACCACTATGGCGATTCTTTCGTAGGGTTCCGTGACGGCTGGCGTGGCGTGCTCGAGAACGAGGCGGTTCCGCTCACTGCGGATCTCTGCGCGG
>DAHXND010000133.1 GCA_027366675.1 Acidimicrobiales bacterium
TCCTGGAACCCGTCTTCTACCTACGTGCGCAAGGCGCCCTATTTCGACGGGATCACCCTCGCGCCCCCCCCGCCGCAGGTCGTGCGCGGGGCTCGGGTGCTGGCAATGCTCGGAAACAGCATCACCACCGACCACATAAGCCCAGCAGGATCCATACCCCCGTCGGGACCGGCGGGAAGGTACCTTATGGATCACGGCGTGGCGGAGGCCGACTTCAACTCCTTCGGCGCGCGCCGGGGGAATCATGAGGTGATGGTACGTGGCACGTTCGCGAACGTGCGCTTGAGGAACCTGCTGGCGCCCGGCACCGAAGGCGGCTATACACGCCACCTGCCGAGCGGGGAAGTCATGTCGCTCTACGACGCGGCGATGCTTTACGCCGGCGAGGGAGTGCCGCTGGTGGTCCTTGCAGGCTCGGAGTACGGATCCGGATCTTCGCGGGACTGGGCAGCCAAGGGTCCTCTCCTGCTCGGCGTCCGGGCAGTGATAGCCGAGAGCTTCGAGCGCATACATCGCTCGAACCTGGTCGGGATGGGGATACTCCCGCTCGAGCTCGATGCCGGGGTGAGCCTGCAGTCGCTTGGGCTTACCGGCGCGGAGGTATTCGACATCGAGGGTATTCCGGCGCTGGCGGAAGGGCTGCCCCCGCCAGGGACCATCACTGTCACTGCCGACGGCAAGCCAGTTCCGGTGCGGTTGCGCGTGGACACGCCGATGGAGGCTGCCTACTATCACCACGGCGGTGTCTTGCCTTACGTCCTTCGTCAGATCCTCCGTAGCGAGCAGTCCTGACCCAGCTCGCGGCTTCCTGGGGCGGCCAGCCCCAGGAAGATCGGGTCGCTCAGCATCGGCTCCCTCACCAGGCAGGCCGGTATCAGCGAGGTGCCTGGCGCACGCCTTTGCTCGTAGCCTCGGTCTCCTCGTTGGCAGCGCCGACACCCACGAGCTCGTCGACCGGAAGGTACGTGGGCACCTCCTCTGGCTCGAGCTCCTCGGCGCCGTCTCCCGGACGGGCTTCAGCGCTGTAGCCGTGGTACTCGCCCTCTGCGCTCCTCTCGACGATCATCGCTCTGTGGCGCTTGCCTGAGTCAGGCACCTTCATCAGCTCGAGGCATACCTGGTAAGTAACGAACCCGACCACGAACGGCAGCACGATCAGCAGTATGCGGAAGGACCAGAGCACCAGGTTCAGGGACAGGTGCAAGAAGTTCGCGGTGACATCCGTCGAGCTCGCTGCGAAGAGAACGAAGTAGAAGGCCAGGGCGCCACCTCCCACCGCAGTGCGCAGGGGTCTGTCCCTTGGCCGATCCAGCAGGTGATGCATGGCATGGTCTCCGGTGAAGCGCGCTTCCAGGAATGGCCAGGCGTAGAAGAGTGCGAAGGTGAGACCTGGCATTATCACGCCCGGTATTGTGATCTCGAGCGGGATGGTATGTCCGAAGCCGACGAACTCCCAGCTGGGCATCAGCCGCAGCGCGCCATCGAGCCAGCCCATGTACCAGTCGGGCTGCACTGCGTAGCTCACCTTGTACGGCAGGTAGGGGCCGAACTTCCAGATCGGGTTTATCTCGAAGAAGGCACCGAGAGCGAGCAGCACCCCCGTGACCATTAGCTGGAAACCCATCGTCTTGAACATGAAGTTCGGCCACATGGGAGATCCCACGACGTTGTCCTCGCGGCGCCCCTTGCCTGGGAACTGGGTGTGCTTCTGGCGGACGAGGAAGTAGAGGTGAGCGCCGATCAGAGCAGCGATTATGAGCGGCACCACGAACACATGGAGTATGAAGAGCCGCGGGATTATCACGCCGTTCCCTGGATAGCGACCACCGAAGACGAAGAACGCCAGGTAGGTACCTATGACGGGTATGGAGAGCATGATCGAGTACATGATCCTGAGCCCGGTTCCGGAGATCAGGTCACCTGGAAGCGAATACCCGATGAAGCCGTTCACGATAGCCAGGATCAGCAGTGTCACACCTACTGCCCAGTTCAGCTCGCGGGGCTTCCGGAATGCGCCGGTAAAGAAGATCCTGCACATGTGAATGGCGATCGCTCCCACGAAAACATCTGCGGCCCAGTGATGTGTCTGGCGCATAACGAGGCCGAACCGCACGGCGAAGCTGATATTTATGGTCGACGCGTAGTTGACTCCCATCGTCTGGCCACGGAGAGGCTTGTAGACGCCGTGGTAGACGACGTTCGCAGAGGAAGGATCGAAGTACAGGGACAGGAATATGCCTGTGGCCACGAGCACGACGAACGAGTACAGGGCGATCTCCCCGAGCATGAAAGACCAGTGATCAGGGAAGATCTTGTCGACGAGCGAGCGCCCTGAGGACACTCCGAGCCTGTCGTCCACCCAGCCGAGCGCCTGGTCCATGATGGACTGGTTCGAACGCTTCGAGCGCGCTCCTCGCCGCGGCATACCTGGGAGGCCGCCAGCCGCCAGCCGCCCTTCACGCCTCCGTGTCATGCTCGACCTGGCAGCCTCGACCCTTGGGTTCGGTGAGGAATCTTCCACAGGCGTTTCGCTGCTCACGGCTCAGCGCTCCCAGAAGCCGGGGCCGACAGGGACGAGGTATCCGCTCTGGGAGCGGATGTAGCCATCGCGATCAATCATGAGTGGAAGCTGTGGGAGCGGCCGCGGAGCAGGTCCGAAGACCGGCGTGGCGGCATCGAGCACGTTGAAGAGGGACTGGTGGCACGGGCACAGGAGCTGTTCGGTCTCCTCTTCGTAGAGGCCGACAGGGCAGCCGGCATGGGTGCATATCTTCGAGTAGGCCAGGTATCCTGCCGGACCCCAGGTCTCGCGGCCAGGTCTCGTGGTTATGGCCGAGTCGGCTACCCGGATAAGGAGGGTCTGGTCCTGCGCAGAGCCTTCGTGGCCCTCCGGGAAGACGGTGATGATGCCACCCACCTCGAGGTCATCTGCCTTTATGGGCCTTCCCCTGGCCGTCACGAGACGTGAGCCCCGTTTCCAGCCTGTCGTGAACATGGAGTGCTTCGGCAGCGGCCCGAGGGAGCGAAGCAGCGGGAACATCATCACCACGCCGGCTATTCCCCCCGCTACTCCGAGCAGCTTCACCAGGAATGGTCGCCTTCCTATGGCGACTGCACCCCTGTCGACTATGGCGGCTTGGAAGGCAGCTCGCTCAGGCTCGGGCCTGGCAAGAGAGTGGCGAGCCTCCTCGAATGGGCCCCGAGGCATGAGATACTTTCCCCAAGCCGTGAAGCCGAAGCCGAGCGCGAACATGCCCCCTGCCATGAATCCACCCAGGTAGGGCTCGGAGGCCGCCTGCCAGTAGGCAGCTCCGAAGGCAGCCAGGCAAAGTATTCCGACTATGAAGCTGGCGGCCACCACTCTCTCGGCGGCCTCCGGGTTCCTGGCATAGGGCTCGAGGCGCGGGTCGTCCGGATCTGCCACCAGCTGTCCGGTCTCTTTCACGGGAGCGCCACCTCCAGCTTCGCTCATGTGCGATCACCGATCCAGTACGCCACCAGCATTAGCCCTCCTACTCCGATCAGAAGGCCGATGAAGCCTTCAGCCACAGGTCCTACTCCTCCGAGTCCGAGGCCACCTATGTTGTCCGGATGCTGGATAGGTCCGGTCACGTAGGCGATGATGTCGTCTACCTGCTGCGGGCTCAGCTCACCAGGCCCGAAACGCGGCATGTCGGAAGGGCCGGTGCGGATGGCGTCGGCCGCCTCCTGGGGCGTGGCATTTCGGAGGTAGGGGGCATAGAAGCCGCCGGAGAGGGCATCTCCGGCGCCCGTTATCGTGTGGCACCCGGCGCAGTTCAGCGTGAAGAGCTCGAATCCACGTGAGAGGTTCGCATGGGCCAGGTCAACGAGCGGGATCTTCGGACCGTGCGGGTCGAGGGAGTAGACGTAGGCGGCTATGTCCAGGGTTTCGGCGTTAGTGAACTTGTTCGCCTTCTCCACCGGCTCCACCGTGGGATCGGCCAGCGGCATCCGACCGGTCGATACCCAGAAGTCGATGGTCGCCGGTCCGAGCCCACGCAGGTTCGGGGCGCGAACGGTGCCTTGGGCATTGACGCCGTGGCAGGCAGAGCAGCTCTCCTGGAACAGCTCGTAGCCTGTGTGAATGTTGGTGCCTTTCAGGGAGACCGACGGGTATTGGCTGGGTGCGGTGGCGCCGGACTTGGAGGTCTTCCGCTTCCTGGACCCATAGGTGCCGGCTGGCTTCGTGGACCCATAGGTGCTGGTCGAGTCAGTCGCCGCTGCCCTGCCGGTCGACGGGGCTTTTCCCGAGGACTGGGCTTTCCCAGACTGGGCTTTTCCCGAGGACTGGGCCGGTGCCTTGACCTGGGCAACAGGTCGGCTGGGCGGGAGCGCGCTCGGTCCGGTTCCCGAGACGAGAATGACGAGCCCGATGATTCCTGCAACGAGAGCGATGGGCAGTCCCGAGAGGAGAAGCGCCTGCAAGGACGCGAAGGCGCGCTTGCCCGGAGACAGCGCGCGCTTACCCGCCTCGGCCTTGCAGGTATTGGCCCGGTTAGTCGTCATGGCGTCCCATATGATCGCAGTTGCTCTCCGTTGTTCTCGGCTTTCCTACGACTTCAGGAGGAAAAGGCAGCTGAAAATGCCTATCCACATGATGTCGACGAAATGCCAGTAGTAGCTGACCGCCTGCACCACCGTCACCTCACCTGGGTCGCCCTCCCTGCCTGCCAGGCGGCCAAGGAGGAAGATCATGGCCACCAGGCCGAGGAGCACGTGGAGTCCATGAACCCCTGTCATGATGAAGAAAAGGGAGCCATAGGCATTAGTGCTTGGCCGCGTGGTGAGCGTCACCCATTCGTAAGCCTGATTTCCTATGAATGCGAAGCCGAGGACCATCGTTATGTAGATCCAGACCTTCGCTGCCTGGCGCCTTCCCTTCTCCATGTGCCAGACGGCTTTCTGCATGGTCGGGCTGGACGCGAGAAGCACCACCGTGAACACGGCCGCCTGGATGGTATCCAGCTTCGTGCCCACAGGAGGCCAGACGGGGGCATGTGCCTTTATCGAGAAGTAGGCCGCGAAGAGACCGCTGAAGAACATGAAGTCGGACCCGAGGAAGATCATCACGCCGACTGCAAGCAACGGTGGTCGCTTATGCACCGACCTCGCCGGAGAACCGCCGGTGTCGACGGTCATCGCCTGAGCCACGATCTACGTTTCTAGCAAACCATTCAGGGGAAAACCAACTCGCCATCGCGGCGCCGTCCACTCTTCGGCGTGTCTCTCTGAAGCTCCCGGCGCCGCCCAGAGGCTTTTGGCGACGCCTGGATAGCGGAAGGCGCCAGGCAGCGGAAGGCCCTAGATAGCGGAAGGCGCCCAGAGAGGCAAGGCGTCCAGACAGCGGAAGGCCCTAGAGTGCGGAAGGCCCTAGAGAGCGGAAGGCACAGCGGAGCCGGCGAGGCTGGCAGGCAGGGCAGAAGCATGTATGACCAGCAAGGCCCCCGTCGTTCTCGTGAGCGCGACGTACAGCGCCCTTTCCCCTCCCGGAAGCTCTTCCGCTATGGCAGCGGGCTCTACCACGATCACGAGGTCGAACTCCAGACCCTTCGCCAGGTCGGCCGGGCAAACCAGAAGGCTCTGCCCATCGGAGCCGAGCGGCCCAGTTCCGGTTGCCCCGGTGGACCCTGCCACCCATGCCCTGGTGCCGGAAGCCTCGATGGCTCCTGCTACGGGTTCCAGGAGGGACGGCGGGACTATCACTGCCGCCACTCCTCCTGCCGCACCTCCCTGCTGGCCGGATATCCTGGTCGCCTGCTCGGCAACCACGGCCAAGAGGTCATGGGGTGAGCCGTCGGGCGAAGCCTCTTCCAGCACGGTAGCGCTCTCCATCCCTCCGCTCGTGACGTCTATGACCTCGGGGGGCTTGGTACCGCGGCGTACCGAGCGCGGCGGCGAGAGCTCAGGGAAGGCAGCTCGAAGGACGGGTGTGGCGAAGCTCATAACGAGCTCAGGTGTCCGGTAGTTGACGTCCAGCTCCTCCATCCGCCACGGCTTGCCCGGTGCCATGAAGCCGATGATCTCGTTCCAGGTCCCGTACGCCTTCGTTCCTGCAGCCTGTGCGAGGTCCCCTACGAGCGTGGCGGAGCCATTCAGGGACCTACGGCCTATCATCCTCAGGTCCATGGGGGAGCAGTCCTGGGCCTCGTCCACGATGATGTGACCGTAGCGTCGCGGCCAGTCCTCCCTCGCCCTGCCACGAGCGCCCTGGCCCGTCTCTTCTTCGCTGCCAGCCGGCTTGCGCCTGCTTCCTCGCTTGCTGGCCCGATCTCCGAGGAGTGCCCTCGCCTCGTCCAGCAGCGCCATGTCCGCAGCCGTCCAGGGCACTTCGTCTGTGCTCGGGGAGCGTGGCCGGTAGAGGAGGGACTGCTCCTCCTCCGTCAAGATGCCGTTGCCTGCCGACGCGAGAAGAGCCGGGGCGCCGAACAGGTCTCTCAGCAGCTCCTCGGCAGACAGGCGCGGCCACATTCGATCGAGTGCCCTGCGCAGGGCCAGGTCTCGCGACATCTGCTCACGCGCGTAGCGCTCGCGCGATCCTGCCGCAGCTTCTCTGGCGGATGCTTGCCCGTCATCTGCGATCGTCCGAAGATCGGCATCCAGGCGGCCATAGGGTACCTCGCCAACGGATATCCCTTCATAGGATGTGCGGTCGTTGTGCTCCTCGCTCTCGTTGCTCTCCGCAGGTGCGTCGAGGGGCGAACCGGCGATGGCTGCGATCCTCCGCTCCTGCTGCGCCAAGATGATCTGGCCGAATCGCTGCTCGTAGCGGGAGATCAGCTCCCGCAGCACTGCTCGCTCCACCAGCCTGCGCCGCTCGTTGTGGGTACCCTGCCGCTTGCGCGCAGCGCGTACTATGCGCTCCGACATCTCGGGCGTTAGCGTCACCTGCACAGATCCGACTTTCACGTTCACGGGGCGGATGAGCCGCCGCTCTCGATCTCGGATGGCGCGCTCTATCACCCTTGCCATGCGGATATCTCCCTTCAGTGCAGCGAGTGCCGGTGGCTCTGTGGCACGGGGCCTGGAGAGGCCGTAGCAGCCGGCGACCGTGGACAACGTCACGCCGTTCTCGCCCAGTGAAGGCAGCACGCGCTCGATATAACGCATGAAGATGGGATTTGGACCGAGGACGAGCATCCCCTGACGCTCCAGGGGAAAGCGGTGGGTGTAGAGGAGGTAGGCAGCTCGATGAAGCGCTACAGCGGTCTTACCCGTTCCGGGGCCTCCCTGCACCACGAGGACTCCAGGAAGGGGTGCCCTGATGATCGCGTCCTGGGATCTCTGGACCGTAGCCACTATGTCTCCGAGCCACCCGGAGCGGCTCCGTCGCAGTGCACCGAGGAGCGCCTCGCGTCCTACGATCTCCGGCTCGAGCAGGGCGTCCAGATCCTCCGGCGGGGTGTCGGGGTCGAAGCCGCATTCATGCACCTGTCCTGTGGCCGGGCCGTCTTCGAGGCCACCCCTGCCGGTGGCATCACCACTGCCCTGCCCGGGCGCCGAGCCAGTGCCTGCCCGGGCGGGTTCTGGAGCAAGGTGCTCGTCCTGCAGGTCGGTGACCCGCCGGCCCTCGATCTCGAGGTGCCTTCTCATCACGAGACCCATGGGATCATTGGGCGTGGCCCGGTAGAAGGGTTCGGCGACCGGGGCGCGCCAGTCCACCACGACCGGATCCTGGTTCTCGTCCCATACGGCTATGCGTCCTATGTGGAGCTGGCCATTCTCCGCCAGCCCGCCACCTGCCTGGCCATTCTCCGCCAGCCCGCCACCTGCCTGGCTATTCTCTCCGGCAGGCTCTACTCCTGAGATGGCTGGGGTTCCTGAGATGGCTGGGGCGCTCTTACCGGGTGACGCCTTCTCCTCCAGCACGGTCTGGACCTGGTAGTCGATCCTCCCGAAGCACAGCGCCGTGTCTCCGATATCCAGGTCGGCCAGTCGCCTTAGCCCGGTGCGCACTGCGATGTCACGCTCTGTCAGGGCTTGCGGAGTCCCGACACCTGTTCCGATGACCGGAGCGAATATGGCCCTTGCCGAATCTCGCATGGTATCGAGGCAGCGGTAAGCCTTGTCTACCACCTGCTGCTCGGCGAGGATAGCCTCAGCGCGAAGCAGGGCGGCGTCTCTCCCCTCAGCGCTTACGGGCATGGGGAGGTCGCTATCTCCTGAGGCATGGGAAGCCTTCTCACGTAGGTGGTCATAGGTAAATGACTATTCTACCTGGCGGGACTGAGGCTGCGGAAGCCGGTAACGTCGACGTGTGGTGCCCGGTTCCGATTCCATCCGAAGATACGCAGAGCCTGGGCCAGCCGATCCTGCTCTCCGCGGGCCTTTCCTCTCGGCGTGCCGGAACGAGCCCGTCAGCCACGTGCCGGTGTGGTTCATGCGTCAGGCAGGGAGGGCGCTTCCCGAGTACAGACTTGCCAAAGGCAGCCTGAGCATCCTGGATGCCGTGAAGGATCCGTCCCTCGTGGCGGAGCTCACGGTCCAGCCTGTCCGTCGCTACGGGGTGGATGCCGCGATCCTGTTCTCTGACATCGTGGTGCCTCTTGCCGCAGTCGGCCTCGACATACGGATAGTTCCCAGTAAAGGACCCGTTCTGGACGAGCCGTTCGCCTCGGAGAAGGACCTTGATCGTCTCAGGCCCCTGGTACCGGGCGAGGATCTCCCGTGCCTGGCCGACAGCGTGGGCGAGACCATCCGAGCGCTTTCTGGCGTGCCCCTGATAGGCTTCGCCGGGGCGCCCTTCACCCTGGCGTGCTACCTGGTGGAGGGAGGCGCCTCACGGGACTTCTCTGCCACCCGCGCGTTATTGCACCGAGCCCCTCATGTCTTCGCAGAGCTGCTGGATCGCCTGGCAGGAATCGTTCTCGAATACCTGAGCGTACAGGTGGAGGCAGGCGTGCATGCGGTCCAGCTCTTCGACAGCTGGGTGGGCGTTCTCTCTCCCTACGACTACGCGAAGGCCGTCCTGCCTGCGACGCGGCGTGTCTTCGATGACCTGGCTGCCAGGTACCCGAGCGTTCCCCGTGTGATGTTCGGCGTCGGGACCGGAGAGCTGCTCAGGTTGCTCACCTCGACTGGGGCGAGCGTCGTAGGGGTCGACTGGCGGGTCCCGCTCGACGAGGCTCGCCGCCGGATAGGTCCCCACTATGCCATCCAAGGCAATCTCGATCCTGCAGCCTGCCTCGCACCGTGGCCCGTGGTGGCAGAAGAGGCGCGGAGGATCCTGTACCAGGCGGGCAGTGCTCCAGGCCACGTATTCAATCTCGGGCACGGCGTCCTGCCCGGGACAGATCCCGGAATCCTGGCGGAGCTGGTCTCCCTCGTGCATTCGGAAGGGCGCGCCGGGCTAGCCGGTCCAGAGCAGGCATGAACGACGTGGCTCCACGGGGGGAGGCCGGCTTCCCTGCGACGGTCCGGCCCTCTGTAGATGGTCTGACCGGCCTGCTGCTCTGCTCTTACGGCAGCCCCTCCAACATGTCCGGCATCCCTGCTTTCTATACCGATATAAGGGGAGGGCATGCCCCGACCGAGGAAGAGCAGGCCGATCTGTTACGCCGCTATGAGGCGATCGGGGGCGTATCGCCGCTGGCGGAGAGGACGGATGCCCAGGCCAATGGGTTGGCGCTTGCACTCGAGGGCTCGGAGCCGGGCAGCTGGGTGCTCAGATCGGGAACCAAGCACGGGCATCCGAGGATCGAGTCCGCCATGGCCGAGCTGCTCGAAGGGGGGGTGGAGCGTGTCGTGGGGATCACGCTCGCGCCCCACTACTCCACGCTTTCCGTGGGCGATTACGAAGCGCGAGCTCGCGCAGCCAGGGATGCCTGGGAGTCTGGCTCGCGAGCGAGCAGGACCCGCGTGCCATTCGCCATGGCTCCATGCTGGCACCTGCATCCGGGGTTCGTGGCGCTAATGGCTCAGCGTGTGGCTGGCGCCATCTCCGCACTCATGGATCGCGGCCATGATGTTGCGGCGATTGCCACGGTGTTCAGCGCTCACAGCCTCCCGAGGGCCCCGTTGCTCGGTGTCCGCGACCCCTACGCGGCACAGCTCAGGGCGTCAGCGCAGAAGATAGCGGCATCTTCGGGCGTGAGCTCCTGGTCGCTCGCCTGGCAAAGCGCTCCGGTGCGGGCGAGGGCCGCGTGGCTGGGCCCAGACGTGGCCAATCGCCTGAGGTACCTGGCAGAAGCCGGCCAAGAGGCGTGCCTCGTATGTCCCCAGGGCTTCGTAGCTGATCACCTCGAGGTTCTCTACGACCTGGATATCGATGCAGCCAGGATCGCAGCCGATCTGGGTCTCGACTTCCAGCGGACCGAGTCTCTGAACGACGACACTGCACTCATCGAGGTGCTGGCAAGCGTGGCGCGCTCCACGCGCGAGCTTCTCGCAGAAGGTGACGCATCTTCATGGTAGGAGATCCTCGCCAGAGAGGGCTGGGTCCGTTCTCGCAACGGGTGGCAGTGGTAGGTGGTGGCATAAGCGGCCTCGCTGCTGCGCACGCCCTATCACGCACGGGCGCCAACGTAGTTCTATACGAGGCATCTTCCAGGCTTGGGGGCAAGATCCGGACTGCTACCTTCAGGGGGGCAAGGGTGGAGCTGGGACCCGACGCGTTCATCACGAGGACCCTGAGCGCGAGAGCACTTGCCGAACGGCTGGGGCTGGCAGAGGAGCTCGTGGCACCACAGCAGGGCCGAGCCTACCTGTGGGCACGTGGAGGCCTGCGAGAGATACCCCGGGGATCCATCTTCGGCGTACCAACCAAGCTATATCCCGTGGCGAGAAGTGGTATCCTGGGCCCCGTTGGGCTCGCCCGCCTGGGGCTCGACAGGGCAGCGCCAGCGTGGCGATCCTGGCCCAGCTCCGGTGGGAAAAGGCTCGACGGGCAGCGCGGCAGGATCTCTTTGGGCCAGGTGGAGGAGCATCTACGCTCTACTATCGACCGGGATATGTCCATAGGTGCGATCATCCGCTGGTATCTGGGAGCCGAGGCGATGGAGCAGCTCGTGGACCCGTTGCTCGGTGGCATCCATGCCGGGAGCGCAGACCACTTGAGCGCGGCGGCTCTTTTCCCGCAGATACTAAGAGCAAGGGAGCTCGCGGAGCGCTCTGGCTCAGGCCTCATGCGCGCACTCGTGGGGCTCCAGGCAGCCGCGCCGCCACCGCCTGGCCGGCGAGAGCCGCTTTTCCTGACCATAGAGTCTGGGCTCGATACGCTCGTGCGCCGTGTAGTCGATGACCTGGGGCAGGCAGGCGCCGCCATCTCGACCGGGCGGGCGGTGGAGCGAATCGAGCAGGCGGAAGGCGGTGCCTGGCGCCTCTTTGCTGCCGGTGGTAGGCGTGGTGGGGAGCTCGTGGACGGGCTGGTGCTCGCGACCCCGGCGGCTGTCACCTCCCGGTTGCTCTCCCCCCACTCACCTGTGGTGGCGAGGCTGCTCGGGAGCGTGCCCAGTGCTTCAGTGGCGGTGGTGACCTTGTGCTACAGGCGCGCCGCCATAAGCAGGCCGCGCGATGGAAGCGGGTTCCTTGTCCCGGCTGCCAACCGGAAGATCGTGACCGGGGTGACCTGGCTGTCCCAGAAGTGGCGCCACATAGCTGATTGCCTGCCAGGCTTCATCGTCATCCGGGCATCTGTGGGAAGGTTCCTGCAGCCAAGAGGGTTGGATCTCGACGACCCCGACCTGGTGGCAGCGGTCCATGACGAGCTCGGCGAATTCATGGGCCTGCGCGAGCGGCCAATCGACTCACTCGTTACCAGATGGAACGATGCCTTTCCACAGTACCTCCCTGGCCACCCAGCTATGTTGGAGCAGATCAGGAGAGATGTGGAGCCACTTCACGCGCTGGCGCTCTGTGGAGCTTCCTTCGGAGGTGTGGGCATCCCAGCCTGCATCGCGAGCGGGGAGAGGGCAGCCGCGCACGTCTCTGCTGCTCTCTCGAGGGAGGTAGGCGAGGCGGTGCATGCGAATGGCTGATCACGCATGGCCGGTAGCGCCTGTGGATCTGGGAGAGCGGTACAGGCAGGGGGATGGTGGCGTTCCAGGGGACGAGGGCGAGACCGGCCGCTCCGATCCTGATGGCGCCGCCGTGGCCAAGCCCTCGGGGTCCGATGGCGCGACAGCATGGCTGAGGTCGCGCCATCGCGGCCTGGCGAGCCTCGTGGCGCTCTCGGCTGGCGTGCTGCTCGCTGCCTCCGTACCGCCCTGGGGGTTCTGGATACTCGCCTTTCCCGGCGCTGCTCTGCTGTACCTGCTGATCGCGGGATGCAGGCCACGTAGCCGCCTGTGGCTCGGGTTCCTGGCGGGGGTGGGCCTGTTCGCGCCGGGGCTTGCCTGGTCTATCGGCTTCGATGGCCCGGGAGGGGTGGTGCTCATCGGGTTCGAGGCTCTGTTCATAGCGGTTGCCTGCCTGCTCACTCCGAGCCGCCGTGCGAGGATCCTGGCATTTCCCGCCGCACTCACCCTCTTGGAGGCAGCGAGGCACTCCTGGCCTTTCGGCGGCTTGCCGCTCGCGGGCGTATCGCTGGGGCAGGCGGCTGGCCCGTTTGCCTACGCGGCACGATTGTCGGGCTCCCTCCTCGTGGGAGCGCTGGTCTGGCTGGGAGGAGCCGTGCTGGGGGAGCTCGTCATCGCTGCGCTGGCTCAGGTGAGGCGTAGGCACCATGAGTGGGGGCACCATGAGTGGGACCCGGCGGCACCTGCCGGCAGGGCGAAGGACGGTCTCGTCCCCGCCATGATCGGGCTTGGCGTGGTCGCCGCCATCGCTATCGCGGGAGCGCTCGCGGCGAACGGTGGACCGGCGTTTGCCCACCTGAGGGTGGCCGCGGTTCAAGGTGGAGGCATCAGGGGCCTGCGCTCCATCCAGGTGAGCCCCGTGGTGCCATTCAACGCCGAGCTGCGCGAGACGAGGCTGCTCTTCGCTGTCCCGCCGGCCCGGTACCCCCAGCTGGTGCTGTGGCCGGAGGACGTGGTCGGGCTGTCGGGGCCGCTCACCGGCTCATTCCAGGCGGCCGACCTGGCGACGCTCGCTCGCTCGCTGCACGCGACTCTTCTGGCAGGTGTGACCGAGCCCGTCGGCGCGACCCGGTTCAAGAACGAGGTGGTCGGCTGGGGGCCCAACGGGAAGATCGTGGCACATTACGAGGAGATTCACCGTGTTCCCTTCGGAGAATATGTCCCGTATAGATCTATCATAGAGCACCTCGCCAACTTGTCAGATATCCCGAGGAATGCAATACCTGGTCACGGTAGCGGCATGATAACGACTCCAGCCGGGCGCTTCGGCGTTACCATATGCTACGATGTGTTCTTCGGGCATCTCGGGCGCAGGGCGACACGTGCAGGGGGCACGCTCCTTCTGCTTCCGGCGAACACGGCCTCGTACACGACGAGCCAGGTTCCCGCCCAGCAGCTCGCCGCCGCCCGGTTGCAGGCGATCGAGAACGGGCGTGACCTCCTGGAGGCGGGCACGACGGGCTTCAGCTCGGTTATCACGAATGACGGGCAGGTTCTGTCGAGGAGCGAGCTGGTGAAGCCGGCGCTTCTCCTGTCCACGGTTGCGCTCCGGCGCGGGTCTACGCTCTACGTGCGTTTCGGTTCGCTTCCGGTGCTGGTTCTTGCCGGGCTGGCCCTGCTCCTGTCGTGGCTCGTGGCAGGAGTGCTCAGACCTGGGCAATATCGACGAACCGGGCATACTTCTCTATGAACGCGAGCCGGGTCACCCCGGTAGGGCCGTTCCTGTGCTTGGCCACGATGATCTCAGCAGTTCCGCGATCCTCTGATGCCTGGTTATAGACCTCGTCCCGGTAGATGAACAGCACTACGTCTGCGTCCTGCTCTATCGAGCCGGACTCCCTCAAATCGGCGAGCACCGGCCGCTTGTCAGCTCGCATCTCGAGGTTACGGGACAGCTGGGAAAGGGCCACGACCGGCACCTCCAGCTCCCGGGCTAATATCTTAAGGCCGCGCGATATCTCCGACACCTCGACCTGGCGATTCTCGGCCTGGTTCCTGCCGGTCATGAGCTGGAGGTAGTCCACTACCACCAAGCCCAGTGGCTGGCGGCTGGCGAGCCGGCGGGCCTTTGCCCGTATGTCCATGACCGTGAGGTTCGGGCTGTCGTCGACGTAGAGAGGAGCGTCTCCGAGGCGGGCAACTGCCTGGTTTATCCGTAGCCAATCCCGCTCCTGCAGCCTGCCGTTCCGCATATGGGTGGCGTCCACCTGCCCGAAGGAGCAGAGAAGCCGGTTGGTGATCTCGATCCTGCTCATCTCCAGCGAGAAGAGCAGGACGGGGATCTGGTGCGCCGCAGCAGCATTGGCAGCGAGGCCGAGGGCAAAGCTGGTCTTCCCCATGGATGGGCGGGCACCCACCACGACGAGGTTGGCTTTCTGGAGACCTGCGAGCTGCTCGTCCAGATCCCTATAGCCAGTGGGAACGCCGGTAATCGCCTCACCACGCTCGAACAGGCGCTCCAGGACATCCAGGCTGTCTCCGATGAGGGTGCGGATCGAGGCGACCGAGTCACCTACCTTCCGGTTCGCTACCTCGAAAACCATGGTCTCGGCGCGATCCAGCACGTCGTCCACCTGGCTCGTAGGCTCGTAGGCCATCTCCGCGATCTCCTGGCCACATCCGATCAGGCGGCGCATCAGAGCGTATTCCGATACGAGCTTGGCGTAGCGGGGAGCGCTCGCGATAGCCGGCGTGCCTGCCTGGACCTCGAGCAGGACCGAGCTACCGCCGACGACGTCCAGCAGGCCCATGCGCTTCAGCTCGTCTGCCACCGTTATGGCGTCCACCGGCTCCCCACGCCTCCAGAGCTCTACGCAGGCCGAGAAGATGTGCCCATGGGAAGGCTTGTAGAAGTCCTCCGCGCCGACCAGCTCTATGGCCTGGGTCAGGGCGTCCCTGGAGAGAAGGACGGCGCCTATGAGCGATGATTCAGCTTCCAGGTTATGGGGTGGGATCCTTGCCGCTGCGCGCTCGACCATGGTCGGCTGGCGGCGGCGGGACTCTGCGAGGCTCTGGACCATGGCCTGTTCACCTTGCCAGACTTTGCCTGTTCATCACGTTAGGAAAAGCTCTGGATATCCTGTGCATTTTCGGAGGATATCTGTGAGGTCCACAGGCGGGACAGGACTGTGCGAACCTCGCCGTTCGGGGGCAGGACGTAATATGCACGAACACGTATTCGATTGTACCAGGCAGTCCGGCCGCCAGGCTCAGGTTCCCATGAGTAGGCTCGGGAGCTCAGGCGCCTTCTTCTACCACCTCGACGGTCAGGACGGTCGTAACGTCCTGGTGTAGCGCTGCCTCGACCTGGTGGGTGCCCAGGGCCTTTATGGGGTCGTCCAGGCGGATCTTGCGCCGGTCCACTTCGGCCCCTATCTGCTCCTGCACCGCTCTGGCTATGTCGCTCGCCGTGACCGAGCCGAACAGCCGCCCGCCCGCTCCTGCTCTTACTGTGACCTTTATGGAAGCAGCGCTGATACGAGACGCCAGGAGCTCCGCCCCCTCGCGGTCCCTGGCCTCGCGTAGATCCCTCGAACGGCGCATCTGCTCGGCCTGCGCTGTGACCTTGTCGCTCGCAAGCACGGCGTGCCCGTAGGGGAGCAGGTAGTTCCGTGCATAGCCGTCACTGGCGTCGACTATGTCGCCCCTTCGTCCCAGGCCTTTCACCGAGGTTCGTAACAGCACTCTCACTGCTCGCTCCCGGCCGGCTCGGCTGCGGTTGCCTGGGATGCGGTTGCCTGGGATGCCGGCACCTCGCCACCCCCAGGCTCGGACTCCTCGTCCTCTGGTGAATCGGCCGGGAGAAGCTCGTCCTCTGGCGCTCTGGTGACTGGCACTTCTGAGACTGATGTCTCGCTCGCCGGTCCGATCCTCTCGGCTGCGCCATCCTCGTGGGGCGCCACCCGAGGTGGCTGCGGTGCGCCGTCGCGGCGCAGTGGACGGCGATCGAAGCGGTCCTCGCGCTCGCGGGAGTCTCCCATCCTGCGCTCACCGGTCGCGCGCTGGACATAGGGAAGCAGAGCCAGCTCCCGGGCGTTCTTCACCGCCTGGGCTACAGCGCGCTGGTGCTGGGTGCAGTTCCCGGTGACCCGGCGTGTCCGGATCTTGCCGCGCTCGCTGACGAACTTACGGAGCAGTGCGACATCCTTGTAGTCGATCCACCGGGTGCCAGAGGCGCAGAACAGGCACGGGCGCTTCTTGGGCTTGCGCAAGGACTCGCGGAGCGCTCTTCTGGAGCGGTCTGGACGGCGCGCCATCTCAGAACACATCCTCGCCAGGCTCGCCGTATGGGGGAGCGCCATCGTGAGGCCCTGGCCCGGCTGCATAGGAGCTGGAGCCCTGCGTGCCGTAGGAAGAGGGCTCTGCCGTTCCCTGGCGGCGCTCGCTCTTCGCAACCTGAGCGGTTGCCCAGCGAAGGCTGGGACCCAGGTCATCGGCTATCACCTCGACCTTCGAGCGGCGGTCGCCCTCCTGGGTCTCCCAAGTTCTCTGCTCCAGGCGGCCTGTGACAATCACCCTGGCTCCCTTCGTGAGGCTCTCGCTCACGTGCTCTGCCAGGTCGCGCCAGCAGACTATATCGAAGAAAGAGGTAGCCTCTTCCCACGCCTGTGTCTGCCGGTTCTGCCAGCGCCGGTTAACCGCGAGCCCGAAGGTCGCGGTCGCCATCCCGCTCGGCGTGAACCGCAGCTCCGGCTCGCGGGTGAGATTGCCTACCAGGGTAATGCTGTTCCCATTCGACATGGCATCCTCCTTCCTCTCTGTCGTGCCTCTACCGTGCAGGCTGGGGCGGCTTCATGCGCGGCGCCAGGCCTGCTCTTCGTCTCTTTACTCGTCGCCGTCGAGATCGAGCTCTACGGCCTGCGCATCCGGCATGGCAGACGGAGCGCCGTCGGGCACGCGGATCACCTTGTGGCGGAGAACCTCGTCTGCCAGGTGCAGCATGCGGCTCATGTCCTGGACGCCAGCCGGGGCGCCGCGGGCGGTAAGCAGGACGTAGTTCCCCTCGCTCTTGTGCCGGATCTCGTATGCGAGCTGGCGCTTTCCCCAGTGCTCCACGCTCAGGACCTCGGTTCCTGCCGAACCTGCCTGAGCCGAGGCGCGCTGTATCAGCTCCTCGGTTACCTCTGGGCCGGACTCCGGGTCGAATATGACGACCACCTCGTAGGTTCGCGCTTGTGACAGCTCGTCGCCCGCGGTCGTGGCCTGGGGCTGTACGGCAGAGCGCGCGCTTGAACGCGATGAGGCACGCGTTGACGCACTCACCTGTGCGGCGCCCATCTATCAATGACCTTCATCTAAACATGACCATCTAAACATGACCTCCTTCGGACCCGGCCTTGCCGGGGCCCCGATCTGGGGCAGGAAGCACTCGCACAGCGCGAGGACAGTTCGCTATCTTAGCGTGCCGGCAGCGACCGTGCAGGATGGCCAATCCCCTGCCCACCGAGACTGAAGCGGCGAGCCAGGTGGTTCCAGGAGCACGAGTGGCAGACCTCGACCACGTAACAGGTGACCTCGCCCTCCCGGCTCCCGAGCAGTGACAGGTCATGCTGGGTGGCTACGCAGCGCCCGCCGGCAGGTAGGCGTGACCCGAATGCGAAGGTTACGTGAACGAGTTCGTTGCCGTCGCAGATGGGGCAGGCTTCCCCGGCGGGCTTCCCCGCATAGCGAGCCATGCGTAGAAGCTCAGGGTGAGCGTCGCATACCTCCTCTGCCGTGACAGTGCCTTGGCGGAAGGCCGAGACAACGGTGCTGCGCCGCAAGCCGTACTCGACGGTGCCGCCGTTCGCAGGCATCGGCAGCTCGTATGGCATGTTGCCTTGGGGCACGGCTCCCAGGGTAGTGCGCCTGGCGGTCCGCTGCTCGCACGGGCAGGTGTCACCACCAAGACCACCAGAGCCGTCCAGCCTGGGGCGGTCCGCTGCCCGCACGGGCAGGTTCCCGGTGACACCCTGGAGGAGCGCTGCTGGCAGGTGCGTGCTCGTGCCCAGCCTCTGCCCACTACAGGCCGGCCGCTGGTAGCGTCATATCCGTGGGAGAGCAGCCAGACATCGGCGATCTGCTTCGCTGGAGCGAGTCGCTGGCCGGCATCGCCCGCACAGGTCTCGGGTTCACGAAAAGCCTCTACGAGCAGGAGCGTTATGAAGAGGTGCTCAGGGTGGCTGCCGATATCAGGGTCGCAGCCGATGAGCTCCAGTGGCGAAGCTCGGCTGGGACCCCGAGGCCGTCACAGCCCGCCTCGGGGGGTGTCTCCGGGAGCAGGGTCGGGCCGCCAGACGCCGGCAAGGGCGCGGCTGGCGGCACCCCCAGGGCGCGTGCAGCGAGCGGGCTCGTTCAGGAGTGGCTCCGGGGAGTGGGAGAGGGTGTTCCGGGGTACGTGACGCCGAAGGTCGCTGTCGGGGCAGCGGTTGGGAACGACGCAGGGGAGCTGCTTCTCGTGCGCCGCGCCGACTCCGGAGCCTGGCTGTACCCTACGGGCTGGGCGGATGTCGGCTACTCGGCTGCGGAGATAGCAGTCAAGGAGGTGGCCGAGGAGACTGGCATGGAGGTGGAGCCGGTGCGCCTTATCGCCTTGCTGGATGGGCTGAGGCTCGGTTTCACTATGGTGCCGCTCTACTCGGTGGTGTTCCAGTGCAGGGTGACCGGGGGCTCACTGAAGCCGCACCCGCTCGAGTGCTCGGATGTGGGGTGGTTCGCCGAGGATGACCTGCCGGAGCCGCTGGCGGGAGCGGATCGCTGGCGGGAGCGGGTCTTCGCTGCTCTAAGAGGCGAGAGCGTGGAGATCCTCTTCGATACACCCCGGTCACCGCTATGGCGCGGCGACCCCGAAGCAGTCTGAGCCTCCAGGCAGCGAAAGATCGTGCTGTGAGTGGCCTGGCGCTCCAGATGTCCCTGGCGCTCCAGAAGTCGTAGCGCAGATCGGCTCTGGGCGGATCAGCTCTGGTCGCGCAGGTACTCCTCGGCCTCTTCCGCCAGGCGATCAGCCGAGATGTCAGCCGGGTCCACTATGAGCTGGCCATGATCGGCCTCCTCGGGGTCCTCTTCCTCGGCCTCCAGGTGAGCTACGTAGGCGGCCGCGTCGTCGTCAGCGGCCACGAGCTCGTCTATCTTCCGCTCGTACTCCTCTACCGCGAGCACCAGATCGGACGTGTCGACAGGTACGCCTACAAGGCCACCGATCTGCTGGACCAGCGCCTGGGTGGCCTTCGGCGAAGGAGCTTGCGCTACATAGTGCGGGACGCTTGCCCACAGCGATATGGAAGGGACCTGATGAGCTGCGAGTGACTCGTGCAGCACCCCCACTATCCCGGTAGGTCCCTGGTAGCGGTTCTGGCGAAGGCCCAGGCGGCGCGCGAGACCTGGATCGGCGGCACTGGCACTCACCCGTACCGGACGGCGGTGAGGAACGTCTGCGAGTAGCGCTCCGATGCTGAGAACCAGGCTTACCTTCAGCTCCTTCACCACGGCCAGCACCTGCTCGCTAAAGGTTCGCCAGCGAAGCTGCGGTTCCGTGCCATTCAGGAGAACGACGTGGCGCCCGGTCCTCGAGCCCTCGGGTCTCGCTATGCCGGCCTCGAAGACATTCGAGGGCCATTGGATGGTTCGCGCCCCGCCCTTGCGCAGCTTCACCTCGGGTCGAGACTCTGTGAAGTCGAAGAACTCTTCCGGATCGATGGTGGCGAACGGCCGTGTCTCCCAGGCAAGGCTCAGGTACCGGAGAGCGCCGGACGCAGCATCGCCAGCGTCGTTCCAGCCGCTGAAGGCCATTATCAGGATAGGGGCGTCGAGTCGTGGTCGCCTTGACCAGTGCAGCTCCTCCATACCCACCACCGTAGTGACTCGGACGGCCCGGCAGGTCTCCAGGGCCGGAGCGAGGTGACTTTGCCGGCCCGGAAGGGCCGGGGTCGCTGGCGCGGTTTCGCTAACGCTCATAGATCTCGCGTCGATGGCCCATGCGGAGGACGAGGACAACGAGCTCGCTGTCGTGGATCTCGTAGACGATCCGGTAGGTGCCGGTGCGGACCCGCCACTCGCCCGAGCCGCCGACGAGCTGGGTTGCGGCTGGCGGCCGGGGCTCGACAGCAAGCAGCTCGATGGCAGCTTGGACACGTCGCCTTGCATCGGGGTCGAACTTGCGGAGCTGGCGCGCGGCTGAGGGCGCCAAGGTGACCGTGTAGGTCATGCCAGGCCGAGATCGACCTTGACCTGCTCCCAGGGGATCGGCGTCCCGCCGGTGGCTTGCATCTCGGCGCGAGCCGCTTCGGCGGCTCGAATGTCTGCCATGTCTTCGGCCAGCTCCAAGATGGCGTCGAGATCGTCGGCGTCGATCACGGCCGCCACCCGACGGCCGCGTCGGGCCAGGTAAACCGGCGTGTGCTCGGCGCGGACACGATCAATGAGCTCCGCCAATTGCTGGCGTGCCTCTGATACGGGGATGACTGCTGATACGGGGAGGACTGGGGAAGAGGACATGTACAAAGCGTACCACGCACCAGCGTGACGTACAACAGGTGACGGATCGTTGAATAGTGCCTGCGGCCCGAGCGCCTATCCATCCCGGCCCATTAGGGTCAGGGTTTCCGGCGCGATCCCGCTAACGCTCGAAGGACCAGCGGTAGACGTTCGTCTCCCTTGCCACGAACCCCATGTCCCTGTAGAGGCGGTTCGCGGCCTCGCGGCTGGGTCTCGATGTCAGGTCCACGGTGCCGGCACCGAGCCTCCTGGCTTCGTCCAGCGCCGCCTGGACCAGAGCCCGACCTATCCCCTGACCCCTGGCCTGTGCCAGGACAACCACGTCCTCTATCCATGCGCGAGTGCCAGAGGGTATGGGGAAGATTGCCAGGGTGCACATGCCCACGATGGCACTCCCCCGGGCCCCTCCGGCGTCCCCGCCAGGTTCAGCGCTACCAGCCACTGCTGTCCTGGCGCTGTCCTTCGCGGCGCGTGCCTCGATCGATCCGGGAAGCTCGCGAGCCACGAAGAGGGTGGTAGCCGGATGGGAAAGGATTGCCGAAAGCTCTTCGGCTCTCAACTCGACCGCCCTGGAAGACAGCTCTCCCAGGAGAGCCGAGATCTGCGGCGCCAGGCCGCCATCGTCGTCGCTGCCGAGAATCTGAATGGCCAGAGGGCGTCTCACCCGTGCCTCCTCACATGGGAAGCGTACAGGAACCATGGCGCTCGGACCGGTAGCGGTCGAGCCGTTAGGATCGGTACGCGCGCGAGCTCGCCGTCGCGGGGCAGTAGCATCCACCAGAGGATCTGGAATATGGCACGGAGGGTGTTCCTGGCTAGCACTGTGGGAGGTGTGAGCAGCTAGCTCCAGGAAAGGCTACGTGCCAGGAACAACCACAGGACAGGAGGGCCACAGATGGCCGAGAGCATAACGATTACCGACAACAGGAACGGCGAGTCCATCGAGATCCCCATAGATCACGGTGGGATCTCGGCCACCTCTTGGGAGAAGCTGCTGCCAGGTATCTGGTTCTACGATCCCGGGTTCGTCTCGACGGCGGCCTGCGAGAGCTCGATCACCTACCTGGACGGGGAGGCGGGGATCCTGCGATACCGCGGCTACCCGATCGAGGAGCTGGCGGAGAAGTCCACATACCTGGAGGTGGCCTACCTCCTGCTGAACGGCGAGCTGCCTACGCCGAGCGAGTTCGAGACATGGCGCCAGGAGATCACCTACCACACCTTCATCCACGAGAACGTCCGGAAGCGCTTTCTCGAAGGGTTCCATTACGATGCGCATCCCATGGGGATGCTCGTCTCAGCGGTAGCGGCCCTATCGACCTTCTACCTCGATGCGAAGGAGATATTCGACCCGGAGGCCCGCCACAAGCAGATCGTTCGCCTGATAGCCAAGATGCCTACGCTCGCAGCAGCGACTCACCGCTTCAGCGTCGGTATGCCGTTCGTCTATCCTGACAACTCTCTCGGGTTCACCGAGAACTTCCTCTCCATGATGTGGAAGGTAGCAGAGCCTCACTTCGAGGCAGATCCCGTGCTTGCCCGGGCACTCGATGTCCTGTTCATCTTGCACGCCGATCACGAGCAGAACTGCTCCACCACTGCGATGCGGGTGGTTGGCTCGTCACACGCTGACCCGTACTCAGCGTGTGCGGCGGCCTGCGCTGCTCTCTACGGGCCTCGTCACGGAGGCGCGAACGAGGCCGTGATAAAGATGCTCACTCAGATCGGATCCTTCGATAACGTGCCTGGCTTCATAGCATCGGTGAAAGAGGGGAAGACCCTGCTGCAGGGCTTCGGCCATCGCGTGTACAAGAACTACGATCCGAGAGCGAAGATCATAAAGCGCACCGCTGACGAGGTGTTCGCCGTGACCGGCAGGAACCCGCTGCTCGACATCGCACTGAAGCTGGAGGAGATCGCGCTGCAGGACGAGTACTTCACCTCGCGGCGGCTCTATCCGAATGTGGACTTCTACTCGGGGATCATCTACCAGGCCATGGGCTTTCCCCTGGAGATGTTTCCCGTATTGTTCGCGATCCCTCGAACCTCTGGATGGCTCGCTCACTGGGTGGAGCTCCTGGATCAGGACCAGAAGATAGCGCGCCCTCGGCAGCTCTACAACGGGGCCGAGAAGCGCGACTACGTGGCTATGTCCAGGCGCTGAGCAGCGTCCAGGCGCTGAGCAGCTCGAACCTAGGTGTCGGGACGGTTCTTGTAGCGCACCAGGCCTTCTTGGGCAAGGGAGACGGCGAGAATGCCATCACGGGTGAACAGGCTTCCCCGGGCCAATCCCCTCGCCCCGTAGGCTGCCGGGCTGTCCTGGTCGAAGAGGAGCCACTCGTCAGCGCGTACCGGGCGATGGAACCACATGCAGTGATCGAGGCTCGCTCCCATGAAAGACGGGTCGTCCCAGTGGATCCCGTGTGGCAGGAGAATCGAGTCGAACAAAGTCATGTCCGACGCATAGGTTATGACGCAGGCATGCAGCAGCGGATCGTCCGCCAGCGCGCCTGCTGCCCTGATCCACAGTCGCTGGTGCGGGCTGCGCGGCTCGCCGGTCCGGTGCCACGGGAGCTCTCCCATGTACTTGAACTCGATCGGCCGCGGGCGGGTGAGGAACTCCCTGAGCTCCGCCGGTACCGGCTCCAGGCGTTCGCGTAGCGACGGCAAGGTATCGGGGTCGGGAACGTCCGGCATGGGAAGCTGGTGCTCCAAGCCTTCTTCGGGTACGTGGAAGGAGGTGGATAGGTTGAAGATGGCGAGCCCGTGCTGGATCGCCACGACGCGCCGTGTGGTGAAAGAGCGCCCGTCTCGAATCCTGTCCACCTCGTAGAGGATGGGGACGGTCGGATCGCCCGCGCGCAGGAAGTACGCGTGGAGGGAGTGCACCAATCCCTTATCTACGGTGCGCCCTGCCGCCATGAGGGCCTGTGCCGCTACCTGCCCTCCGAAGACTCGCTGGCGCGTCTCGTCCGGGCTGAGCCCCCTGAAGATGTTGACCTCGATCGCTTCGAGATCCAGAAGCTCCAGCAAATCGTCGAGCGGGTCACCCATGCCTCCATCCTGACAGGCTGGTTACACAGCCGCCCACTCGGGTGCTGGCAGTGAAGCGGTTAAAGCGTTGCGCATATGTGCCCTGGCGCAGCGGTACCGCCCCGATGGCCAGCCGCGATAGCGGGAGCGGCCAGCGTGTGAAGCAGAGAAGGCGCCCGTAGGGACTGGGTATGAGGCGCGAGCGCTAAATGTAGCCAAGCTGTAACATGGCAGGTATGGCTCTGATCCCGGAGACCCGGAGTGCAAGCCGCCCCCGTTTCCGACGTGTGGCTGCGTTGGGTTCCACCACGACAGAGGATATGCCATGTGACGATGGTGCCGAGGCTCTCCCCCAGGGCCACCTCGGCCGCTTCCTAGCCTGGCTCCGTACGCCAACTGGGCAGAAGCTGCTCAAGTACGCAGCGGTCTCGGTCATCTCTACTGTCATAAGCCAGCTCGTGCTGTTCCTTTCCTACGGCGTCTTCGACATCTGGGCTGCCGTGTGGTGCAACGTCCTGGCAAACGTGTGCGCTGCTTTTCCCTCCTACTACCTGAACCGGTACTGGGCATGGCAGAAGACAGGGAGGTCCCACCCGCTGAAGGAGCTGCTGCCGTTCTGGGTGGCGTCTTTCGCCGGCCTGGCGCTGTCGCTCGGGACGGTGGACCTCGCTGCCAGCTTCGCTCACCAGCACCACCTGAGCCACCTCATCGCCTCGGTGATGGTGAACGGAGCGAACCTGTTCGCCTTCGGGATCCTGTGGATCGGGAAGTTCCTCCTTTACAACCATGTTCTCTTCACGAAGCCAGGTGATGTTGCACCGGCTGGCGAGCGGTCGCCCGCCGATCTCGGGGAGCCGTGGAGCCCGAGCGAGCCCGTTGTGGCTGCGGGCTACAGTGGCGTGGGTGGACACATTCGATCTGCAGAAGTGTCAAGGAGCCCTGAGCCGGTCGAGGGAGCGCTTTAGGGCACCGGACCCTGAGGCTTACCAGTCGGCGCTCGCCTACCAGGGGCGCCTGACCAAGCCTCCCGGATCGCTCGGCCGTCTCGAGGCGCTCGGCGCACGCCTGGCCGGTATATACGCTTCCATGCCGCCGGCTATGGCATCCCCGGCAGCGGTGGCTGTCTTCGCCGGCGATCATGGCGTCCTGGAGGAGGGCGTGAGCCCCTGGCCCGTCGAGGTAACGGGGCAGATGGTCAGGAACTTCGTGGCAGGCGGCGCAGCGATAAACGCATTCGCCCGCCAGGTGGGCGCGGGCGTGGTGGTGGTGGACGTGGGAGTCGCGACCCCGCTCGATGATCTGGATACATCCGGGAGCCTTGCTCGCCTGGACGCTTCCCGGCCGGTTTTCATCCCGGCCCGGGTTCGTCCGGGAACCGCCAACCTGGCACGTGAGGCGTCGATGACGGAAGCCGAAGCGTTGCAGGCGGTCGAGGTAGGGGCAGGGGTCGCGGAAGCGCTTGTCGGATCCGGCGCCCGCTGCCTGGCTACCGGCGACATGGGCATAGGGAACACGACGCCGGCAGCGGCCCTCGTAGGTGCCCTCTGCGGCGCAGATGCAGAGAGTGTCACCGGGCTCGGAACCGGGATCGACGACGATACCTGGCGCAGGAAGGTGGGCATAGTCGGTCGAGCTCTCGATCGGCTTCCCGTACCCGAGATGCGAACGCCTCTGGGCACTCTGGCTGAGGTCGGTGGGCTCGAGATAGCAGCCATCGCCGGTTACTGTGTCGCTGGGGCAAGCCTTTCAGTGCCGGTGATCTTGGATGGTGTCATAGCCCTGGCCGGGGCCCTGGTAGCGAGATCCCTGATGCCGGAGGCTGTGCCGTACTGGATAGCGGGCCATCGCTCGACCGAGCCAGGCGCCAGCCTGGCCATGGAGGAGCTGTCGCTCGAGCCGCTGCTCGATCTGGGTATGCGGCTCGGAGAGGGAACGGGTGCTTGCCTGGCGATCCCGTTGGTGCAGGCGGCCGCTCGTGTCCTGAACGAGATGGCTACGTTCGACTCGGCCGGGGTCGCGGAGAAGCCTGCCGGCTGAGCTGGACGTGGATCGCTGCGGCGCTGCGGCGGTGGGGGACGGTGCTTAACTGCGGCGAGCAGCGTCGTCACAGGGCGGGGTGCTCATGGGGCGGTGCTTAACTGCGGCGAGCAGCGTCGTCACAGGGCGGAGTGCTCATGGGGCCTCGCTCGTCCCCTGGATCCGGACTGCTCGGCTCGGATCTGAGCTGAGCTGGTCGCTCTTCACCGGTGAGGAGGCGCAGGACTCGCAGCGACCGAGCACGGCGAAGTGGAAAGGCTCGACTCGGAAATGGTAGCGCGACCAGGCACGCTCGGCTAGCTCCGCGAACCACTCCCGGGGCATCTCGATCTCGGTGCGGCAGCTCCGGCAGACGAGGTGGGTGTGAGCAGCGGGCGCGAGGTGGTAGCTGGCGGGGCCATGGCCCAGGTGGGCATGCACCACCAGCCCCATCTGCTCCAGCTCGTCGAGGTTCCGGTAGATGGTGGACCTGTTCGCGCTCGGCACGCTCGCCTGGACGATCCCGACGAGGCTGTCGGCGGTCTCGTGGCCTTCTGCCGAAACGAGAGCCTGCACAAGCACCTTCCTCACATGGGTGACGCGTCCCCTGCTGGCCCGGATCCGGTCGAGCATCCGCTCCACTGCTGGATCCAGCTCTTCGTCCATCCTCCCAGGCTAAGCGGCGGCGGCCGTGCTGTGGATGCGCTGGTCCGAACGGCAGGTCTGGAACGGCAGGTTTGGAACGGCAGGTTTGCGAACTTTGTCCGTTTGTCCGTATAATTGCTTCCAGTGAGCCCGATCGACTTCGTTGTGCTGCTCTTCCTGATCTCCGTCGTGGCTGGGGTGATCGGCTCGCTGGTGGGACTGGGCGGAGGCGTCGTGGTAGTGCCAGTCCTCGCACTGCTGTTCCATATCGACATCCGCCTTGCCATAGGGGCGTCGATCGTGTCGGTGATAGCCACCTCGAGCGGCGCTGCCGCAGCCTATGTCCGGGAGAGGATGACGAACCTCCGCGCTGGGATGTTCCTGGAGATCGCCACGACCACGGGAGCAGTGTCGGGCGCGTACCTTACTACCGTCATCCCGGCGCGTTTCCTCTTCATCCTGTTCGGCGTGGTGCTCGGGTACTCGGGAATCGCCATGTATCGCAAGCGTCATTCTGCAGCCATTCTCGAGGTATCCCACGACCGGATCGCGAACTACCTGGATCTGCACGGCTCTTACTATGACGAGGCGGAGGGCCAGGAGATCCCCTATAAGGTCACGGGTACGAAGCCCGGGCTGGCGATGATGTACGTGGCCGGCATGGTAAGTGCGCTGCTCGGTATCGGATCAGGGGCCCTGAAGGTTCCGGCTATGGACCTGGCCATGCACCTTCCCATGAAGGTGTCCACTGCCACGAGCAACTTCATGATCGGAGTCACTGCAGCAGCGAGCGCGGGCGTCTATTTCGCTCGTGGGCAGATAGATCCTATCATAGCTGCACCTGTTGCCGCCGGCGTGCTCGGCGGGGCTACCCTGGGCGCCCGTGTGCTCGGCCGGATAGAGAACAAGGTGGTAAGGCTGATCTTCGTCGCTGTTCTAATGGTCGTGGCCATTGAGATGTTCCAGAGAGGAGTGTTCTAGAGATGGCTCATCCACCAGACATTCCGGATTCCGGCGCAGCAGGGGGAGCAGCAGGGGGAGCGGCTACGGGCGGCGGCAGCCCGGGCAGTGGCAGCCCGGGCAGTGGCGCTACGGGCGGCGGGCCGGGGGGCGCGGTTACAGCCAGGCCCGAGGTCACCACCAGCGGGCATCATCCCCGTGTCATCGACGAGGCGAAGATCCGGGCCATGGAGATGACCATCAGCTGGGTGCTGCGTATAGGGGTCGTGACCTCTGTCCTCATACTGGCCGCCGGACTCGGCCTCATGTTCTCGCGCCATCCCCAGTACATGGCGCTATCGGGAAGCTTCTCGTATCACTCGCTCACGAAGGTGACTTCGCGCTTTCCTCACAGCATCGGGGGGATGTCACATGCCCTGGCGAAGGGAGAGGGCCGTGGCGTGATCGTGCTCGGGCTGCTCGTCCTCCTGGCTACTCCAGTGCTTCGCGTGGCCGTGGGCGTGATCAACTTCGCTTACGAGAAGGATCCTCCGATGACCATCGTGACCCTGTACGTGCTCCTCGTTCTCGTAGGCTCCTTCTTCATAGGCAATGCCTGACCGGGCTACTACTACAGGGCAGGGGCGGAGCACGGGCCAGGCGGAGCTTGCGCCGCTCGACCGGCGAAGCGCGATCCCGCTCTGGGTGCAGTTGCTGGAGCAGCTTCGGGGGCGCCTGGCGCACGGTGAGTTCGAGTCGAGGTTCCCGACCGAGGAGGAGCTGACCCGGGACTACCAGGTGAGCAGGTACACAGTCAGAGAGGCAGTCCGGCGCCTCCAGGCGGATGGGCTCCTGGTGCGCGAGCGGGGACGTGGCACCGCAGTGGTCCATCCAGAGCTCGAGCAGCCGCTCCATACCCTTTACAGCCTCTCGCGCTCGGTGAGAGCGCAGGGGCTCACCGAGCACAGCAAGGTGCTCAGCCGGAGGATCACCACGGGAAAGGCAGCGGCCGCCGCTCTCCAGCTTCCACCATCCTCGCCACTTCTCTTCGTGGAGAGGCTGCGCTTCGCCGGTGACAGCCCGCTCTCCCTGGAGCGCTCCTGGCTCCCCGGGAACCTGGCCTCATCCCTGGAGACAGCGAACCTCGACTCTGGCTCGCTCTACGATGCGCTTATGGAGCACTGCGAGTTACACGTGACCGGGGGATGGGAGAGAATCCGACCGGTGAACCCGAAGTCGAAGGAGCGCCATCTACTGGACCTGCCCGCCAGCGAGGTGGCATTACTCGTGGAGCGGCTAGCGGTCGCCGGGGAGGTTCCCGTGGAGTGGCGCCACAGCATCATCAGAGGGGACCGCTTCTGGTTCAGGGCAGAGTGGCCAGGTCCCCTGCGCGCTACGATTGCTCTCTGACCACTGCTGCGCTCTGGCTGGTGTGACGGCGAGTCACTCAGGGGCCGGCGGCCAACCAGAAGACTCCCCTATGGCGAGGAAGGTGCCCATGAGCACGAAGTCGCGTGATGGAAGATCAGGAACGAGAGGCGCTGCCTCGCCGGAGCTCGTAGCCGGTTCTTCTGGGGCTGGCTGGTCTGGGGCTGGCTCGCCTGGGCTCGGCTCAAGCGGGATTGACTCGCCCGGGGCTGGCTCAGGCGGGGCTGGCAGTGACACGACCGCCGTGTGCTTCGAAGGGCCTTCGGGCACCTCCGACGAGCGAGCTGTCCACCTGCTTCGGACGCTGCGCCCAGGACCGGTGCTCCCGATGGCTAGTGTTGCCGAGGTCTGCTACACGGTCGATCATACGCCAGGGCTCGTCGGAATCGTTCCGGTCGAGACGTCTGTGGACGGGCTGGTCACCACCATGTTCGACCGCCTCATGTTCGGGACGGAGCGCGTCCTCGTGCGCGAGGAGGTGGTGCTGGTGGAGAGGATAGGTGGGTTCTGCTTGGGCGACCCATCTGAGATAGATACGGTGCTCTCACATCCAGATATTATCAAGCTATGTCGTGGATACATAGTGGATCATCAGTTGACCGTGGAGCATACAGTATCGACGGCTGCGGCGTGCGAGAGAGTGGTGAACCAGCGGAGCCTGAACTGGATGGCGCTCGCCCCCCTGCGGGTAGGGGAGGCGGCTGGTCTCGTGAAGCTGGACGAGAGTGTCAGTGACGTCCCAGACATCAGGACGCGCTACTTCGCCATCGGGCAGGAGGTAGCTGCCGCTACCGGAGCCGACCGTAGCTGCCTGCTGGTGATCCCGCCCGAGGATCGAGCGGGCACGCTGTCGGTGATAGCCGAGTGCTTCGGGGAGCCAGGAGTGAACCTGCTCGGCATCATGTCCCGACCGCTCGGCAAAGGCGCGACTCACCATGCCTTCTACCTGACCTGCGAAGGTCATGCGCTGGACGGCAGTCTCCAGGGGGCCTTCGAGCGATTGCTGAACGCGCACATGGTGGTGAAGCTGCTGGGCTCCTACCCAGCCTGGCCCGGGGAAGAGGTGACGGCGCCGTTCCAGGCAGGATCAAGTACCACGGCAGGTGCCGGGAAGGGTGAGGCTGCCAATGCCCTGAGGAACCCCCCGGTAGCGAGCGCCAGCACCGGTATCTCGTGAGCCATTCCGATACAGCGCCGAACCCGTTGCGAAGTAGGGCTTTCGTTCCGAAGAGCGCCGGAATCGTAGGGCTTGGCTCTATAGGTGGGTCTCTGGCGCTACGGCTGGGCAGCACAGTGGTCAAGGCGGTGTTCGATACGGACGCGGGGACGGCCACGCTGGCCCGAGCGAAGGGGTTCGCCACGACAGGATCCGTCAAAGAGCTGGCATCCATGGTGGATCTGGTGGTAGTGGCCACCCCGATGTCCTTCGTTCGCGACGTGTTCAGCGAGCTCTCGCAGGTGAGAAGGACTAAGCCGCTCCTCGTAACCGATGTGAGCTCGGTAAGGGTTCCTGTGAACGAGGCGGCAGCAGGCGCGGGTCTCTTGGAACCCCCTATCTCTTTCGTGGGTGGGCACCCGATGGCTGGCAGCGAGCATGCGGGGTTCAGGTCCGCCAGCGCAGGAATGCTGGAGGGCTGTGCGTGGGTCCTGGCCATCGACGACAGGACCGATCTCGACTCATGGCTGGCTGTGGCGGCCTTCTTGAGCCGATCGATCGGGGCGCGTGTCGTCCCAGTCGCTCCCTCGGAGCACGATCAGGTTATGGCATGGGTTAGCCATCTTCCCCACGTGCTGGCTGCGGCGCTCGCGGGAGGGCTCACCGGCTCTCCTTCGCCGGGGATGCTCACGAGCTTCGCTGTGCCAGGTGCCCCCGGGCTGCCGGCGAGCCTGGCCGCTGGGTCCTTCAGGGACGTGACCAGGGTGGCTGGCAGCCCTCCGGACCGTAGCAGCGAGATGGCGCGCTGGAACGCCGGATTCCTATCCGCTGCGGTTCATCTCCTGGAGCGCGAGCTGGACGCAGTACGAGCCTACCTGGCCAGCCCAGAGGATCTCGAGCTGGTGTCCTTCTTCGAGCAGGGGAGGAAGGGCAGGGATCAGCTCACCCGGCCCCGCGCAGCACTGGAGCGGGTGTCGATCCCGATCACCAGCTCCCAGGAGACCTTGTGCCGGCTCCTCGATCTCGGGCGAGCAGGTGGCTGGGTCACGCAGGTGGTCCTCGGTGGGCGTCCCGCACGGATCGAAGGAAGTCGCCCCAGGGACCGGCGCGAGCAGCGCTAGCGTCCCTTATTGCAAGCGTTGCAGCCACGTAGCAGCTTGGCTCGGGAGCGGCTCAGGCCCCCCGGGGGAGTGATCGGTTAGAGGTCAGGCGCCATGAGGCCGTAGGATTGCGCCCATGCAGACATGGGGGCAGCTTACGGAGGTGACTGTAGGGCGTGCTGGTGTCCTGCCGGCGAGAAGGCGGGGAGGGCGCTTCGCGCATAGGAGCCTGTGCGGGTTGTGCGCCGCCCTGCTGCCGCCAGAGGAGGGCGGCCCGCATCCAGAGGCGCTGGGCGCGGAGCTCGAGTGGTTCCTGTCCAAGCAGCCGGACCTTGTCGCGCTCGGGGCGCGCCTCGGGGCAGTGGGTATCGACGGGCTGTCGAGGGCACTGACGGGGTCATCGCTCCTACGCCTCTCGCCTGAGAGGCGATCCTCGGTGCTGGATCGCCTGGTATCGACATCGGTTGGCTCGCAGGCTCTCACGGGTCTGAAGGCACTCGTGCTTATCGTGTCGGGAGCAGCCGCGTTCGAGGAGGAAACACTGGAGCGGGGGCGCGAGGTTCCGCCTGCCCGCCTGGATGCCGAGATCGACGTTGTAGCGTCGATGGCCTGGCCCACCAAGAGTCGTGCCGATGTGATCGTGGTGGGATCTGGTGCAGGCGGTGCGATGATAGCGAGGACGCTGGCGCGTGCTGGGCGGTCAGTGGTCGTGGTGGAAGAAGGGCGGCGCCATGGCGTTGATGAGTTCAGGAATGGGAGGCCGATAGAGCGATTCGCAGATCTCTACCGCGATGGCGGGTCGACGGCAGCGCTTGGGCAGCCTCCTGTAGCGCTACCTATCGGGCGCGCAGTAGGGGGCACCACTGTCGTGAACTCTGGGACGTGCTACCGCACGCCCGAGAAAGTCCTGAAGCGCTGGAGGGAAGAGATGGGCCTCACGATGGCTGATCCAGCGTCTTTCGGCACTTATCTGGACGAGGTGGAAGCTACTTTGCAGGTAGCACCTGCCCCGATGGATGTACTGGGCAAGAATGGCGAGATGACCTTACTGGGAGCGGAGAGACTCGGCTGGAGGTCCGGACCCCTGCGGCGTAACGCTCCCGGTTGCGCCGGGCGGTGCCAGTGCGCCATAGGGTGCCCACGAAACGCCAAGTTCGGCGTGCACCTGAACGCGTTGCCCCAGGCTTCGGCAGCGGGGGCGCGGGTAGTCTCAGAGGCACGTGTAGATCGGGTCCTGATAGAGGACGGCACGGCCGCTGGAGTCCAGGCAAGGCGTCCGGATGGGTCCACCTTCGTGATATCAGCGAGTACAGTCGTCATCGCCGCGGGCGCCACGGAGACCCCTACGTTGCTCAGGCGCAGTGGCATAGCCGGCCACCCTGCCATAGGGCGGAACCTGGCGCTGCATCCGGCAGTCGGTGTCGCCGGCCGTTTCGATGAAGAGATCACATCGTGGCGCGGGGTGTTGCAGAGCGCCGGCATCGAGGAGTTTCACGAATCTGAAGGGATACTCATAGAGGCGACGGCTACGCCACCCGGTATGGGCTCGATGGTGCTGCCAGGGCACGGGAAGGAGCTCCTCAGGGAGATCGAGAGGGCGGATCACCTGGTCACCGTAGGTGCCATGATAGGCGACGAGTCGAACGGTCGAGTCTATGGAGCGAAGCGAACGGTTATCCGATACGATCTCAGCCAAAGCGATGCAAGGAAGCTTCTGAAAGCGATAGAGGTGGTAGCGAGGGTGCTATTCTCTGCCGGCGCAACCGAGGTCATGACCGGCATCGGGAGCGTGCCAGTGCTTCGCAGTGCCTCTTCTATAGCGGAGGAGTTGGCTGTAGCGCGCCCGTCAGAGCTCCATCTGGCGGCTTTTCACCCTACTGGAACTGTCGCTGCAGGGGGCAACGCGAGCCGCCATCCGGTCACGCCGGAAGGGCGGCTGCGGACCACCCGCGGAGTGTGGGTAGCCGATGCCTCCCTCCTGCCGAGCTGCCCCGAGGTCAATCCGCAGCTGACGATCATGGCGATGGCCCTCGCTGTCGGGGACGCGATGGTGGCAGGGAGCTGAGCTGGTGGTCAGGCTGGGCCTGGTGGTGACGCTGGCGGGGTGATCTGGCTAGGTACGGTGGTGACGCTGAGCTGGTGGTCAGGCTGGGCCTGGTGGTCAGGCTGGCGGGGTGATCCGGCTAGGTAGTGGCGCGCAGCTTACCGATCATCTCGCGGTAGGCCTGTGCGGCATCACCACCCAGGCTGTCGGTGTCCAGAACACGCGTGGCGCGCTCGCGGTCAACGCCGAATATGCCGAAACGGGGCTGGTAGCTCCCCCATTCGTAGTTGTCGGCGAGGGTCCAGTGGAAGTAGGCGGTGACGGGAATCCCGCCCTCGATGGCTCGTGCCATAGCTCCCAGGTTCTCCCGGATGTAGCGGCTACGATCCCAGCCGTCGAGTCGCGGGTACGCCCTACCGTTGCGAACGCGGGTGCCTAAACCGTTCTCGACGATCCATACAGGCAACCCGTCTCTGGCAGCGGCCCTGCAGTAGGTGATGAGCCCTTCCGGATTCACGACGTCGTCCCAGAGGTTCCGCGCGGGCAGCCAGTTCCTGCCACCAGCAGTCCTGTGTCCCGGCCATCTCACATGATGCGAAGCGACAGGGTCGTAGTAGTCAATACCTACCATGTCCATGGCGCAGGGATGCTCGCCCTCATGAGCCGCTCGCCATGCGCGGCCTCCCTCACCGCCCAGGCCAGTCATGGACGCGCGGGCGACTATCTTTCTTAGGACAGTCTCGAGGGCGTCAGGTGGTGGGAGCTCAGCGTACCATTCGGCGCGCTTCGCTTCTATCCAGTCAGGATAGGCATCCTTGTGAACGCCATATTTCGGGGCGACAAGCACGTCCATGAGAAGGCGGTCGAACTCGTAGATGGAAGCCGATGCGTTGTTAGTGGTGACCATCGCATCAGCCTGGAGCCTGTGTATGACCTCGTACGCCTTTATATGGGCGGCAAGCATGTGATCCATGACCACTGCCGCTTCACGAGATGCCATCCTGCGCCCGGGCGGGAACATGCCGAAGAGATAGCTCGCGCTGCCCAGGATGTTTATCTCGTTCAGTGTGATCCAGTGCCTGCAGAGATCCCCGAACCTGTTCACGGCGACCTCTGCCCATCCGGCGAAGCGCTCCACTGAGTCCGACGAGAGCCAGAAGTCCATGCCCAGCCATGCAGGATGGGTGAAGTGATGCAGCGTCACGAGCGGCATGAGGTGCCTCTTATGGCACGCCTGGAGTATCTTTCTATAGTGCTGGACGGCCTCCTCGTCGATGTCCCCGGAGCGCCGCTCGATCCTGGCCCACTCGACCGAGAGCCGGAAAGCGTCACATCCCATGGATGCCACCCTGTCCAGTTGCTCCTCGTAGGTGTTCCAGAAGTTCACCGCGACACCGGATGGCTCGACCTTTCCAGCGGCCTCCCATAGGGCCCAGTTGTTGGAGGGCTCACCGGGGCCGTTGAA
>DAHXND010000152.1 GCA_027366675.1 Acidimicrobiales bacterium
TGGGCATCTCCAGGCTGGGCAGATCCAGTGCGAGTCGAATAACGGTCCTCATCCGTGTAGATCATGAGCGCATCTGGATGCTCCAGAGATTCCCGTGCGACCAGGAACAGCGCGTGTACCGCGAGGACATCACCAGGCTCCAGCCACACGATCCACCCATCTCCGGCTGACCGGAGCCACGTGACCGCTGATTGGCTCCATGAATGTCCCGGCTTCATCCGCTCTATCTGGACACGCTTGTCATCGGTGCAGCCCAGGATCTCGGCAGCGCTGCTCCCACCGGTCAGGACGCGGACAGTCCAGTGGGGATATACCTGGCCTAGCAGTGACTTCAGGGTTCTTGGAAGAGCGCTCTCCCCGCTGGCGGACCCAGATATCTCATCATCTATGATCAGCACGGAGAAGGCAGGAGAGGTAGCCCAGGACGCCATGGTGCGCTGCATCCCCGCCATATCGGCTGCTCCCAGGTCCTCGTAGGCGGCAACGAAACGCCCGTAGACCATAGGGTCGTCCGGATCCAACGACGGATCCTGACCATACATGCGGCGCCTGAATGATCTGTAGCGCCGGCGCAACGGTGCCGCATACCTGAATAGGCGGGTATTCCGGAGAGCAATGAGCTCTTCGGCCGCATAACGGAACTCGTCTGCTTCCTCCCTAGCCTGCCTGAGCTTATCCTCGAGCTCCTGGATCCTGAGCTCCAGGGCGTCCTTTACGGGGGCAGGGGCAGGGGCAGCCCTACCTTCCCCTGCCATATCGTGGCCGAGAAGGCCAAGCACCCTCATGCAGGCAGTGTCCTGATCCATCTCGTCATCGAAGACAGCCAGCTCAGGCAGGCGCGGCGCCTCGTAGGGATCTGAGATGCCCGTCAGCTGAGTGACTTCACCCTGCCTAGCTCCTTCATAGAGACCCTTCGGGTCGCGTGCCTGGCACAGGGAGATAGGCGTCGCCACGTGGACCTCGAAAAACGATATCCCTGCCGCCTCGTGGCGACCTCTAACCCGATCACGGTCCACCCTGAACGGACTCACCAGCGCCACCAGCGCCACCATTCCCGAACTGGCGAGATGCAGGGCCACCTCTCCGACTCGCCGCACGTTCTCAGCCCGATCGCCGGCACTGAACCCCAGGTCACTATTGAGTCCCTGCCGCATCTCGTCACCGTCGAGAACTACAGCCGCAATCCCTATCCTGGCGAGCTCGTCAGCCACGCGAAAAGCAAGCGTGCTCTTCCCTGCTGCAGGGAGGCCCGTCAGCCACACCGTGGCACCCGCCCCGCCCGCCCTATAAGAGGCTGACCCCACCACCGTCAGGCTCCCGCATCCAAGATGGTGCCCGCCCCGACAGTGTCGCCAGTCATCTCATCGACGAGTAGCACACCTCCGAGAAGGCGATTCCTTCGATAGGAGTCGTAGCACAGAGGCTGGGCGCAGCGGAACCTCACGCGGCCTATGTCGTTCGTCGCCAACACCCCCGCTTCGTGATCTCTGTGCAGAGTTTCTATGTCCAGACGGTAATTCAGATCTTCGACTCGCACCTTCGTAAGCTGGCTCGGATGCTGAACCAGCAGCTGCTGCCCGGAAGTCAGGGGTCGCTCTCCCATCCAGTACGTCATAACAGCCAGATCCTGACCCACTATTGGCTGGTTATTCGGCCGACTCAGAACGTTACCGCGATCCATGTCCAGGTCATCAGCCAGGCGAACGGTGATCGCAAGTGGCCAGAAAGCTGAATCGATAGAGGCACCGCCCATGTCGATTCCGGCAACAGTAGCCCTATATCCAGAAGGCAGGGACACGAGCTCCTCCCCCGGATACATTACCCCGCTCACAACGTACCCGGCATAGCCACGGTAGCCGTTAGGCCGCTTACCGGGCACCCAGATCCCTCGCTGCACAACGAACCTGAGATCAATCAGATTCCTATCCGACGCCACATGGATAGAGTCCAGCAATGATAGAAGCGCGTAGCCTTCATACCAATCCATATGCTCGGAGCGGTGTACAACATTGTCACCGTAGAGGGCAGAGATCGGTATGAGTGTGACATCGGCCAGATCCAACCTAGATGCGAATTCTTCGAAGTCCTCCCTGAAGTCTTCGAACGCACTCTCGCTCCAACCAACCAGGTCCATCTTGTTCAGGCACAGAACGATATGCGGAACATGCAGCAACGAAGCCAGTACCAAGTGCCGGCGGGCCTGAGGAACCAGGCCTCCGGTGACATCCACCAGGATCAAAGCCACATCTGCGTTCGACATGGCAGTAACAGCATTGCGCGTATACTGCACATGACCTGGAGAGTCGGCCAGCATTATTCGCCTGTGCACGCTTTCCAAGCTTCGATAGGCGACGTCGATAGTGATACCCTGTTCCTGCTCTGCTCGGAGCCCATCTGTCAGCAGCGCAAGATCGCTATCAGCTTGACCTCTCGCCCTGCTGGATCTCGCCAAGAGATCGAGCTGATCGTCGAGGATGTTCCCCGTGTCCGAGAACATCCTCCCCACCAGTGTCGACTTGCCATCGTCCACCGAGCCAGCCGTGGCCACGCGTAGCAGCTCCCTGTGCTCGTTGCCGACCTGCTGCATCTCTACTGCTCCGTGGCTGGCCGCATGGACCATGCCGTGCTCAGCGGTACTGTCTGGCCCCCTGGTAGCTCCGGAGCAATACCCCGGTCAGAAGTAGCCATCACGCTTACGATCCTCCATGGCGCTATCTGATGTCCGGTCGTCCACTCTCGTCATGGCACGCTCACTGGTCCGCCATATGGACAGCTCTTCCAAGACTTCATCTACCGTTCCTGCCTTCGACTCGATGGCAGCCGTGCACATCATGTCCCCGACGGTACGAAACCGGACCCTGAGGCGCTGCACCGGCCCGCCCCCCCCAGTCCATGGGGAGACCGGCAGTAGCAGCCCGTCCTTTGGCAATACGTCGCGCTCATGAGAGAAGTAAATGGAGGGAATGGCGATCCGCTCCCGGGCTATGTAATGCCAGATATCCCGTTCTGTCCAGTTCGCCAGCGGGAACACCCTGAAATGCTCGCCCGGCCGAGCTCTTCCGTTCAGCATGCTCCACAGCTCCGGCCTCTGGCGGCGCGGATCCCAGCGGCCGAACTCATCTCTCAGCGAGAATATTCGCTCCTTGGCGCGGGATCTCTCCTCGTCACGCCGGGCGCCACCCAGCAGAGCATCGAAGCCATTGGCCTGGATGGCAGCCAAGAGCACCGGGATCTGATCCAGGTTCCGTGACACTCCAGGTCCGCGATCCTCCACGAGCCCGGCTGAGATCGCGTCTTCGACAGATGCGACTATGAGCTCACATCCAGCTTCCTGTGATATGTCGTCGCAAAAGGATCTTACCTCTGGAAAGCTGTAGCCCGTCTCTATGTAGAGCATCGGCCACGGCATTGCTTGGGGCCAGAGAGCCTTACGTACCACGTGCAGGAGAACCGTGGAGTCCTTGCCTCCGGAGAAGGCGAGTGCTACCTTCCTGAACTGCGCCGCCGCTTCCCGTACGACCATCATCGCCTCCGCCTCCAGCACGTCGAGAACATCCATACGGTAGGAGTGCTGATCACTCATGGCAGCGACTCAGGCGGCACGGGAGTCGGAAGAGATGACGGCTGCGGGATCTCGCCATCGTGAATGCACGCCGTCTTATGCAAGAGCTCTCCTATCATACCGTCCAGTATGTCCTCCTCAGATGTGATCAGCTCGTTCATTCCGAAGCCCTGAAGAAGCCCGTCGAGAATCATCAGCCCTCCGAGCAGCACATCAGCGCGATCCGGCTCCATGCCCACATGAAGGCGACGCTCTGCGTTCGACTCACTTCCGAGTCGTGATACCCATAATTCGACGGTCTCGCGTGCAACCGTCACATGGTGGACCTGCTCTCTTCGGTAGCCGGGCAATCTTCGCTCCAAGCGCACCAGGGCCGCCACGGTTCCGGCGACGCCGACGAGGGTGCTCGTAGTGGCCTCTCTTGGTAACTCCCTACGAACCTGGCCAATAGCCTCAGCGACGAATGCGCGGGCGGTGGTGATCTCCACAGGCAGCGGAGGGTCGTGGCGAAGGAAACGTTCCGTCAGCCTCACACATCCCATCTGGAGCGACCTCACCGCGGGTGAGTGATCCCCTTCGTGCCCGAACACGATCTCAGTCGACCCCCCGCCTATGTCGGCAACGAGATACGGACCGCTTCCTCGTCCAAGGGACGCCGTGGCACCGGCGAAGGATAGCCGGCCTTCCTCCTCGCCGCTGAGGAGGTCCGGGGTCACACCGCTCGCCTGAGCGAATGCGTGCAGCACCTCCGAGGCATTGGTGGCATCACGGCCGGCGGCGGTCACCACCATCTTTACATCGGTCACGCCGTGGTGACTCATGACCAGCCGGTAGCTGGAGAGCGCTGCGACAGTCCGCTCGATCGCCGCGGCGTCGATGGTGTGGGTGCTGTCTACCCCCGCACCGAGGCGCGTGATGGTGGCTAGCCGCTCCAAAGGACAACCGGACCTGTCTGCGATAAGAATCCTGGTAGAGTTCGTGCCGCAGTCTATGGCCGCAAGGGCGCCACTTCCCGTGGTGGTCGTCATAGCCCAGACTCCGATGCTCGTGAGCCATCGACCAGCCCTGGCGTTAGTGCCTCATATCCATCTGGGATACGACGGCAATCGGATGGGATGGTGGCATCTAAGCCACGATCAGCGATGGTTGCCGCCAGCCGTCCTGCTACCCACGCACCAACGGGATCGGAATGCCCTGCCAGATACCATGCCAGATGAGCGTGCAGGCACTTCACGCCCCGCCTGGTCCCCCCGACGCCGCCGCTCGCCCTCGGACCCGCGTAGCCAGCCGGAAGGGCGGCATCGCGTAGCAGCGCGTAGCGCTCATGTGCCTCGATCAGGGCACCTGGATCGACCGAGCGTTCGGCTTGCCGGACCCCTCCCTTGGTCTCCAACCTGCTGACCTCACGCCTCAGCTCCCGATCGACCAGCCACCAGCGCGTCGGCATCGGGATCCCATCGTCTAGAAGAGGCGAGTTCTCTATCACCACTGGCCCACCAAGAGAGTCCCGGACGACCACGACGTAAGATGCCATGGGAGGCCTCCCGAGCAGGATGGCGACAGCACTCGCATCGCCATCACCCGGGAAGTCCCCTGGAGCAGAGGGTTCACCGAGAGCCTGGCATCCTCTATCCTTGGCGACCATGCTGGCCCTCCGGGCAGGCGAGACATTGGGGGTGACAGGACCCGCCGGTTGCCGTTGCACCCGAGTGAGCGTTAGTGAGTCTCATCTCGGATGCACCCCTTGCGGGGTTCCTCCCCCATCGCTGGGTTCGGTTCTGGCCTCACCGTAGACGGCTGGCACCGGGGCACCAGTCTGACGTCCACTCCCCAGGTGCACAGTCCCCTGAGCATCTGAGCCGCCGTCTCCGTTGCTGCCAACGGAACTGCTGACGTGCGGGGCCGTGGCTCCAACTGAGCCACGACTGGCATAGTCCGGCCAGTCGCGGAGGTTGAGCGCAGCATTTATGT
>DAHXND010000164.1 GCA_027366675.1 Acidimicrobiales bacterium
CACCCCGCGGCGACCGTGTCGCCTCCGGCGCTCCAGTCGTACAGCGAGCCGTCTTGCCATCGGGGCAAGTGCCCGCGCCAGCGCAGCCATCTCGTCCCTCGATGAGTGCATGAACTCGACATCCTCGACGAGCACAGGGCGGATGCTCCTGGCGAGCGTAGAAGCCCCGCGATCGCTTACGAGCCGGCGACGGATCTCCGTCTCGATCTGGCGGCGAAACGCTTCCAAGCGGCGGCGCGCCTCGTCGCTCGCCAGCCGCCGGTCGAGCCCGCTCCCGCTACCGGCACGCTCCCGATCTATGTGATCAGCCAGCCGGACTGCCAGGCGATCCATGTCCAGCCGGCGCATGGTCCTGTACAGGTAGTACACGCCCCCGACCGGACGACCAGGCTCCATTCCTGCGAATGCGAGCACGGCGAGACCGGCGGCTGCCTCCAGGACGCCTGCGTTCTCGGCGCTGAGCGCATGGTATATGAGCTCTATGAGGTCTTCCGGGCTGAGGCCAGCGCCTCCCCCGCCCTGCCTGCCCATGCCCGAGGCTCGCAAGCGGTCGTCCAGAGCCCGGAGCGCCTCCATCTCGGCGGCATCCTGGGACTCCCGATCCTTCCCGGGGATGGCGAGCCCTTCACCGCGCAGCGCGAAGAAGACCTCGAAGACGGTGTCGAATGCGGGCCAATGAGCCTGGGACTTTATCATCGTCGCCCCGAGCGCATCCTTCAGTGCTCCACGATCCGCTATGGGAATCTGTCGTAGTGCGCTGGCAGCGTCCAGAAGCTCTGTAGTGGACACAGGCAAGCCGGCAGCTCTGAGCTCCGCTACGAAGTCGTCCAGTACGTCGAGCATTCAGGAAAGCGCTGGGCCGTCCTCCAGGGCCAGCTCCTTCGCCGCCTTCTCCAGATCACTGCGGTACTTCAGCAGCAGGTTCAGCGTATCTCTCGCTTCTTCTGCATCCACGTGCTCTATCCCCAGCAGGATCAACGTCCTCGCCCAGTCGATCGTCTCCGAGATGGACGGTGGCTTCTTCAGGTCCAGCGCTCTCACCGAGTACACGACCTGGGCGACCTGCTCCGCCAGGTGATGCCCTATGCCCGGCACCCTGGACTCCAGGATCGCGCGCTCGCGTTCTGGCGTCGGGTAGTCGATGTGCAGGTACAGGCAACGACGCTTCAATGCCTCTGACAGCTCGCGGGTGTTGTTCGAGGTGAGGAACACGAGTGGTATCTGCACTGCCTTCAACGTCCCGAGCTCGGGAACCGATACCTGGTAGTCAGAGAGAACCTCCAGCATCAGAGCCTCGGTCTCGAGCTCTACCCGATCTACCTCGTCTATCAGCAGGACGACCGGTTCGGTAGCTCGTATCGCTTCGAGAAGTGGCCGGGTCAGGAGGTACTTCTCGCCGAAAAGCTCGTCCGCTTCCGATTCGTCGCTCGCGCCGCGGCGATGTGATTCGAGCGACAAGAGCTGCTTGCGGTAGTTCCATTCGTAGAGGGCCTTCGCCTCGTCGAGACCTTCGTAGCACTGGAGACGTATGAGCCTACGCCCGGTGGCCATAGCCACGGCCTTCGCCAGCTCTGTCTTGCCGGTCCCGGCTGGCCCTTCGACGAGGACCGGCTTAGACAGGCGATCTGCCAGGAAAACCGCGCTCGCGATCTGCCCGTTCGCCAGGTACCCCGAGGAGGCGAGGCGCTCCAGAACCTCTTCGATCGATGCGAATGCCGGGGCGAGCACGCCCGTCACCTGCGAAGTCACGATATCACCTCTCCCTGCCTCGGCAACCGCCATCCTTGCCCGATGCGAGCCGATCGCTTTCCTGTACCATCACGAGACCGCCCGGCCAACTCTTCACGCCCGCACCTTTCTAATCGCCTCACGCCCGCACCGGGCCAACTCCTCACGCCCGCCCGGCCAACTCTTCACGCCCGCACCCGGCCAACCCCTCACGCCCGCACCTGTCCATCGCCGCGGATCACGAACTTCGGGCTGGTGAGCTCCACGAGTCCCATCGGACCGCGGGCATGCAGCTTCTGGGTGCTTATGCCGATCTCGGCTCCCAGCCCGAGCTCACCGCCGTCCACGAAACGAGTGGAGGCATTCACCAGCACTGCCGCTGCATCGACTTCCCTCACGAAACGCTCGGCGGCCATAAGATCTCTCGTAACGATAGCCTCTGAATGTCCGCTCCCGAACCTGGCTATGTGGTCTATCGCCTCGGCTATCCCGTCCACAACCTTCACGGCCAGCTTCAGCGACAAGAACTCCGTCGCGTAGTCATCGTCGGTCGCGACAGACATGGAAGGAACTATGGCACGCGAACGATCGTCGCCGACCAGCTCCACCCCTTCCAGAGCCTTCGCCGCACGCTTCAGGAACGGATCGGCTACATCGCGATGAACGAGCAAGGTCTCCGCAGCATTACAGACACCAGGTCGCTGCACCTTCGCGTTCACCACTATGTCCGTGGCCATGTCCAGATCGGCTGCTGCATCTACGTAGACGTGGCAGTTGCCATCTCCGTCGATCACCACAGGAACGGTCGCATGCTCCCGGATCGTCGCTATCAGATCCCGGCCCCCACGGGGGATGAGGCAGTCGACGATGCCGTCCATCTGCATGAAAGCTACTGCAGCCTCGCGGCCGGGATCGTCGACGAGGAGCACGGAGTCCTCGTCCAGACCGGTAGCAGCACATGCGCTCCGCAGCACGTCCACGATGGCCCGGTTCGAACGCAGTGCAGACGCCGATCCCCGCAGCAGGCACGCATTACCGGCCTTCACGCATAGGCCCGCTGCATCGCTCGTGACGTTCGGGCGGTTCTCGTAGATGATCCCGATCACGCCCAAAGGCACCCGGACACGCTCCACCCGGAGCCCGTTCGGCCGGACCCAGCCATCGACCACCATCCCCACCGGATCCGCCAGGGCAGCGACCGAGCGCAGCCCTGCCGACATGGCTTCCAGGCGAGCCGGGGTAAGACGCAACCTGTCGAGCGAGGTGGCAGATGCTCCGTTCGCTCCCGCCTCCTCCACGTCGGCCGCATTGGCGCTCAGGATCACTCCTGCGGCCTCGGACAATCCCTCTGCGGCCGCGAGCAGCATGGCGTCCTTCACCGCCGTCGACGACCGTGCAGTAGCCCGGCTGGCAGCCTTCGCACGCTCTCCCAGCTCTCTGACGGAGGCGATTCCCACCCGGGAGAGCCTACCTGGCCGTAAGGACGAGGTCGTCACGATGCACCACCTCGCCAGGCGTCCCGTCCTTCAGCTCCGAGGTACGCCTGCCGATCCACTCTGGCGCATCGCCGGCTCCCATCCTGACAAGTCCCTTGGCGAACACAACTCCGTCCGGACCCACGATCTCGACGGCGTCCCCCTCGGCGAAGTCCCCTTCCACCCGCAGCACGCCGGATGGAAGGAGCGATCCTCCATCCATGAGGAGAGCCCGGCGCGCGCCTTCGTCCACCAGGATCCTGCCGGCAGGGGCGACAGCGAAGGCTATCCAGAGCTTGCGCGCCCCGAGCCGGACTCCCCTCGCCGGGAACACCGTACCTATCCCGGGTGCATGGTCCAGGGAGTCTGCGACAACGTTCTCACGCTCGGCCGCAGCCACGACCGCGCGTATCCCAGACCATGAAGCTATGAGGGCAGCAGCCACCTTCGTCGCCATTCCCCCGCTGCCTACAGCGCTACCGGGGCCCCCCGCGAGCGCTTCCAGATCGGCATCAACGGCGGTTACATCCTCTATCAGGCTCGGGGCAGGGCCGTCCCCTGAGGCACGAGGATCTGCTGTGAGCAGGCCAGCCGTGTCGGTCAGCAACAGGAGCAGATCTGCAGAGAGGAGGTGAGCCACCAGAGCCGCCAGGCGGTCGTTGTCCCCCAGGCGTATCTCCTCATCCGCTACGGCGTCGTTCTCGTTCACCACCGGCACGCAGACGGGGTCCTCCAGCGCGAGCAGGTGCTCCAGGGTTCCACGGGCCCTCAGGTACTGGCGCCTGTCCATGAAGTCGAGAGGCGAGAGGAGGACTTGGGCACCCAGCAGGCCGTGCTCGGCAAGACCGTCCTCGTAGACGCGCATCAGCCGGTGCTGGCCGATGGCTGCCAAGGCTTGGAGCGCGCTCTGCGCCTCCAGCCCGCCAGCCGGTTCCACGGCCTCGGATCCCCCGGTGGCAGCCGCACCCCCGATCGCTGCCCGGCCGGCAGCAGCACCCCCGATCGCTGCCCGGCCGGCAGCGATTGCCCCAGACGTCACGATCACCGCTCTCCCGAAGCGACCGAGGACGAGTTCAGACACCTCTGTGCAGAGCTTCCTCACTGCGCCGACGTTCACCCCGCCCCCCCGTGCCGTGACGGAGGACGAGCCGATCTTCACCACGACGAGGGGCCCGTTGCGAGCCATCAGTGCCTAGCGTCCTCCGTCACGTCATCCGGCTCGTAGGTGAGCTCCATCGCTCCGATACGGATCGTGTCTCCGCGTCTCGCCCCGGCCCTCCTGAGCATGCGCTCCACACCGAGCGAAGCCAGCCTTCGCGATGCGTAGGCCATTGCCTGCGCATCGTTCATGTCCGAGAGCCGGACCGCACGCTCGGGGGCTCGTCCCTCCACGACCCAGATGCCCGATGGGTCCCTATGCACTGCCATCTCTTCGGGAAGCGGGCGATGCACCACCGGCTCGCGCAACACCTTCACCTCGCCTGCGCGCTCCGAGCGAACAAGTGCCTCCAGGAGCCCCAGGAGCTCTCGCAGCCCGGCGCCGGTGACCCCCGAGATGGGAAGTGGTACCTGTCCTCCGTACGCGTCCCCCGTGCCGCCAGGCAGCTCCCCCGAACCTGCCCCTCCGGAGAGCGGCCACATGTCCACCTTCGACCACGCAAGAACGCGCGGGCGCTCGAGGAGTGATGGCTTGTACCGGCCGAGCTCCGCGAGAAGGATCCGGTACTGCTCGGATGGCTCGCAACCCGCCTCAGGGGCTGGATCGAGGAGGATGCACAGCACGCGTGCTCGCTCGACGTGCCTGAGGAATGCCAGGCCGAGGCCGCGCCCGCTTGCTGCGCCCTCCACCAAGCCCGGTACATCTGCGACCACGAGATCCGACAGTGCCTCGGCCCGAGAGGGCCCCAGCCACCTGGCAAGCCGCACGACGCCGAGGTGCGGCTCCAAGGTCGTGAACGGATAATCCGCTATCTTGGGGCGCGCTGCGGAGATCTTCGATATGAGAGTCGACTTCCCGGCGTTCGGGAAGCCCACCAGAGCCACATCCGCGAGCAGCTTCAGCTCCAGGTCGTACCAGATCTCCTCACCCACCTCGCCCTGCTCCGCGAAGCCGGGAGCACGGCGCCGGTTCGACAGGAAGCTGGCGTTGCCACGCCCGCCAATCCCTCCACGAGCCGCCAGGAACCTGTCTCCTGCGACGGCGAGATCAGCCACCGGCCGTCCGTCCAGGGAATGCACCACCGTTCCCTCCGGAACCTCTGCTATGCAGTCCTGCCCGGAACGCCCGGCGCGCCGACCTCCCTGGCCGTGCGTGCCGTCACCGGCGCGGCGATGGGGATGATTCGCGAAACCGATCAGCGAGGAGTGATTGCGGGAAGCCACCAACCAGACATCCCCACCCCTGCCGCCGTCACCGCCATCAGGGCCTCCCCGGGCCACATGAGCCTCACGGCGGAAAGAGACCGCTCCTGCGCCTCCGTCGCCTCCCCGGGCATGGAGCTGGGCTACATCTACGAAGCTCGAGTGATGATCAGACGTGTTAGAGCCCGCGACAGGCCTGCTCAAGGCAGGACATCGACCAGGCGCCGCCCCTTTCGGGTGCCGAACTTCACACGCCCATCTGCCGTCGCGAACAGGGTGTCGTCTCCTCCGCGTCCGACATTCACTCCGGGATGGAAGTGGGTGCCACGCTGGCGGACAATAATCGACCCGGCGGATACGGCAGTGCCATCGAACACCTTCACTCCGAGCCGCTGCGCATTCGAGTCACGGCCGTTCTTGGTGGATCCCCCACCCTTGGTCTTCGACATGACTAACCTCCTTCCACCGCTTCAGCCGTCTCGTCGCCCTGACCCTTACCCGATCGAGCCTCACCGGCCTCTGGATCCTGGACCTCTAGATCCTGGACCTCTAGATCCACCTCGGCCTCGGCTGTCACCTGCTCTCCGACGCGCTCCACGTGGTCCCCGTATCCTACTGCCTCTATACGCACGGCGGAGAACCACTGGCGATGCCCGTAGCGCCGCCTGCTCCTGGTCTTCGGCTTGTAGGTGAAGCCGCGTATCTTCTTGCCGGGAACGATCGCCTCGACTCGTCCCGTCACGACTGCGCCGCTGAGCTCATGGGCTCTGGCCAGCACAGTATCGCCGTCTACCACCAGAACGGGGGTGAAGGACACTGCGGTGCCTTCGGGGACGCCAAGCCTCTCGACGCTGACGCGCTGGCCAGGACGTACGATCTCCTGCTTCCCTCCGGTGGCTATGACGGCATACATAGGACGGTTCGTCATGCTAACACGGGAGCGGATCACGAACCACTCGTCAAGCCGGACGGGCTGGACTCGAGGAGCGCCTCGTCGAATATGATCCCGCGCCCTCCACATGATGGGCACGTCTCCGAGAACGCCTCCACCAGGCCCTCGGACACCCGTTTCCTGGTCATCTCCACG
>DAHXND010000208.1 GCA_027366675.1 Acidimicrobiales bacterium
TGTGCTGAAACCGCCGTTCCGATCCGGGGACCACTGCATGGGCGTCCTCACGCTGTCGCGATCGCCCAGATAGATATTGTCCCCCATGAGGATCTCATCCCCGTAGTAGATGACCGGGCTGCCGGGTAAGGAGAACAGCAACGCATAGAGAAGCTGGGCCACGCTGCGATCTCCGTCGAGGAGCGCAGACAAGCGGCGACCTATGCCCATATGTCGTCGCATCCTGGGGTCTCTGGCGTACTCCGCGTACATGTAGTCACGCTCGTCGTCGCTCACCTTCTCGAGCGTCAGCTCATCGTGGTTACGCAGGAACATGGCCCACTGGCATCCGGCAGGTATATCCGGCATCTGGGCGAGGATCTCCGTAACCGGGAAACGCTGCTCGCGACGCACTGCCATGAACAGCCGGGGCATCAGAGGAAAATGGAAGCACATGTGGCATTCATCGCCATCTCCGAAGTAGTCGACGACATCGGCAGGCCACTGGTTGGCTTCTGCGAGCAGCACCCGACCGGGGAACGAATCATCGACCTCCTTGCGAACCCGGCGCAGGTAGGCGTGAGTGGCGGGAAGGTTCTCACACGTGGTCCCCTCCTTCTGAGATAGGTATGGCACGGCATCGAGCCTGAAGCCGTCCATGCCGAGCTGGAGCCAGAAGCGAACTACCTCGAGCATGGCCTCGGCCACCTCGGGATTCTCGTAGTTCAGGTCTGGTTGATGCGAGTAGAACCGGTGCCAGTAGTACTGCCCACGATCCGGTGCCCAGGTCCAATTCGAGTGCTCGACATCGGGGAAAAGTATGCGAGCATCAGGAAATGCCCGATCATCATCGCCCCACACATACCACTCCGCCTTCGGGTTGTCTCTGGATGACCGGGACTCCTGGAACCATGGGTGCTGATCACTCGTGTGGTTCAGCACGAGGTCTGAGATGACGCGTATGCCCAGCCGGTGCGCCCTGTCGAGCAGGGTCACCACGTCGTCGACCTTCCCGTACGCCGGGAGCACCGTAAAGAAATCACTGATGTCGTAGCCACCGTCCTTCAGTGGGGACTCATAGAACGGAAGCAGCCACAGGCAGCTCACCCCGAGCCAGGCCAGGTAGTCGAGCTTCGCTACCAGCCCCTCGAAGTCTCCTATGCCATCGCCGTTCGCATCGAAGAATCCACGAACGTAGCACTCGTAGAAGACCGCTCGCCGGTACCACTGAGGGTCCCCAGAGAGAGGATCGGTGGTAATCAGATCGTGCCCTTCGAGGCCATGAACGCCCTCGGAAGATACCAGGGGGAAGCCTGGCACGGTCACGCCAGATCCTGGCAGCAAGAGCTAGGACTGCCCGGTATCAGCGGCATCAGATTCCCTTCCATCCAGCAGACGACGTGCCGCGCCCCAGGGATCGACGGTCCCTGCGGCAACCTGCGACAGCAGGGAAGCCCCAGCCGGCGAAGCCATGATCTCCTGGGCACGGGCATCCAGCATCTCCCGGACAAGGCGTCTCAGCTCCTCCTCGAGCCTGATGCTCCTGCGCTCGGCAAGGCGCTCCCCGTCCAGAAAATCCCGGTGATCAAGGATGGACTTCCATATCTCGGGAACTCCCTCGCCGGTGATGCCCACGCTCATGAGCACGGGAGGACGCCAATCAATCGGGCTGCCAAGATCGAGCATGGCCTCCAGATCGCGTCGCGTCGCGTCGGCGCCAGGCCGGTCCGCCTTGTTCACGACGAAGATATCCGCTACTTCGAGCAAGCCAGCCTTATGAGCCTGCACGGCGTCGCCCCAGCCCGGTGTCACCACTACCACAACCGTATCTGTATGCGATGCCACTTCCACCTCCACCTGGCCCACCCCCACTGTCTCCACGATCACTTTCCCGAACCCCATAGCGTCGAGCAGCCGCACGACCTGGGGAACGGCGAGGGCCAACCCGCCCAGATGCCCCCTCGTCGCCATCGATCGCACGAACACGCCACTGTCGAGCACGTGATCCTGCATCCTGACGCGGTCTCCGAGCATCGCACCTCCGGTCAGGGGAGATGTCGGATCTATCGCGAGGACAGCGACTCGCTCACTCTGCGCCCTTGCCTCAGCTATGAGCCTACTCACGAGCGTGGACTTACCCGCTCCAGGCGCTCCCGTCATGCCTATGACATAGGCGGAAGAGGCCCGCGAAGCACAGATAGAGCTCACCTCAGCAGCAGGAGAACCGCCTTGCTCTACGAGACTGACAAGGCGACCCAGAGCGAGCTGGCTGCCCTGTTCAGCCTCGCGGAACAGCTCAGGGACGCGCAAAGCCGGGCTCGCCTTCACTGGCGCCATACCTTTGCCCCCAGGCGCGCGAGCTTCCCCTCCAGGTTCTCATACCCCCGATCGACGTGATGCGCGCCGCTCACAACAGTCTCGCCATCTGCTACCAGTCCAGCGAGCACGAGCGCAGCACCAGCCCTGAGATCGGGGGCCACGACGGGAGCTCCGGCCAGGCGAGGCACCCCCCTGACAACGGCATGATGGCCCTCGGTGCGAATATCTGCGCCCATGCGCACGAGCTCGTCCACATACCTGAAGCGCCCGGCAAAGAGGTTCTCCGTCACTATCCCGACCCCGTCTGCCACTGACAGCATCGCCACTATCAGTGGCTCGTAGTCGGTGGCCACGCCTGGATAAGGAAGCGTGGCAACATCGACAGAGCGCAGCCTGCCTTCCGCGGAGACTCTTATGCCATCGAGCGAGGCGTCGATGACGATGCCCATCTTTTCCAGCTTCGCCAGCAGCATGTCCATATGCTCGGCGCGAGCTCCCTCGACCAGCACGTTCCCTTGCGTAAGACCTGCCACCGCCATCCATGTCGCGGCTTCCACGCGATCAGCCATCACCTCGTGCCTGGCTGGACGCAACTCGTCTACCCCTTCGATCTCGACGTGGGACGTTCCCGCCCCCTCTATGCGGGCACCCATCTCGACAAGGCAGCCAGCCAGGTCCACCACCTCCGGCTCACGCGCCGCGTTCTCTATGACCGTGCTTCCCCTGGCCAAGACCGCTGCCATCATGAGGTTGTCTGTCGCCGTGTGGCTGGGATACTCGAGAACCAGGCGCGCCCCATGAAGCCGCCCAGCACGCGCTACGATATCCCCCTGCGCCAGCTTTATCTCTGCCCCCATCCTGGACAGGCCGTTCAGATGGATGTCAACCGGACGCTGGCCGAAATCGTCGCCGCCGGGAAGAGCGACCCGGGCATGGCCGTGGCGAGCGAGCAGGGGGCCCAGCACGACAATGGAGGCGCGCATGCGGGCCACCATCTCGTATGGGGTGTCGGGAACGAGAGTCTCAGGGGTGACAAGGGTCAGATCCCGGCGCTCGCCCTCCTGGTCCAACCTGCTCTGCACCCCCATGACACCCAGCAGAGCTCTCATGAAGGATACGTCCGTTATGTTCGGCACATTGCCCAGCACGTGACGGCCCGGAGCGAGAATGCTCGCCACCATGAGCTTCAGGACCGCGTTCTTGGCGCCGCTCACACGAACCGACCCGTTCAACGG
>DAHXND010000233.1 GCA_027366675.1 Acidimicrobiales bacterium
CTGCCATCGAGCAGGAAGGTCGCGTCCTCGTGCTGACAATCGATCCGGCACGGCGCCTGGCCGATGCACTCGGCCTGGCCGGGATCGGGAACGAAGAGAGGATGGTGCCCAGGGACAGATTCTCCGAGGCTGGCTTGCGACCACGCGGTGAGCTCTGGGCCGCCATGCTCGACACCAAGCAGTCCTGGGACGACCTTGTTAGACGTCACGCTCCCGATGCGGGAACCGCAGCGAAGATCTTGGAGAATCCCCTGTACGAGAACATCTCCGGGCGGTTCGTCCAGAGCCATGAGTACATAGCCATGGAGAGGCTCTACGAGCTCCACAAGGAGGGCCGCTATGACCTGATAGTGGTCGACACACCGCCCACCCGCAATGCCATCGACTTCCTGGAGGCCCCTGCCAGGATGGCAGACTTCTTTTCCAGCCGGTTGCTCAGGTGGCTAATCGTTCCATATCGGTCCCGGTTGATTAGTTTCGCGTCGCGACCATTCTACCAGATAGCAGATAGAATCTTGGGGACACAGTTTCTATCGGATATTGCCGAGTTCTTCATTCTGTTCCAGACGATGTATGACGGTTTCGTCGAGCGTGCGAGAGCTGTGCAAAGCCTGCTGGCAGCCGATCGTACTACGTTTATCGTTGTATCTACGTTGGAGTCCGTCCCGCTGCGTGAGGCGGAGTTCTTCGCGGACAGCCTCACAGAGCGGCATCTGAACCTGGGAGCCATGGTGCTGAACAAGGTCCTTCCGGACTACCTGCGCGACAGAGCTGGGGCGCACGTGGCGGGCCGTCTCTTGGAGGGCTCGAGAACGCTTGCGGAACAGGTATGTGATCCGGCTGGGCCTTGTGCACCAGGGGAAGGCGAGCAGGAAGGGCAAGTTACCCGGATGACCACGAGCTCGTCGGAATCGGTGCTCCGGACGGTGGCGGAGAGCTTTCGGAACTTCCAGGTGGTGGCGCGCCGCGAAGCCGAGCAGGGAGCCAGTGTCGACTCGAGGGCAGAGGTCACTGTGACGGTGCCGTTCTTCGCAGATGACATATACGACCTGGGCGGGCTCCTGCGGCTCGGTGAGCAGCTCTGGAGCACATGATTCTGGTGCACTCCTGCGGCTCGGTGAGCAGCTCTGGATCACATGATTCTGGATCACGGATGCCGCTGGTCGCCTATGATGCCCGCTACTACCCCCGTTCACGATACTAGGAGCCAGAGCTGAGCGATATCGCAGTTGCCGGCAGACGTAAGATCGAGCAGGCGTGGGAGCAGGCCAAGCTTGCCCCAGCAGAGGTCGCGCATGTCCAGCGCCTGACAGCCTCCTGGGGCCTGCTGGCAGATCTATCATTTTCAGATCTATTACTTCTTTCACCCGCACAGCCAGCCAGATCTCCAGTAGAGGAGAGTGACAGGCTCGTTGTGCTTGGTCAGATACGACCCACGACCAGCCAGACGCTTTACCCTCAGGATCTCGTAGGAGAGGTGGTCGATGCCTCGTCGTGGCTGTTGGCGGTTGACGCCCTGAATGAGGGGCGGATCGTATCCGGCGACCTCTCGCTACCGGGGGACGATGAGCCTGCCCGGGTGGAGTGCATTCCGGTTCGTAGGGGGAGGGAGGTACCTGCTGTTATGGTCAGGGCCCACCGCCTGGTGGCGGGCAGGCGCCCCGGCGAGCTCGAGAAGACGTACCTGGACGTCTTCTCGAGGCTCGCTGCGATGGTGGCCGAGGGCTCGTTCCCCTTCGAGCAGGAGTTCGTGACCGAGGAGGCTCCGCGGGTAGGGGACGGCATTCTCCTGGTCGACTCAGATGGTTTGGTGGTCTTCGCCTCTCCGAACGCTACTAGTGCATTGCATCGTATAGGTATCTACGCCAACCTGCGGGGGCAGAGTCTCAGGGAGATGGGCCTCGATGAGTCGGCCGTGGACAGGGCTATACACACTCGCCTGCCCGTGATAGAAGAGATAGAGCGGCGCCCTGACATCACAGTTCTCTTGCACTGCCTCCCGCTCGTCGCCGGCGGGTCTTTGAGCGGACTGCTTGTCGTGCTGCGGGATGTGAGCGACGTCCGTAGGCTTGACAGGTTGCTGCTATCGAAGGACGCGTCTATTCGTGAAGTCCACCACCGCGTGAAGAATAACCTGCAGACGATATCGGC
>DAHXND010000028.1 GCA_027366675.1 Acidimicrobiales bacterium
ACGATGCAGCGAATGAAGGGCAGGGAAAGGGCCAGACATGCCTGATGAGCGGAGTTCGGGAGGTAAAAGCGCCGTGAAGCAGAAGACCGCTGCCCCGGCAGCGAAGGCCCCGGCAAAGTCGGTGACCGCGAAGAAGAACCCAGCGAAGGCTGCTTCGGCTGAGAAGAAGGCCCCAGCGAAGGCTGCTTCCGGGGATACCGCCCCAGAGAAGAAGGCCCCGGCCAGGAAGGCCCCAGCGAAGAAGGCCCCAGCGAAGAAGGCCCCAGCGAAGAAGGCCGCTGCTCCGGCCAGGAAGCTCCCAGCGAAGGCTGCTTCGGGGGATACTGCCCCGGCGAAGAAGACCGCCGCCCCGGCAGCGAAGGCCCCGGCAAAGTCGGTGACCGCGAAGAAGCTCCCAGCGAAGGCTGCTTCGGCCGAGAAGTCGGCTGAGAAGAAGGCCCCAGCGAAGGCTGCTTCCGGGGATACTGCCCCAGAGAAGAAGGCCCCAGCGAAGGCTGCTTCCGGGGATACTGCCCCAGAGAAGAAGGCCCCAGCGAAGAAGGCGCTCGTAGCGGCCGGTAGCTCTGAGATCCGTTCCGGAGAAGGGATGGATTCTGTTGCATCAGGGCCGGCCAGCTCCCCGGCCTTGGCGGCCAGCACGCATGCGAGGCCGCAAGACTCAGGCCCTTCACTCGTCGCCCCCGAGGTGCACGGTATAGACGATCAAAAGTTCCTGGAAGAGGTGCGGGGGCTCCTCATGGAGGAACGTGCCACCTATACCGGCCAGATCGAGGATCTCGCTGCCGAAGTCGAGGCGATGGCCGAGGAGATGGAGCCAGGGGATATCCAATTCGACGAGGAATCCGGCGAAGGTGATACCCTGTCGGTCGATCGCGAGAGGGACCTGACGCTCTCAGCCCAGGCGGTCGCCACTATCGAGGAGATAGACGCCGCTCTCCAGAGGATGAAGGACGGCACTTACGGGATATGCGAGAAATGCCACCAGCTGATCCCGCGTGCTCGTCTGCGCGCACTGCCGTACGCGAGGCTGTGTGTATCCTGCAAGAGTGGAGGCCTCTTCGGGACCTGACGCCAGGCCTGATCCATCGGGGAGTGGCCTTCCCCGCAGGCGACGGAGCGGGATGGCTATCATGCTCGTTCTCGCCACGGGTGTCGTAGTCGCTGACCTTGTTACAAGCGCTTTCGCAGAGAGGGATCTCGCTAACGGCCCCGTTCACGTAGTGGGATTCGTGGAGCTCCGCCTGGCATACAACACGGGGGCCGCTTTCAATATCGGGCGCGGGTACGCTCCGGTCTTCGCTGTAATCGCCGTCGCAGTCTCTGCCGCTCTGATCTGGTGGAGCCGCACGGTAGCTACACGGCTCGGTGCTGCCGCTCTGGGGATGGTGCTGGGCGGGGCTGTAGGGAACCTTCTGGAGAGGGTCTTCGGCGGGCATGGGGGGGCAGTAGTCGATTTCGTGGATCTACGATACTGGCCGGTGTTCAATCTGGCCGATGCCGCGATCGTTACAGGCGCCATCCTGTTCGTCTTATTGGCACTGAGGAGGCCAGGTCAGAGGAAGCTGCCGGTCGACTCTGAAGCTGCCTCAGGGTCGGCTACCTCCCGACCATGACGAGCTCAGAGGGGATCGCCATCGAGGTGTCACCCGCGCTAGCGGGGATTCGCCTGGACAGGGCCGTTTCCATGGTCGTCGGCGTATCCCGTAGCGCTGCTCGCGAGTTGCTCACGAGCAGCGCCGTCTCCCTAGATGGGGTCGTAGCCAAGGTGCCAAGCGTGAAGCTCGAACTTGACCAGCTACTAGAGGTAGGGCCGATGGACAGGGAAGATCTGGGCGACGAGCCCGGCTCCGGGCCAGCCTTCGATGTCGTCTACGAGGACGAGGCCGTCGTAGTGGTCGACAAGCCAGCGGGTCTGGTGGTTCACGGAGGCCCAGGCGTGCGCGGCGGGACGCTCGCATCCGGGCTGCGCTCCCGTTTCTCCGACATCGACGTGAGGGTCCGCAGTGGCGCCCTGGATCCTGTGCGCCCCGGCATCATACATCGTCTGGACAAGGGAACCTCCGGCCTGCTTGTTGTGGCGAGGACCCCAGAGGCGGTCGAGCAGCTCGGCGATCAGATGCGACGGCGAGCCATCGAGCGCAGGTACAGAGCACTCGTGTGGGGACTGATCTCCGATGACGCTGGAACGATAGAAGCGCCAGTTGGACGCTCGGTGAGGAATCGCACGAAGATGGCAGTTACCCAGGCAGGGAGATTCGCCCGCACTCACTACATCGTAGAGCGCCGTTTCCCAGGCAGCGATGGAGAGGGATGGACCCTCGTGACCCTACGTCTGGACACCGGCCGCACCCATCAGATCCGGGTTCACCTGGGTGCGATCCAGCACCCGATCGTCGGGGATGCCACCTACGGGCCGCGCCACGATATCCCAGGGAGTCTGGCAAGGCCTTTCCTGCATGCTGGAAGGCTCTCATTCGATCACCCGGATAGCGGTTGCCGGATGGAGTTCTCCTCGGATCTGCCCTCTGACCTCGCTGCCGTTCTGTCTGGGCTGTCTGATGCCTAGCTGTCTGGGCTGCCTGGTGCCTAGCTGTCTGGGCTGCCTGGTGCCTAGCTCAGCTCGCGTTCAAGCAGCGCTCGAGGCACCGTCGAGAGCTGGTACGGCCGAGAGATGCACAAGCGCCTCTGCCTCAGCACGCCTTACACGCCTTACTCCTATTCCGAGCCGCCTGGCTGTCTCCTCCAAGGATACAGGAGTGCCATCGAGGAGCCCGAACCGCAACCTCACCACCTCGCGTTCCAGCTCGTCGAGCTGGTCGACCGCAACGCGAACCTGCTCCTGGATGAGCTGGCGTTCCACATCGGCTTCGAAGCTCGGCTCCTCTGCTGCCGCCAGCTCGCCGAGGGTCGTCTCACCGTCCTCGCCTACGGGTTGGTCCAGGCTCGCGACCACGCGGGCAGCTTCTCTGTAGGCGGCCAGCTCCGAGCGCTCGATCCCTCCGAGCTCGCACAGCTCGGCGTCCGTCGGGTGCCTCCCAAGTGTCGCGGCCAGCTCCCAGGTAACCCGCTCGACTCTTTGGGCCTGTTCCGCTACCTCCATTGGAAGCCGGATGGCACCAGCATGATGATGGATTGCGCGCTGGAGGGCCTGGCGGATCCACCAAGAGGCGTAGGTAGAGAACTTGAAGCCCTTTTCCCAGTCGAACTTGTCGACGGCCCTCATCAGCCCGAAGGAACCCTCTTGAACGAGGTCGAGCAAGTCCACCCCGCGGTCCTGGTACCTGCGCGCCCAGTGCACAACAAGACGCAGGTTGGCCGCTACCATCTCCTGGCGCGCAGCATCATCGCCCGCTGCGACTCGCTTGGCCAAGGCGACCTGCTGCTCGTGAGAGGGCAATGGATGATGATCCAGATCATCGAGGAACAGACGTACGAGATCCTCGGATCCCCTCTCGTGACGCGTGCTCGCAGCAGCGCTCCTTCCAGCCGCAACGCCGGTGCCAGCCACCTTTCCTGGCTGAGACGAAGCCGTGGAATGGTTCACTTTCTTCGACAAGGATTCGCTTGCCATGCTGGAGCCGCTCGCGGCAGATCGGGAGGCTGCCGACCGGGCCGGCCGCGACGCGGCTGACAGCCCGGTGCTCTTCTCGTTCTTGGTAGGTTTCACGGTCTTCGACACGGCTCGTTTCCTCGATGATCTCTCTTGCATCGTCTGGTGATGATGACCAACTCCTGGCTCAGTACCCCTGCAGCCGGGCGATGGAGCTCGCCTCGACTGCTGGTCGAAGCACGAGCTGCACTCTTCGGCGTCAGGACACTCTTCACCACAGTAGGTCCAACCAGCCCAGGCTGTCATGCATTCCCGGGGAAGGCAAGATGCCTATTTGCTGGTCTTCCTCCTGGCTGCCTGTTAGAGGCGACCCTGAGGAAGGATCATCCGACATCTCCGACGCCTTGACAAGCATACCGTTGCCAGAGGGGTGAGGGTGGGACACCTGGCAGCGGAGTCCCACCAGCCGATCCTGCCTGCTCGGGAAGCCCTAATGTCCTCCGAGCGGGCTTGCCTGGCGCCGGAGCCTGCCCAGCCAGCCGATCCTGCCTGCTCGGGAAGGTCACCCAGATGGACTGGCTGGTGAGTGCGGTCGGGGCTCGAGCGGTCGGGTTGGCCGTGAGGAACCTGCTCGATCCACGACGCAGAGGGCCCGGCTGGGTGCGGTCGGGGCTCGTGCGGTCGGGTTGGCTGTGAGTGTCCCTACACTTGACCACCGTGGCATCTCTGGTCGCTAGGTTCCCCCTTTTCCCATGCGCTGGCATCCTGGACCCAGTTCCATGAGCATCCCTTCCGATGAGAGAGGCGGAGGTTCGGGGGGCCAGTATTCCCATCGCGTTCTGGTGGTGCGTCATGGGGAGACCGCCTGGAGCCGTGAGGGCAGGCATACCGGTGTCTCCGATGTGCCGCTGGACGATGCCGGTCGTGCTGGGGCAGCGCGACTTGCTGGCGTGGTATCGCTCTGGTCGGGCGCAGTTGTTCTCTGCTCGCCGAGGGCAAGGGCCCGGGAGACAGCCGTCCTTGCCGGTTGCGATCCCAGCCGGATGATTATCGACGAGGACCTCGGGGAATGGGACTACGGCAACTACGAAGGTCTCACCACTGAGGCCATACGCGAGACCCGGCCTGGCTGGCTCCTCTGGCGTGATGGCGTCACGGGCGGTGAGTCATTGGATCAGGTGAGTGCTCGAGCAGATCATGCGATAGGGCGTGTTCGAGAGCTGGCTGGCGACGCGGTGCTCGTGGCTCATGGGCATTTCCTGAGGGTGCTGGCTGCGAGGTGGATCGGCTTGGATCCACACTGCGGTGCATTGCTTGCACTGGATGCAGGTGGCTACGGGGTGCTGGGCTACGAGCACGAGACGCCGGTTATAACGCGTTGGAATCTGACTCCATCAGGCGACCGCATCTAGGTTTTCACCGTGAGCGAGGTTTCTACCGCAGCCGGATTTTTCCTGGCGCTCGTTCCTACCGAAGCGGATTTTTCGTGGCGCTCGTTCCTACCGAAGCGGATTAGACGGGATCACTGGCCGGAGCGGCTTGCCTTTAGAAGGCACGCGAACCCGCTCCCCCTCAGATGGCAGCTTCTCGCTGCGAGCTCCACCCTTCGCCTGACTCACCATATCCGAGAGAGTGAAGGAATCCAGGTGCTCCCGCATGTGCTGGCCGACCTCCTCCCACAGTGCGAGCAGGACACATTGGCCTTCGTGCTCGCAAGCCCCGTTCTCGTGTGGAAGCCCGAAGTCGCCTATGGCTATCGGGCCGTCAACGGCGCTCACGATCTGGCCGAGGGTAATCTGATCCGGAGGGCGGGCCAGGACGTATCCTCCTCCTACTCCGCGTTTAGATCGGACAAGGCCGGCACCTTTCAATGCAAGTAGGATCTGCTCCAAGTAGGGCTGGGGGAGGCCGGTTCGCTCAGCTATATCTCTAACCGATGTAGGTCCGGGAGCATCGGCGCGCAGCGCCAGGGACAGGAGAGCCCTGCTCGCGTAGTCGCCGCGGGTCGATACACGCATATGCTTATCCTACCGCCGGGGGCTCCTGGATCGTCGGTGGATCGGCACCCGGAAGGTCCCTGAATAGCAATCTAGAAAAGGTCACGTAATCTGGTCACGTGAAACGCCCTGGAGTCCACTCGCCCGCTGTCGCGTCTATCAGCTCAGATCCAGTGCTGCCCTTGTATGGGAGTGGGTCGATCGCGGACGTCATGCCGGCAGTGCTGGACTCTCTGGTACGGGCCAGACCCGGCGAGGCAGGGCTGGTCGAGGCAAGGGCACGCATGGGGAGCAGGGATCCTTCGAGGGTTACGCCAGGCTCCGGCAGAAGGGCCCAGAAGGGCACAGAAGGGGCCAGTGAGGCGGAAGAGCGCCGGGTCCCGGGAGCAGGCTGGATGCCGGACGAGCTCATGGAGGCGTCGAAGCAGGTCGTCTTACTGGTGGTAGACGGCCTTGGCTGGAACCAGCTTGCGAGGCGCAGAGAGCTGGCCCCGTTCATCGGGTCGGGGCGCACGCGTATCACATCTGCCCTGCCGTCGACCACGGCCACGGCACTGACAACCATCACGACTGGGCGGGTGCCGGCGGAGCACGGAATGCTTGGCTACCGCATAAAGCAGGAGGACGAGCAGGTTATGAACGTCCTTCGCTGGTGCAGCGGGGATCGTGACTTGCGCCAGCAGATTCCCGCCATGAGCTTCCAGCCTCTTCCAGCCTTCGGCGGCCTGGAGGTCCCGGTGGTTAGCAGGAGCGACTTCGGACCCACTGGATTCACGGCAGCCCATCTCGGGGTGGCTCGACTTCACGGATGGCGGGTTCCATCCGGGATGCTTGTCCAGGTTCCCCGGCTCGTGTCCGAGGGGTATCCGCTTGTCTACGCCTACTACGATGGTATAGACAAGGTGGCTCACGAGTGGGGGCTCGGAGCGGAGTACGAGGAGGAGCTTGCATTCGTAGACCGCCTTGTTGCCGACCTCGTCGAGCGCCTACCGCGTGACACCACGTTGGTCCTTACGGCGGATCACGGCCATGTCGAGGTAGACGAGACCAGCGTGGTCATAGAGACGGAGATCATGAGCATGGTAAGCATGCTCAGCGGAGAAGGGAGATTTCGTTGGCTCCACGCGCGCTCTCACGGGAGCGCCGATCTGGAAGCGGCCTGCCGTGAAGCTTTCGGGCACCTGGCCTGGGTGATGACGCCCGCCCAGATGGAGGCCGCCGGCTGGTTCGGTGGGAAGCTCAGGCCGGAATTCGTCGCTCGCCTGGGCGACGTGGCGTTGGTGGCAAGAGATCCAGTCGCATTCCTTGATCCGGCGGATACCGGCGAGAGCCGCCTGCTAGGCAGACATGGATCGTGCACCGATGAGGAAATGTGGGTCCCGCTCCTCTCCTGGCGCGGGAGAGAAGGTGGCCCGAGCAACGTCTAGCCTGCGGGAGTCTCATAATCAGCAGTTCTCCCGGCACGGGAGCGCAAAAGGCTTCCATGGCCAACCGTTTTCTTTCCCAGTGAGCATAGGATGGCAGGCATGTATCCAGGTGACGACGGTGAAGACAATAGCCGACCCCCATCCCCGACCGGCGAGGCTGGGGACGATGCCGGCGAGGCTGGGGACGATGCCGGCGAGGCTGGGGACGATGCCGGCCGAGTCGAGGTTCTGAGCCGACCTGCGGCCCCCCCGGGTGCACGTTCTCCGAGGGCCGGTGCCCGCGCGGTCGGAGATGCCCGTGGGGTTGGAGATGCCCGTGGGGTTGGAGATGAGAGAGTGAGGGAGTCGGGTTCGCAGGGAGGAGGCTCGGGGGAAAGAGCAGTGGCTTTACCTCGCGACATGGTGGTGGATCCCGGAAAGGTCATGCGCATCGGGTCTATGGCGCGCCTCCTGCTCGAGGAGGTTCGCCAGATGCCCTTGGACGAGGCTGCCCGTAGCCGGCTTGCCGATATCTACCAGGCATCAGTTGACATGCTCCACGAGGGTCTCTCCGAGGACCTTGCATCCGAGCTTGCCAGCATTGCCCCTGTATTCGACCACTCCACACCGAGCGAGGCAGAGATTCGTGTTGCTCAGGCACAGCTGGTCGGCTGGCTGGAGGGGCTGTTCCACGGGGTTCAGGCGACGCTCATGGCCCAGCAGATGATGGCAAGGAACCAGCTCGAGGAGATGAGGAATCCTGAGCTTCCGGCTGCTGGCTCTGGGTCTGTAGTCAGGCACGGCTACCTCTGAGCCGGCTGTCGCCAGCCAGCGCGCTGCGCGTTGGGGGGCTGCCTGGCGAGCGAGTTACCTGCGCTGCCGGTAGGCGCGGTGGAATGGCCGCCTACCAGGCATGCAGGTTATGTGAAAGCTTCATCTGCGCCTTGGCTGAGCGGTAGCGTTGCTCAGGGACAGTGCTAGGAGGAGAGTGCGTGGAGAGAGCTGGGAGGCAGTTTGTCCATCTGCATACCCACACCGAGTATTCGATGCTGGACGGGGCGTCGCGTATCGGTGAGCTCGTGGCTGCAGCAGCGGAGGATGGTCAGCCGGCACTTGGCATCACCGACCACGGGAACCTCTACGGCCTTATCGACTTCTATGACGCCTGCCGGGAAGCGGGAGTCAACCCTGTGCTCGGGCTGGAAGCTTACATGGCGCGAGAAAGCCGTTTCGAGCGTCCGGCACGGCGCGGGCGGATCGACGATACAGGTGGAGACGTCGACGGCGGATCCAAGCTTTACTATCACCTGACTCTCCTGGCCGAGAGCAACGAGGGATATTCGAACCTTCTGAAGCTCTCGTCCGCCGCATATCTGGAGGGCTACTACTACAAGCCGAGAGTCGACTGGGAGCTCCTCGATCGTCACCGTCAGGGCCTGATAGCCACTAGTGGTTGCCTGGGAGGGCTGGTGGCGCAGTCGCTCCTGGCGGGGGATGAGGAGGGTGCTTACGGAGCTGCCGCGCGCCTGCAAGAGATCTTCTGTCGCGACTCGTTCTATGTAGAGATCCAGGATCACGGCATCGCCGCGCAGGCTCAGACGAATCCGGGGCTCGTGCGCATAGCTAAGCACCTCGGAGCTCCGCTTCTTGCCACGAACGACAGCCATTACACCCATAGGAAGGATGCTGTCACTCATGACGCCCTTCTCTGCGTGCAGACTGGTGCCACTATCGATGACCCGAAGCGTTTCAGGTTCGAGGGCGAGGAGCATTACCTTAAATCTGCCCTGGAGATGCGCCAGCTCTTCTCGGACTTTCCCGATGCATGCGACGCGACGCTCGAGGTGGGCGATCGCGCCGACGTGGAGCTGGTATTCGGCCGCGACGCCCTGCCCCGTTTCCCTGTGCCAGATGATGTTCTCCCAGGGGCTTCATCCCAGGACCGCGAGTTGGCCTACCTCAGGCGTCTCGTGGACGACGGAGCGAAGCGCCGTTATGGCAGCCCGCTACCCGCGGCGGTGGCGGAACGGCTCTCCTACGAGCTGTCTGTTATCGAGCAGATGGGCTTTCCTGCTTATTTCCTCGTGGTATGGGATCTAATCGCTTTCGCCAGAAGGCGGGGTATCCGTGTCGGGCCGGGCCGTGGTTCCGCCGCAGGCTGCTGTGTGGCGTACTGCCTGGGAATCGTCGATCTTGACCCCATAGCCCATGACCTTCTCTTCGAGAGATTCCTGAACCCCGGCAGGAAGCAGATGCCGGATATAGACATGGACTTCGATGAGCGCTACCGGGGAGACATGATCTCTTATGTGGCAGAGCGTTACGGGCCGGACCATGTGGCGCAGATCATCACATTTTCCACGATAAAGGCACGTGCTGCGGTGCGTGATGCAGCCAGGGTCCTCGGTCTCCCCTATGCGGTGGGGGACCGGGCAGCGAAGGCGATGCCTCCTCTGGTGATGGGTCGGGACACGCCACTCTACGCCTGCCTGGACAAGACGGAGGGTTACGACGACGGCTATATGGCGGCTGCGCAACTACGAGAGATGTGCGAGTCCGACGCTGACGTTCGCAAGGTCGTGGATGTAGCGAGGGGGCTCGAGGGACTGCGCCGCCAGGACGGGATCCACGCTGCAGCTGTCGTGATAACGGACAGGCCGCTCACCGAGTACCTCCCCGTCCAGAGGAAGCCTGAGCCAGGAGGGAACCCCGAGGATTCGCCAATAGTGACGCAGTACGAGATGCATGGGGTTGAGAGGCTGGGCCTCTTGAAGATGGACTTTCTGGGACTGAGGACCCTTTCGGTCATCGAGCAGGCGTGCGACATGATCGAGTCCACTACGGGAGAGCGCCCCGATATAGACGCCATCCCTCTCGACGACGAGGCCGTCTTCTCGATGTTACGCCAGGGGGACTCGGTAGGCGTGTTCCAACTGGAGGGCGGTCCAATGCGTTCTCTCATGCGTCAGCTGAGCCCGACTTCCTTCGATGACGTGGCTGCGCTGGTAGCGCTCTACCGGCCAGGTCCCATGGCGGCGAACATGCACAGGGACTACGCCGATCGGAAGAACGGGCGCCAGCAGGTCACCTACCTCCACCCGGATCTGGAGCCCATACTGACGGACACCTTCGGGCTCATGATCTACCAGGAGTCCGTGATGCGCGTGGCTCAGAAGTTCGCTGGCTATTCCCTGGAGGAAGCCGACAACCTGCGGAAGGCCTGTGGCAAGAAGATCAGAAGCCTGATCGCCGCCGAGCGGGAGAAGTTCGTCGCGGGCTGTGTGACACAGGGGTACGGGGAGGAGCTCGGCACACAGTTGTTCGACATCATCGAGCCTTTCGCTGATTATGCGTTCAACAAGTCTCACTCTTACGGCTATGGCCTCGTTGCCTACCAGACGGCGTGGTTGAAGGCTCACTATCCTGTCGAGTACCTGGCAGCTCTTCTCACCTCGGTGAAGGACGACAAGGATAAGACGGCGGTGTATCTGGCAGAGTGCCGGGCCAAGGGGATATCCGTAGAGGTGCCTGATGTGAACCGATCCGTGGCGGGGTTCTCTGTTGTAGCCGGTGAAGAAGGGCGAGCTGCCATCCTGTTCGGTCTGGCGGCTGTGAGGAACGTCGGTGAGGCCCTCGTTTCCCTGATTCTGGAGGAGCGCAGATCAGGCGGTGATTTCAAGGATGTCCACGACTTCTGCGCTCGCGTCGACCCAGTCGTCTTGAACAAGCGAACCATGGAGTCACTGGTCAAGGCAGGTGGATTCGATTCTCTCGGTACAGCGAGGAAAGGCCTGTGCGAGGTTCTCGACCAGGTGGTTGATACCGCCGTGCGGATGCGCAAGGAACGGGAAGGTGGCATACAGAGCCTTTTCGATGGCCTGGGAGTCGACGATCAGGAACTGCCCGAGAGCAACGGTATGCCGCTCGCGGGAGATCATGTGCGCGTGCCGATCCCTGATATCGAGTACCCGAAGAAGGAGCGCCTAGCCTACGAGAAGGAGATGCTTGGGCTCTATGTGAGCGACCATCCGTTGATGGGGGTGAGCCGCCAGCTAAGGGAGATAGCGGGCGGGACGATAGGTGATCTCAAAGACCTTGCCCAAGAGCAGCTATCGGGTTCGGAGCCAGGGGCAGGCGATGGGTCGGGGTCTCTCGACGGCGCGGTCAGGACTCTCGGAGGGGTCGTCACCTCCTTCACTTCCCGCTATACGAAGAAGGGTGACCGCATGGCCAGCTTCGTTCTCGAGGACCTCGGGGCATCGGTGGAAGTCACGGTATTCCCGAAGGTCATGGCGGAGTACGGTGCCCAGCTGGCCGAAGACGCGATAGTGGTGGTCCGTGGCCGTGTAGATCTGAGAGACGAGATACTTCGCGTCACGGCCCTCGAGGTGCGCAGGCTGGAGCTCTCCGAGGAAGGGGAGGGAGAGTTGCGTGTCGTGTTGCCAATGGGCAAGTTGAGCGCTTCTACTCTCCGGCGCCTCCAGGGAATCCTCGTGGACCATCCTGGGCAGACGCCGGTGCTCTTGCATGTGGGCTCGAAGATTATGCGGCTTCCCGAGGACATGCGTGTCGATTCACAGCGCGGGCTGATCGCCGAGATCAAGGCGCTGCTTGGGGCCAAAGCGGTGATGAGCTGACGGGTCCGAGCACGGTATGGGCCAAAGCGGTGATGAGCTGACGGGTCCGAGCACCATGCTCCGCTTCTGGCGTTAGCCTGGATGCATGTTCTTCCTGAGCTTCCTGCTCTTTGCTGCTGCTGAGATAGCTGCTTTCGTCGTCGTTGCTGAGCATATCGGCTTCCTCTGGGCGCTCGCGCTCCTAATCGCCGTGAGCGCCACGGGGCCGTTTGTCATACGACGCGTCGGCTTCTCGGTACTGGCTCACACGCGTGGTCGCCTGGAGGAAGGTCAACTTCCCACCAGGGAGTTGCTGGATGGACTCGTCATGTTCGTTGGCGGGGCAATGATCTGCGTGCCGGGATTCATAAGCGATGCTCTTGGCCTGCTGCTCATGCTCCGGCCCGTGAGGCACCTGGTGGTTCGTTTTTCGGGCCATCAGATAGCCAGGAAGGTGCAGGGGAGCGGCGTGCTGCGGTGGCACGTTATCGATGTTCGCTCCCGTCCTGGAACCGGTGGCTTCGTCCAGCGCAGCGAGCCCACTGACCGATCCGATGACCTGGGTCAGCTTCCCAGGGGCTGGTAGGAAGGTTCCCACCCGGCGAATCCGCGAACGCCCGCTACGTCCTTGCCGGGAATACTCCGATGTCGTCGCGCCATTCCAGGTCCCCGGTAATCCCGGCGTCAATTGCCTTCGCCGCTATGCTACGAGCCTCGCCAATCTCGCGCGCTGTCGCAGTCACGGCCATGGCGCGTGATGTTCCGACGGTCCGATAGGCACCAGGTGACTCTTCTATCGCGGAGGAGAACAGGATCGATCCACCGGTGGCGGCTATCGCGTCCTCATCGACCGTGAACAGGTGCCCGTCGCTTGTCCCAAGCGCATATTCGGGAGCTACCAGGTAAGTGACGAGCGATGCTTTGTCCGACATAGGTACCAAGTCAGCGGACAGCGATCTGGTCGACATGGCACCCAACACGTCCATCCAATCGCCATCGAAAAGCGCCATGATGTTTATCCCCTCGGGATCCCCGAAGCGGGCATTGCACTCGATGACCCGTAACCCGTCCTGGGTCACGAAGAATCCTGCATTCATGCAGCCGGAGAACTCCCGCCCTGACTCATCCAGGTAGCTGATGACACCCCGTATGATGTCACATGCTTCATCGAACGTCTCTTTCTCCAGGAACGGCAGTAGTCCGCCCGGCAGGGCGCACGAGCCCATGCCTCCGGTGCCCGGACCGGTGTCCCCGGCGAAGCGGTAGGGGTAGTCGTAGGTAGCGGGTGGGAACACGATGCTGTGGCCGTCGGTCATGGCCTGGATGGTGAACTCCGGGGCACAGATCCGCTCCTCTACGAGGACAGCACCGCCATGGCGACCGCTGCCTATTATCTCCAGAGCGTATCCGAGCGCTGCTTCGTTGTCAGCGAGGTGCGGGCCAACGACCTTGACCCCCTTCCCACCGGTTAGACCTACCGGCTTTATTGCCAGCGGGCCATTAGCCCCGATGCGGTGCACTGCTGTCCTTGCCTCGTCCGGTGTCCGGGCTACGGCGAAGGCGGGATTCGATTCCGGCGAGATGCGGGCTATGACGCTGCGGCAGAACTCCTTGTTCCACTCGATCTCGGACCCGAGTCGAGTTGGCCCGACAGCTCGTATGCCGTGATCGAGCAGGCTGTCAACGACACCGGCAGCTAGGGGGTCATCACTGCTGACAAAGGCGAGGTTGATATCGTGATCGACGGCAAAGTTAGAGATGGCGTCCCCATCACACACATTTCCAATCGCCACTGCCCCACCGGTTCGGGCAGCCAGGTGACACAACGTCGGATTGGCATGACCCATGAATGCATGCAGCGCGGAAGATTCAGCCATCCGCGTTCCTATGGCTGCCTCCCGGCCGCCATGGCCGACGATCAGACTGCGCATTGCACAACCGTATTGTACGACGTAGATAGCGTCAAGGACGGAAAGCCGACCTGGCGGGCGCCGCGAGCTGAGCAGAGCACCTGTCGGTGGTTGCACTCACGGAGTGCTGCCGGCAGGAACGACCCACTGGCAGCGCTGTCCGGTGACAGATCCGATGAGATCGAAGTCGGCGTCATAGTGGAGGACGATCGCGTCGAGCTCCTCGGCGGCAGCGGCTATCAAGAGGTCTGGGATCTTGCGGCCCCGCTGACTGCGAGCGGCTAGCAAGCGCTGGACCTGGAGCGCACGGCGCACATGCGCCGCGGTGATGTCGACAGCCTGGAAGGCGTTGAGCGCCCCGACGAGCTGGTCCCACTCCTGCGCGTTGCGCGCCGAGTAGCCTACCTCGAGATCGCAGATGCTCGGGCGCCCCAGCTCGCCTGCTGCCGCCAACGGTTCGATCACGCTACGGATTTCGAGATACTGGAGCCTTTTCACCACGCTGGTATCGAGCAAGAACCTCAGTGCCACGCGTCAGCTCGGTCGTCGAGGTGAGCACGAGCGAGCACGTCCAGCGCCGTGGCAATACTGTGCTCTCGACGGATCGTCGCCCTGCGCAGGGCTTCGTTGACCGTGTCCTTGATGGTGGTCGTACCGAGCTCAGCGCGCGCCAAGTCGAGCGTCTTCTCGTCCAGATCTACCAGGTGCTTCGCCACCCCTACAGTATATACGGGTGGCCAATCGGTATATAGGACGAAGCGGAGAGCGCTCACTTGGTGCTGGCGCTCGGGGGCTCGGGCATTCAGCTCGCTTCCGATCGACTGTCAGCGTGTCGCTACGGGGCTGGCCGGCAGCACGCTGACAGTCGATGTTCTGGCCGGCAGCACGCGCATCAGGTTTCGAGAGCGGACGACGGGAATCGAACCCGCATGACCAGCTTGGAAGGCTAGGGCTCTACCATTGAGCTACGTCCGCAGGACCGGGGGATCTCGGTCGGCACAGGTGATCATAGCGCGCTGGGCCGTCATGGAGTGGGCCTCCAAGCCTTGAACGCTTAGTCTCGTGACCGTGCCCGGATCAGGAAGCTCACGCGCTCCGAGTGCAGCGGAGGCTCGGACCACAGCGAGGAGCGGGAGTGCGGCGAAGGCCTTTCGCCGCCTGGGGATGGAGAGCCTTCCTGCCATTGCCGACCTGTGCAGGCGATCGCTTTCCGATCCCCCGGACGAGTCAGAGCTGGCCGCTGTTCTCTTCGCCCCTGATCGCCCGGCGGTCGTGGAGGGCGACCCCTTGGTGGGCGTGGTGGCCTCCGGGGTCGAGGGCGGCGAAGGGTACGTGAAGCTGCTATGTGTGGACAGCGCTAATCGGCGCAAGGGCCATGGCAGGGCGCTGCTCCTGCTGGCAGAGGAGAGTGCCAGGGCGGCCGGTGCCCAGACCATGACCGTGGGAGCGGATGCACCGTACTTCCTGTGGCCTGGTGTCGAGGTAACCGAGACGGGCATGTTGTGCCTGCTCGAGAGCCGCCATTATCAGCGGGTCGAAGCGAATTACAACATGGCCATCGACCTCTCCAGGCTGCCGGAGCTTCAAGCGCTGGCGGAGGAGACGATCGAGCTGCCAGGAGCTCGAAAGGAGGGTGACGGGATCCGCGCGGAGGTGTCCGCGTGGATGGATAGGAACTGGCCGTTCTGGAAGGCCGAGGTCCTACGCTCACTGGGCAAGGGAACGCTAGTCCTATCACGCGGCGAGGATGGTATAAGGAGTTTCTGCGCTTATGACGTGAACAGGAAGGGAACGCTCGGGCCAGTGGCATCGCGGACCGACCTACTGGCTAAGGGCGCTGGGAGATCAGCGCTGCTGGCGGCTCTCCATCAGATGCATAGAGCTGGCTACGATGAAGCGGAGGTTCTGTGGGTCGGACCTATTATCCCGTATGCGAGGATCGGTGGGAGGGTAACGCGGGTGTTCTTCGTGTATCGGAAGGACCTCTGAAGCTCCAGCACTTCTGATCTGCCGTGGGTGTCGTCCTACGCCGTTCTTGACGTAACGGTACAGATAAGTCCGCAGTTGACCTGGCCCGCGGCATCTACCTCCGGCAGATGCCAATCACAGATGTGTTACGGGAGCGAGGTTGACCTGGCCCGCGGCATCTACCTCCAGGAGATCACAGATGCCTGGCCAGGCGCGCTTCGAGCTCGGGCTGGCGGTCTACGAGGTCCTCGGCAAGGGCAAGCTGGGCTCGGGCGCGATCCAGGTTCTGCTCGGGGCGCTCGGTATGGAAGTACACATCGCCGGACAGGTAGTCCGTGAGGAATCGGATGCCAACCTCGAACGTCATGGCCTGTGCTCCGAAGACGAGGTGTTCTTTCTCGTTGCTTGTAAGCATGTTCCCGCATTCGTAGGTGAACCCGATCGCTGCAGCTTCTAGCCGCACTGCCTCCGCATGCATCGCTGCCAGGCTCGTCGCATCCTCTGTTCCAGAGGAGACTGTCGTGCGTACCAGGTCGCCGAAGTCACAAATTGCCCATCCCGGCATGACCGTGTCGAGGTCTATCACGCATAGTGGCTGGCCGGTACTGTTATCGAAGAGGATGTTGTTCAGCTTGCAGTCATTGTGCGTGGGACGGACCGGGAAGGCCGCCTGCCTGGCGAGGGTCTGCCATGCCGTTACCAGGCCGTGGAGTCCAAGGGCCGAGTCCAGGGCCTCCTTCGCCCGCGCAAGTCGCCTTCTCTCCGAGTGATCCAGTGCTGCTACGAGCTGCTTCCAGCGCCAGCCCAGGTCATGGAAGTGCTCTATGGTCTCAGGTAGGCGTGGTTCTGGAAGATCGGACAGCCGAGCGAGGAAACTGCCGAAAGCGCGAGCGGCTCGCTCGACTTCCAGGGGTGTCGTGGCTATCTCGAGCGAGTGGCTGCCTTCTATGAAGTCGTAGGTGCGCCATGTCCTCCCCTCCTTGTCAACGGTGTACGGGGCCCCGTCGGGCGTATGGAGCAGATGGAGAACGTGTCGCGATGGGCCAGCGTCCTGGGTGGCCCCAGCCCCTGCCCCAGACCCAGCCCCTGCCCCTGCCCAAGCCCCAGACCCAGACCCAGACCCAGACCCTGCACGGCTGGCGAGATGAGCTGTTACGCGTTCTATGGAGGTCATGAGAGTGGGAGGGTCCCTGAAAACGGTAGCCAGGCGCTGGTGGATGTATCGGCGACGACCGCCGGGCGCGGATTCGTCACGGTAGGTGGCCAGAAAGGTGTCGTTCACGTGGCCATTCCCATACCCGCAGGACTGGATGAGCTCCCCTGGCAGGTCGAAGGCCTTCCCGATGCAGGCCAGCACGCACTGGGGGGACGGATCTTCGCCTTCACCCATCGCGGGCCAATCATAAGTGGAGATCGGGGCTTGCCGGTGGATGTCTCGGGTGGACTGGCGCCAGCCCGTCGATTCCTGCTCACGGGAGGTGAGCCACTAGCGTTGTTCCTGGCGAAGCAGCCGCAGCGACCGGCGAAGCAGCCGCAGCGACCGGCGAAGCAGCCGCAGCTACTGGCGAAGCAGCCGCAGCGACCGGGCTATACAGGCGCAGCGACCGGCGAAGCAGCCGCAGCTACTGGCGAAGCAGCCGCAGCGACCGGGCTATACAGGCGCAGCGATTCAGATGAGGGAGGAGACCGGATGGAGGAGTTCAACCTTGCCAGGGTGAACGAGGTAGTGAGCGCGGTGGACCCCGGTCGGCCCTGCCTGGTGTGGGGGGACCGTATCTTCAGCTACGGGGATCTGGCCGAGCGCAGCAGGCGCCTAGGTAACTACCTTCACGGCCTGGGGCTCGGATCGCACAAGCCAAGGGCAGGGCTTGCCAACTATGAGTCAGGGCAGGATCACCTGGCCATCTACTGCTACAACGGCAACGAGTACCTGGAGGCAATGCTCGGCGCCTGGAAGGCCCGCCTGGCTCCTTTCAATGTGAACTATCGCTACGTCGCAGGAGAGCTTGCCTACCTGCTCGATAATGCGAGTGCACGCGCCATTGTCTACCATGCGACATTCGCTCCGGTTCTGGAAAGCGTTCGAGCCAGGCTGCCACTGCTCGAGCACCTCATCCAGGTGGATGATGGGTCGGGTATCCCGCTGCTCGAGGGAGCTGTCGACTACGAGAGCGTTCTGGAAGCCTCCGATGGCAGGGTCCTCCCACCTGTAGATCTGTCGCCGGACGATCTCTACATCCTGTATACAGGCGGCACGACCGGCGTGCCAAAAGGTGTGCTCTGGCGACAGCACGACATATTCATGTCGGCTATGGGGGGTCGCAGGTTGGGCACCTGGGAGGAGGTGCAGAGCTACGACGAGATACGTGAGAAGGCGGCGCGCCACGGAGATTTCCGGCTTCTCGTGCTTCCACCACTCATGCACGGTGCCGCTCAATGGGCCTCGTTCCTCACCATGGCCGAGGCAGGTGTGATCGTGTTTCCGGACGATACGCGCCGTATGGACGGAGCACAGGTCTGGCATGTAGTCGAGCGGGAAAGGGTAAACGCCATAACCGTGGTAGGGGATGCCATGGCACGGCCCCTGCTGGAAGAGCTCGAGCGAGGGTCTTACGATGCCAGCAGCATGCTGGCCCTGGCCAACGGCGGGGCCCCCTTGTCGCAGGGGACCAAGGAGCGCTGGCTCGCTCGATTGCCGAACACTGTGATCGCTGACTCGGCAGGGGCATCGGAGACAGGTGCTCAGATGACGCATGCCTCAGCGAAGGGCGCTGCCGGTACAGGGCACTTCCCTCCGGGCCCTGGCACCGTTATCCTGAACGCCTCCATGACAGGCATGATCGACCGGCCTCGGGGTGGCGCAACCAGGGAGGGAGAGGGCACTGCTGGTGAGGAGCTACGCTCTGGGCAGGAACCAGGTCGAGCAAGCACATCCGACGATCCCGCGATAGGTTGGCTGGGCCAGAGCGGTTGGATCCCCCTGGGGTATCTGGGCGATGCGGCGAGGACCGCCCGCACGTTCCCAGAGATCGGAGGTGTCCGTTACGCCGTTCCAGGCGACCGCGCCAGGTGGAGGCCCGACGGCGAGATCGAGCTCCTGGGTCGTGACGCCGTGACGATTAACTCGGGCGGCGAGAAGATCTTCGCCGAAGAGGTAGAGCAGGCCCTGATAGGTCACCCCGGTGTTGCAGACGTCGTCGTGGCTGGCCGCCCGAGCGAGCGCTGGGGCGAAGAGGTCGTGGCCATCGTGCAGCCTGTGCAGCCTGTGCAGCCTGTGCAAGGCAAGGCCCTCGACGAAGCGTCTCTGATGGAGTATGCAGCGCGGGGCCTCGCACGCTACAAGCTTCCGAAGGACATCGTCATCGTCGATGAGGTGCTGCGCTCACCGTCGGGAAAGGCAGACTATCGTTGGGCGAGAGATATTGCAGCGAGCCGGCCCGGGGAACAGCCTCCAGCCTATGGCTGACCCGGCAGTCAGTCGCCAATCCAGCCAGTCCGGGGAACAGCCTCCAGCCTATGGCTGAGCAGAGATGGCGCTCTTCATATCCTCCAGCACCCGAAGGAATGTATCGCGCAGGGACTCGGGCATGGCGGAGTAGGCGGGAACGATCAGCTCGTCAGTAAGCCTCTCTGCTCTCTCCAGCTTCTCGCGATCAGCTTCCGAGGGTTCGGGCACCGTAGACTCTGACCATCCGAAAAGCGCAAGGAAGTCCGGCCTGTGGATGCGATGCGCGACACTCGGGACCAGGCCGGTAGCTACGACCGACAGAAGGTGCATGGAGCCGCGTAGCTCGCGCAGCACGGCCACGAGCTGCATGGCACGCTCTGCTGGCTCCTCTGGCAGGGGTTCCGCAGAGATCCCGGCATAGAGGGCCAGGCCTGCCGGGTCGGCTGCCTGGTTGACGGCTTCGGCAGCCGTGCAGAAGGTGTCAAGATCCTCTATGCCCGAGAGCTTCATGCGCCCGAACTCGCGGCAGGCCTCGATGTGGGCTCGACCGGCATCTCTCGGAGCGACGATAGAGCGCCCTTCCTCCCACATGCGGCTTATGAGCCCGGGCTCGAAGTAACCGAAAGCGCTGGATACGACACGTGCATCGACGTCCCCCAGCACCCCCCCTCTCCCGAGGAAGTAGAAGTGGACTGGGTCGAGTCCTATCAGTTGCCCCTTTGCCGTCGTCTCGGGCGTGAAGTAGAAAGCCGACCCAAGGGCAGCGATCTTCGGGCAGGCGTCAGCTACTATGGCTTCCGGGCTCAGATCTGCTTCCGGGCTCAGATGGGCTTCCCAACCAGGCGAGGCCAGGGTCCTTGTCGCGCCATCACCGGAATCATGAGGGGTGGCGTTGGTCATGAGCCGATCGTAGCGGTCGGGGCACGCGGGTGGCTTGTAAGCTGGGGCTATCCATATATGACCTGGGACTATGAGCTATGAACGTCGACCTTGTGGTCTCGGTGCTATCCGCTATGGCTGCTGCGGTTACCTTCGCTCTGGCGGCGGTGTTCCAGCAGCACGCCACATTGTCGGTGACGAGTGATGAGTCCCTGAAGATCCGCCTGTTTGCCAGCCTTCTGCGTCAGCCGATGTGGATCCTGGCTACCGGGATGATGGTCGTGGGATTCGGCTTCCAGGCGCTCGCCCTCGCGTTCGGTCCCGTTGCCCTGGTCGTGCCGATAGTGGTTACCGAGCTGGCGTTCGCGATACCGCTGGCCATCTGGCGCTGCCACCAGAGGGCGGGGGCACGTGAGTGGGTGGGCATCGCGTGTGTCGTGGTAGGAATATCAGTGTTCCTGTTGGCGGCCGCACCGGTGAGCGGCGTGTCCAACCCTCCGGGCATAGGGTGGCTGGAGGCTTTCGTCCCGATAGGGGCCATGGTTGCCGTAGCGGTTCTCTTTGCCAGCTCCCGCACGGGATCTGCTCGCGCTATGGCTCTCGGTGCAGCGGCTGGGATGTCATTCGGGATGCTGGACCTTCTTACCAAGACACTTACTCACCAGCTTTCCGTGAGCATCCCGAAGACCTTCATAGACTGGCAGCTATACGCCATAGTGGGGATAGGTATCGTGGCATTCCTGTTCTCCCAGAGCGCGTACCAGGCGGGGCCGTTGTCTCACTCACTCCCGATGATCGACATCCTGGAGCCGGTCATAGCCGTGGTGGTCGGCGACACCATCTTCGGGGAGCAGGCGCGTCTCGCAGGCGTGGCGCTCGGCGTGGAAGCCCTTGCAGCGCTCATAGCCGCTTTGGGAATCGTATTGCTTGCCAGGTCACCGGCGGTTATCAGTGTGTACGAGGATACATCGGACCACAGCCAGTGCAGGGGCGAGCCGCCACCGCCTGGAGGAGAGCCGGAAGGGCGCTTGGCCCCCAGCTGATCCGACATGATGGCGTACGTATGTTCGCTATACTGCTTCCGTGACGAATCTCTCGCTTCTCTACGAGGCAGGCCTCCCTGATGAGGTACGTGATGAGGCAGGAGTGGCCTCGCCGCCATCGGATCCATGCGCCCCACGCAGATCCGGCTATCTCGAGCCCGGCTCGCTCGAGGCAGCTTCCGTGCTGCCGGTGCTCCCTGCGCTGGCGGGATTGTTTCAGGATGGGGGGATGCGCCGGGGTGCAACGCTTGGTGTGCGTGCACCAGGAGGAGGGGCTACATCGCTTCTCGGGGCGCTGCTTGCCCCAGTGACCGGTAGCGGTTACTGGGGGGGAGTAGTTGGTGTACCGGGATTGGGTGTCGAGTCCCTGGCCGGGCTGGGGGTCGACTGCACGAAGCTGGTCTTTATCCCTGATCCAGGGGATCGATGGGGAGACGTGACCGGCGTGCTGCTCGCGGCGCTCGACGTGGTGGTTCTCGGGTGCTCCTTCCCTGGCGCTGTTCCCGGGGACCACGGAGCCTCTCATGCACGTGGCATGGCACCCTCTGGCATGGCACCCTGTGGCATGGCGCCGTCTGGCATGGCGCCGTCTGGCATGGCGCGTCGCCTGGTTGATCGGGCTCGTGTTGGCCGCAGCACCCTCATCCTTGCTGGCAGCCTTCCGGCATGGCCAGTAGCTCTCGATACAGAGCTCGTGATCAGGGGATCCCATTGGGACGGGTTGCAGCAGGGCTACGGGAGGCTCCTGCACCGTGAGGTGACCGTGCTCGCACGTGGGAGGCGAGCGGCAGGGCGCGAGCGGCAGGTACGCGTCTTCCTGCCTTCTGCCGGCGGCAGTGTGGAGTCGCTACCTCTTGCCTGAGGGCATCGGCGTTGGGTTCGGAGACAGGTAGGCGTGTGCTGGTGGCCCGCTTCGGATGCACCTCTTCCCAGGTGTGGCCAGCCAGGGACATGTGCATGGAGGCGGTGCTGGATGTGCTCCACGACATGACCCCCAGGATCGAGGCTCTGCAGCCGGGATGGGTGGCGTTCCCGGCTTCGGGGTTTTCCCGCTCCGTAGGAGGAGAGGCAGAAGCCGTGGTTACCGTGGTTCGCGCCATCGATCAGGTTCTTGGCAGATCAGCTGCCACCCATGCGAGCGCTGCAGTAGCAGGGGGCCTGCTCGCCGCCGTGCTGGCCGCGGCGCTACCTGTGCCATCCGGATCAGGCAGCCAGGCATCCGGATCAGGCAGCCAGGCAGCCGGATCAGGCAGCCAGGCAGTCGGTATCCAGCCAGACTGCTGCCTGCTCGCCCTGGGCCCGTTAGCCAGCCCAGCCGAGCGGGGCATTCTCCCATGGCAAAGAGGCACCTGGGTGACCGTTCCCGGGGCGGGGATGCTCGTCTCGGTCGGGATGGACAGGGAGTTCTGTGCTCCGTTCCCGATACGGGTACTCCGCGAGGTGGAGGGGATAGCTGGCGATGAGCCAGCCGGCGAGCTGGTCGAGGTGCTCGAGGCACTCGGCGTGGCAACCGTGGGCGAGTTCTCTGAGATCCCTGCTGCTGCCGTGTTCGAGCGTTTCGGGGCGCCAGGCAGCGTCTGGCATAGACGTTGCCTGGGTCGCGACGATCACTTGCCTGTCTGGCACGAGAGAGCGGGAAAGCCATTCGTGGAGGTGGTGTGCGACCCGCCGGCAGAGCAGGTAGAGGCGGTAGGGTTTCAGGCC
>DAHXND010000017.1 GCA_027366675.1 Acidimicrobiales bacterium
AAAGAATGGAACAGTTTCAATGAATATCCCAAGGTTATTGTCAATATTATGAATGATTTAGATATAATAAAGAGACTGAAATCAGAACCATTAACAAATTTAGTCTTCCAGATTTAAAATGTAAAGAACTAAAGGGCAAACCGTCTGGAACTGGCACAATCACATCCAGCAGGGCGTTCCCGATCCCCACGACCCGAAGGTCCACATCGCGGGAACGAGTCGTACCGGTCATGCTCTGGCCGTTCCCGCCGCCAACACGCTGCGCTCTGCAGGATGCGCCCCGCCGTGTGAGAGCTCGTCGCAGCGACACGGCAAACACGCCAGCACCTGCAGGCTGCGTTCTGCAGGATACGCCCCGCCTGCTGGGCGGCCTGCTTGCATTCTCGCTATCACGGCCCCATCCTAGGGGAGCGGGAGCATAGGCACCTTAGCGGCCACACCGAGGCACGCCTTCCGGCCACACCGTGGCACCCTGGCAGGGAGGCCGCATCCCCAGGCTGCGCTCCAGATCACGGAGCCGTCGTGTACCAGCCGAAGACGTCCAGAACATAGTCAACAGATCCCTGACTACCATCGTATAGAGATATAGAACCACTGCCCGATCCCGAGCTCTGGAGCATGGCAGTGACGAGATTGGCTCGGGTAAGCCCAGACGACCAGTTCAAGTCCGAGGCTGTCGGGCGCGTGGAGCTGGCCGGCCAGATGGTGAGATACCCGCTGGAAGCACCTTCGGTCACGGTTACGTTCACGACGGCAGCTACTACCGCGGACGTGGGTATGCCTGCCTGGCCCGCCAGCAAGCGAGTCTGGCTCGCGCCCGCCTGGAGCGGCTCCCCGGAGCAGGCGGTCGCATTGCCTGGCCGTGTGTCACATATCCGTACAGGGTCTGGCTCGACGTTCAGCACCGCCCCGCCGGCGCCAGGGTTACCGGAGCCGGTGAAGTAGCCTCCGACATCTACCACCAGGTCAGGGTTCCCCCCGGATGTCGTTATGGACACCTCCCCATCGGTCCCGAGGGGAACTATGACGCCGCCAGGCACTACAGAGCCTGCCACGTAGTTCAGCACCGAAGACTCCGGCCTCTGCTGCCCAGCGGGCCACGCCGCTAGATACCCGCCAGCCGAGGCACCGACCGCTGTGATGTTCAGCATCACCGCGCCGGCTCCGCTCGCCGGTACTCCTCCCAGCCCTGCCACCTGGATGGTGAGCGTCTGCCCGGACAGCGGAGCCTTGCCCTCGCATTGAGAGAGAGCCGTTCCGGACAGTCCAGATGGGTTCCCAGGACGCGTGTCGCAGATCCGTCCTGGGGAGAGGGGATCATACAGGCCTTCTCCAGCGCTCGACCCCCCGAACCAACCCTCCACGTCCACAACGATCTGGCTGGTCGCTCCGTAGCTGAAGACGTCCAAGCTGCCAGAGGCTGGAAGCGCTACGGTCACCATGTTCGCCGCTGTCTCCCCCTTGGTGAAGTTCAGGTTCGACACCCCTGGCCTCTGCTCCCCGGCCGGGTAGACGGTCAGGTATCCAGCAGCAGTCGGGTCGGTCACAGTAAGGTTCAAGATCACTGCAGAGGCTCCGCTCGCCGGGACGGCATCACTCGTGCCGCTCGGACAGTTCGAGTCAGTGCATACCTGGGTGCCTCCCACCTTCACCGCCTTCACCTGCCCCGCGCCGATAGGTGATGATGACCCATCGCTTCCCGCGCACTGGGTATTCCCGCCGGCGAGCCCCGAGGGGTTCCCCGCTCGCGTATCGCAGATCCGGTAGGGGGTGAGCGCGTGGTAGCCGACCAAGCTCACGAAGCCAACAGTCACCGACTCATCCAACGTCACGTTGCCGGTCAGATCAGTAGCAGTCAGCGTAACGCTCTGAGCGACAGTATCTGCTACCGTGAATCGCGCATTCCCGCCGGAACCGGTGATCGCCTCGCCATCTGGACTGCCACAGGGAGACGAGGAGCCCGTAGCGGCGGTCGGCGTTATCGTAGCCGAGCTCCCGCTCCCGGGAACGAGGCACACCATCTGCTCTGGCTGTGGAGCTCCACCAGATGACACGAGATGGACTGTCACGTCGATTCTCTGGCCGACCCCTGCCGTACCGGGAGATGCGCTCACGCTGGATGCGCTCGCGCTGACGGGAGCAGGGGCGCTCGCGGGACACAGCACGCCTGGTGCTAACAGCGCCGCAGTCGGCGTACCGAGACCTCCTGCGAGGTTGTACACCTGGCTCGCTTCGTAGTCACCTTTGTTCACTCCCAGGTAGTCGTTGCTGCCCTGGGTGACCTCATTCAGGTCGCCGGGATGAGCGTATAGCGCAGGCGTCAGAAGTCCTGCGGGGGCAGCGCACGCCTGGTCGGCAAGGGCGGCCAGGCTGGCCCAGATCGGTGCCGCCATGCTCGTTCCCCCGTATACGACCCACTGGCCATCGTAGTAGATCACGACCCCAGTGCTGGGGCTGGCGTCAGCAGCTACGTCGGGCACCTCCCGGCAGTAGCTTCCCGAGGGAGCACCGCATGGCGTGCCACTCGAATCCGCTATCACTCCCTTCGCCTCCTGCCATGAAGGCATGGTCCAGAACGATGATATGCCACCGCCGCCTGCGCCGTAGTCGCCGTTCCATACACTCTCGCTCGGCGCATTGGTGATGCTGCTCAGGTAGGTTCCGCCGACGGCAGTCACATAGGGCTGCGCGCTCGGATCATCGACCGCCAGGGCGTCATCGGCAAAGGGCACGTCCACGCCCGGCGAAGGAGACCCGTTGTCCATGAGTGCGTATGCTGGCACCCCTGGGCCTGAGCTCTCCCCCACACCAAGGCACGAGCTGGCCGAGCTACAGGCAATGTCCTCGAAGAAGCCCATGTTCGATCCGTATACAGGTGACCCCACCTTCCCGTCCGTCACCGGGACCACTATCCCTGAGTTCCCGGCTCCCGTGGAGCACGACGCACCCAGAGGGGCACATCCGCTTCCGCCGACCGCCAGGCAGCCAGCCTCAGATGTGCACTCCACGCCTTCCAGGACCGTGGATGCCGCTACCTCGGTCACCGCCCCGGGGGCACCTCCAGAGATCGGAACCAGCACCCCGTCTCCCGAAGAGCTGGCCGTAGCGGATGTGGAGCCAACAGCCACGCAGTAGCTCGAAGTAGGGCAGGCAACGCTCCCGAGAACGCCGGTGCCCTGCACTGGTTCCACCGTGGCCGGCAGCCCAGCATCTATCGCGACCACCACGCCCTCCGTGCCACTAGAGCTCTGGCCCACGGCCGTACAGATCGTGGTGCTAGCACAGCTCACGGCGTCGAGCGTGCTGGCAGCCGCGACCTGGGCCGTGGAGGTCACAGAGCCGTCGGTCAAGGTTACGACCTCTCCCTCGGTGCCATTCGAGCTCTGGCCCACGGCCACGCAGACCGTGGTGCTCGCACATGTCACATCCGCCAGGACAGCCGCCTGGGACACGTCCGTCACGCTCCCCACCACGCCCGCGTTCAGAGCCACGACGGCTCCTTCGGTACCGCTCGAGCTCTGGCCCACTGCGAGACAGGACGGATCGGCCGGCGGGCATGCCACGCCCAGGAGAGCGCCGGTGCTCGCGACCTGAGCGGGCTTCCCCGAACCAGAACCGGTACCAGAACCAGAACCGGGCAGGGGCAGCACCACCCCCTCCCCTGTGGACCGTGATGTCCCGACTGCGACACAGCTCGAGGTAGCCCAGCACGCTGCCCCGACCAGCGCCTCCGTGCCAGGTCCGCCGTAGCAGTCCTCGGAGCCTGAGTCGCCCGCTGCAGCCAGGATGGTCTGCCCCTGTGCAGCCATCTCCTCGAAGATGCTGTTCTCCGCGTTCGCTGAGCTCTTGCCCGCCGCGCTCTCACAGGAACCCCAGCTGGTGGATACCACCTCTGCCCGGTCCTGGCCGGCTATGGCGTTATAGGTATCGAGCGGCCCGACTCCCGAGTCCGGGCCTTCGTATACGAGTATCTGGGCGCGAGGAGCCAGAGCTGCTGTCTCCTCGATATCCAGTGCGGCTTCTCCCGATCCGGCTCCGGTGCTCCCAGGCCCGCCATCTACGGGAACGTTGGTCACACTCGTATCTATGCCGAAACACTGCTCGAACGTGGATATATCACTGGCCAGGTAAGGCTCGAGCTCGTACAGCGCTATAGTCTCTCCGGCACCGAGCCGCCCGTTCGCGTAAGCGCCCGACTGGAAGCCATACGCCTGAGCGAGCTCGTTCGCTGTATAGGGCCCACTCGCCGACGTCAGACCACTCGCAGCCGTACAAGCAGAGGGCCCGCTGGCGGTCGATCGTGGAAGCCCGGTTGTATCTCCAGACCCCTGCCCAGACTGCACGGATCCCTGCCGTGATACGGGACTGCCCGCGACCGCCATCGGCTTCGGCCGGTTCAAGGTGGAGAGTCCCACGACACCTGTCACAGCGCGGGCCAGGGCAGAAGGAAGGAGCGGCACGTCCTGGTTGGCCAGAGCCACCCTTCCCGACCTGAGCCGGTAGCGCTCGAGAGACGTATGGAAGGCCCGCTCGATGGCCCCGGCGGAAGCGCTCAGCCTCAACAGCAACCCGTTCGTGCTGACTGTCGCTCGCGTAATGCCGGCTCTCGCCAAGCTCGACTCGAGCGACGAGATGGTGCTCTGATTCGCCCCGAAGCGCGGCCCGAACTGTCCGGGCTTCAGAAAATCGTGATACTCAGGCGAACCAGCCGTGTACCGGCTCGCCAGAAACTTCTTCAAGGAACTACTGTCTCGTGGCGCGAGCGCGACGTCGATCGTCATCAGCGTCCTGGTTCGCACTGGACCGAGCAGGTGGGCGCCGGGCGGGACCGCCGGGCGGCTGCCTACAGACGACAGCCCTCGGGGCGCTGATGACCCAGTGGATCGATTATCCCGTGCAAGGAGAGTATCTTTAGGGTGAGGCGATCCGCTACCGGAGGAGCCATGCCCGCCTGAAGCCGCCAGTGCCGCGGCTCGCCGGGGAGCGCTGCGGTGAGCACGAGCCGAGCTACCCGCAGCCCGGATACCGTCACCAGCTATTGGCGGCACCGAGCTGTATCCGAGGAGGATGCCTAGAGCCAGCATCACCATCCCGGCAGCTACAGCCGCGTGTGCACGGTGCATGGGTGCGACACTAGCAACACACCTGGACACAGGTGGGCTCAGCTGGGATCGGGAGGGCAGCCGGCCCGAAGATGTCGGAGTACCGTGCTGGCCGAGCACAGAGATGGCGGAGCACGGTGCTGGCGGAGCACAGACATGCCGGAGCGGGTAGCGTTCACACGGTGGACAATCCTCACAGACTGCCTAATAACGTAAGCCCGGTGCGCTACGACCTGCATCTGGCTCCAGATCTCGATCGAGCCCGCTTCTCGGGCAGCGTAGAGATAGCTGTGGATGTAGTCGAGACAGCACAGGTCGTGATCATGAACGCAGCCGATCTGAACGTGACGAGGGCCTCGGCGGTCTCCGCAGGCGGGACGAGCATGGATGCCCAGATCGAGCACGCTGCTGATAGCGAGCGAATCCTGCTCACTTTCGACAACCCGCTTCCCGCTGGACGGGGAACCATAGACATGGATTTCGAGGGCGAGCTGAACGACCAGCTCCACGGCTTCTACAGGTCCACGTTCACCGATTCCGAAGGAGCCCCACATGTTCTGGCCGCCACGCAGTTCGAGGCGACTGATGCACGCCGGGCATTCCCCTGCTTCGACGAGCCCGACAAGAAGGCAGTCTTCGCGATAACTCTCGACATCGCCGCTCGGCTGTCTGCCGTCTCGAACACAGCCCTCGTGGAGTCAACCGACCTTGGCAACGGGATGAAGCGGTTGCGCTTCGCCGATACGATGAAGATGTCTACCTATCTCGTCGCCTTCGTCGTAGGACTGCTGGAAGGGAGCGAACCAGTCGACGTAGACGGGATCCCCCTGAGGGTGGTCCACGTTCCCGGGAAGGGCTCTCTTGTCTCCTACGCCCTGGAGGCGGGTGCCCATGCTCTCCGCTTCTTCACGGAGTGGTTCGGGATCCCTTATCCCGGAGGAAAGCTCGATCTCGTGGCCATCCCCGACTTCGCCTTCGGGGCCATGGAGAACCTCGGGTGCATCACATTTCGCGAGTCACTGCTCCTGGTGGATCCGGAGAAGGCCTCCAGGAGCGAGCTCGAACGTATGGCCGATGTGATCTCACACGAGATCGCCCACATGTGGTTCGGAGATCTCGTGACCATGCGCTGGTGGAATGGCATCTGGCTGAACGAGGCATTCGCCACCTACATGGAGCTGGCCTGCGTAGATCATTTCCGCCCAGAGTGGCATCGGTGGACGAGCTTCGGCCTCGAACGTGAGGCCGCACTGGCCATCGACGGCCTGGCGACGACCCGCCCCGTGGAGTTCCCGGTCGGACGGCCCGAAGAGGCCCAGGGGATGTTCGACGTGCTCACCTACCAGAAGGGCGCGAGCGTGCTCAGGATGCTCGAGATCTACATGGGTCTCGACAGGTTCAAGGATGGCATCCGCTCTTACCTGGCTCGCCACCAGTTCGCGAACGCCGAGACGAGCGACCTCTGGGATGCCCTGGAGGAAGCAGCGAACGCAGGGAAGAGCGACAACCCCCTACCGATCCGGGCCATGATGGACTCCTGGATCCTCCAGGGCGGTTACCCGCTCGTAGAGGTCTCACCGGAAGATGGCGCAGGAGAAGGTACCCGAGCGGAAGCCACCAGCATCAGCCTCACACAGGTCCCCTTCTCCTACCTGGACGGCGCTTCGCCATCCACGTCACACAGGCGCTGGATCGTCCCCGTGCTGTGGCACAGCTTCAGCGGAACAGGGGAAAGGCAGCCGTTCGAGCGCCTCCTCCTGGAGGGTGAGGGGACTACCGCCGATCTCCCGGACGGAGCGGCTGGAACGGCCGTCGTGAACTCAGGCGGCCAGGGGTTCTACAGGGTCCGATACGAGAGCACTGCACTGGCCCGCCTGCTCTCACGGATAGGGGACCTGGATCCACTCGAGCGCTTCGGCATAGTGGCAGACACGTGGGCGGCAGTGCTCGCCGGTCGCTCGCCGTTGGCGGATTTCTTCGACGTCGTGCATCACCTGGTCGACGAGGACGAGCCCAGCGTATGGTCAATCGTTGTAGGAGCATTTAGCTGCTTCGACCATATAGCAGCCTCCGTGGGCACGAGAGAGCATCTGCGTGCTGCCACCCGCGACATATTCCAGCCGATCCTGACGAGACTGGGCTGGGAGCCATCCCGAGGCGAGGGGGAGCAGATACCTCGCCTGCGCTCCCTGGTCATCACTGCTCTCGGCGCTCTTGCCATGGACCCGGGAGTGCAGGAGCGGGCATCTGAGCTCCACCATGCATGCCTCGCCGGCGGGGAGGTGGATCCTGATATCGCCGGAGCCGTCGTGGCCGTGGTAGCGGCTGCGGCTGGCGGCGATCCGGCTGGAGCGGCCACTTACGAGACATTCCTCGAGCGCTACCGCCACCCCGAGACCCCTCAGGAAGAGCTCCGATATCTCTATGCCCTGGCTGGCTTCTCGGATCCTTACCTCGTCGAGCGAACACTGGACCTGTCACTTACCGAGATCCGCTCGCAGAACGCGCCATTCGTCCTCAGCCAGCTCCTGGGCGGGACAGACACCGGCTGGCAGGCATGGGAGTTCGTCACCAGGCACTGGGATCGGTGCCTGGAGCGCTTCCCGGCGAACACCGTGTCTCGAATGCTGGAGGGGGCGAAGATGCTGTGCCACCCGCCAGAGCGGGCCGAGGAGGTAGCGACCTGGCTGGCTAACCACCCTGTTCGCATAGGGCAGCGCAGCGTCGACCAGGTGGCAGAGCGCCTGCGGATCCATGCCAGGCTCACGACGCACGCCGGGGAGCTGAACGAGCTGCTTGCCTCCCGGTAACACCTGGACTCGATCCAGGAGCACAGGGTCGCGGGAGCACAGGCAGAGCATCACTGGCAAAAACATGCCAGACTGGATCTGCCATGGCCAAGACGACCGAGCCGACTGGCAGGATAGGGGATTCGGGCGACCAGCCCGTATATCGCGCCCTGCTGGACGCGTTCCCCGGTGCCGTGATGACGACCTCCACCAGTGGAGAGATATTGGAGGCGAGCAGCTCTGCCTTCGACGTTTTCGGCGAGCCGCCGTCTGGCTCCTTCCAGGGACTCAGTCTGCTCGAGATGTCTCATGGGGCGAGCCGGGAAGCTCTCGCTGGCCTGCTGTCCAAAGCCGGTTCCGATACGGGCGCGGTTGTCGCCTCGGATGCAGCGTCTGGTGCCGCGTCTGCTGCCGGCGCAGGTGCCACGTCTGGTGCCGGCTCTACTGCCACCTCGGATACCGGCGCGGATACCGTCGGCATGCAACGTCGCGGTTCCTGCGAATGCCGTTTCCTGGGCTTCAACGGCCAGATGATCGAAGCGCACGTGTCCGCCTATCCGATCCGGAACGACGGCGATGAACACGACGGCGATGAAGCAGTGCTACTGGCGATCCAGGACGTCACCGAGCAGAACGCCACCACTCGCCTGATCGAATACCAGGCACTCCACGATCCTCTTACCGGCGTTCCCAACCGCCTCCTGCTCATGGACAGGCTCGGGCAGGCGCTCGCGCGTCTAGGCCGTGACGACACCATGTTGACGGTTCTGTTCTGCGGGATGGACAGGTTCAAGACGCTGAACGACAGCATCGGCCATGCTGCCGGAGACCAGCTGCTCGTGGCCATAGCTCACCGCCTGCGCTCCTGCCTGCGCCCTGGAGACACCATCGCTCGCTTCGGAGGCGACGAGTTCGTCCTCCTCTGCGAAGGCGTAGCCGGCCACGATGATGCGCTGGCCATTGCCAACCGCGTGATGAAGTCCTTCGACGGGTCGTTTCGGATTGGCGGAGAGGAGCTTCGTGCCAGCGCGAGCATAGGTGTTGCCGTCGAGGACCACCGCCTGAGCGAACCAGAAGATCTCATACGTGACGCGAACGCGGCCATGGAGCAGGCGAAGCGGCAGGGTTCGGGCAGGATCTCCATGTGCGACGAGAGCACGCGAGAGCAGCTGCTCCGCAGGCTCCATGTCGAGTCATCCCTGCGCCAGGCAATCGAGCGAGGCGAGCTCCAGGTGTACTACCAGCCGATCGTGAACGTAAAGGACCGGAGCCTGCAGGGCTTGGAGGCTCTGCTTCGCTGGCACCACCCCGAACGTGGGGTCATCCTCCCTGATAACTTCATCCCCATAGCCGAGGACAGCGGGCTGATCCTGGCGGTCGGTAGATGGGTGCTGGAAGCAGCATGCCGCCAGGCCCAGAGATGGGAGGCCCAGCTCCCGGCTGCCGGACCAATCCACCTCTCCGTGAACCTGTCTGCTCGCCAGCTCCTGGATCCCGACTTCGTGAACCGGGTCCAGGATCTATACGCCTCGGGCCTCGTCAAGCCGAGACAGGTAACGCTGTGCCTAGAGGTCACCGAGACCATCCTCGTCGAGGACAGTGACGAGATAAACCAGGCCCTTCGGACCCTGTGCGGGCTCGGGGTGCTCATCGGCATAGATGACTTCGGCACTGGTTACTCATCGCTCAGCTACCTGAAGCGATTCCCGATCACCACGATAAAGATCGACAAGTCCTTCGTTGCCGGCATAGACAGGCCCACGAACGACAGAACGATCATCTCTGCCGTAGTAGACCTGGCCCACAGCCTGGGCCTCGTCGTCACTGCCGAGGGGGTCGAGCGGTCCAGCCAGCTCGATGCCCTGGCAGAGATAGGCTGCGATCTGGCGCAGGGCTACTTGTTCGGGCGTGCCCTCTCCCCCGCTGCGATCGAAGAGCTCCTCGACGCTTCGGACGGAGACGGGGAGGTCATATTGGGAACCGAGCTTTCCTCGCGGGGTCACCAGCCGGCCACGGATACGCCGAGTCGCGCATGAATGCACCTGCCGCCATGGTGGACAGGTCTCTGACAGCAGTGGGGGCTCCGGTGGGGAAGGCACGGGCGAAGGTAGGGGGGAACGTTGGGGCGAAGGTTGGGGCACTCTTCGAGCTTGCACGCGCCACGAAAGGATTCATGCCGGACGAGGAGGGCGAAGCCCTGTTCGCTGCCGCTCTCGCCACCGGCCCATCTCTTGGACCCTGGATGGAGATAGGTGCCTGGTGTGGGAAGTCGACCGTGTACCTGGGAGCCGCTGCCATGGAGTGCGGAGCGCTGCTCTACAGCCTGGACCACCACCGTGGATCGGAGGAGAACCAGGCAGGCTGGGAGCACCACGACCCCGAGCTCGTGGACGAAGAGAGCGGACGCATAGACACGCTCCCGCACTGGCGGAGGACGATCGGCAGGGCCGGCCTCGAAGATGCTGTGGTGGGTCTGATAGGAGAATCATCGCGCGTGAGCGCGAACTGGTCGACCGCACTCGGCCTCTGCTTCATCGACGGCGGGCACGGCACCGAGCCCGCATGGGCTGACTACCGGGGATGGTCTGGCAAGGTCGCACCTGGCGGGCTACTGGCCATTCATGACGTCTTCCCCGACGAGCGCGACGGCGGGCGACCTCCTTACGAGATATGGCAGGCGGCTCTCGCTAGCAGATGCTACGTGGAGGCAGGTGAGACTGGGAGCCTGAGGATTCTCAGGCGCCTCGGGTGAAGCGGATCAGGCTTCCCCGGCCGTAATCCTCCCCGGCTCCCACGTCGCACGCGCAGCCCATCGGCTCGTCGAGTGCTACGACCACAGGTAGGCCCTCCCCTCGGAAGATCCCAGATGCAGGCCCCTCGGCGTCGAGTGCCTTGGCCGCGAGCACCATCGCCGCCGCGGAGTAGCTGGAGCGCTCATCAGCCGGGAAAGCAGCTCGATCCGGTAGAACCCAACCCGTCCAGTAGGTACCGTCAGGAGCACGCATTTCCTGGACCCGCTCCAGCATCTCTCTCGCCCTGACCTTGTCGCCAACGGCATCCAGCGCCAGCACGCACTCTGCTGTCTCGGCAGCGGTAACCCAGGGACGGTTCGACACGCATCGGACTCCGAGCTCCTCCATCACATAGGTAGACCAGCCATCTGCGATCCTCGCCCTGGCAGCGGCCCCGACGATCGCGCCACCGAGGATCGGGTAGTACCAGTCCATCGCGAACTCGTCCTTCGGGGCGAAGCGCTCTGGATGTCGCACGATGGCATGCGCCAGCCGCCCCGCTGCCAGCTCCCACTCCGGGCGCTCAAGGCCCAGAAGTCGCGCACCGGCAAGCGCCGCCCGGAGCGCATGGTGGATGGAAGACGAACCCGTCAAGAGAGCGTGATCCCCTGGGGTGCCGTCGTCGTCGACCGACCAGAGGACCGTGCCATCCTCCTGCTGCCAGCGAAGCACGAACTCGATAGCACGATCCACGACAGGCCACATGGTCTCCAGGAACCCTCTGTCCCTGGTCAACAGGTAATGATGCCAGACGCCAACAGCGATGTACGCGCACATGTTGGTTTCCCTGCGCGGATCCTCGATCCCGGACTCCAGATAGTACGCGTACCAGGATCCGTCGAAGCCGGTGCCGCGCCGGTCCTCCCTTTGCTGGGTGGCGGCGAGCCACTCGTAAGCAGCCTCTGCCTCTGCCAGAAAGCCGCAAGAGGCAAGAGCCATCGCGCACTCGACGTGATTCCAGGCATCCGCATGACCGCCGGGGTACCAGGGGATCATACCGGAAGCATTCTGGAGCTCCGCGATGGAAGCAGCGGAGGCCAGAAGCTCTGCCTCGCTCAGAACGGCCACGCCACTCTCCTGCCTATCCGTATGCCGCTTGGAGCCCTCATGATGCCGCCTGGAGCCCTCATGCCGCCTGGAGCCCTCATGCCGCCTTCTCTGCATACACGACGAGACTCTTGCCGATAACAGGATTCAGCCAGCTCTCGAGGTTTCGCGTAAGGGGCGGATGGGAGACGATGTCCCACACGAGCAACCGGTGATAGGCCTGCACGAGTGGGTGGTCGTCCCTCCACGGACCGACCAGGCAGCGCAACCACCAATATGGTGAATGGAGCGCATGTGCATGGTGCCAGCCCTGCGGCACGAGGCCAGCAGAGCACATTCGAGCCAGCAGCACCGACCTGGTGTAGATCCTCACATGGCCGCCTTCTACATTGTGGTACGCATCCGAGAGGATCCAGTTCACGAGCTCGGGCCCGAATCTTGGCACCGTCAAAGCGATCCGCCCACCTGGGGCCAGCACGCGGGCAAGCTCCTCCATGGCTATGCCATCGCTCGGTATGTGCTCCAGTACCTCGGCAGCGATGATCCGGTCGAAGCTACCGTCCCGGAATGGCAGGCAAAGGGCGTCTGCCTGGCACACCCCGGCAACCGGAGGCTGGCACACCCCGGCAACGGGAGGCTGGCACACCCCGGCCCGGCCGGCTCGTTGACCAGGTGGGCCAGGCTCGGCTGGGCCAGGTTCGGCGGGCGCTGCCGCACACTCCCCTGCCTCGATCATCGCAGACATCAGCCCCGCTACGGCCTGGACCTCGGAGAAGCCGGCATCGAGCGCCACGACATGAGCGCCGCGGCGGAGCGACTCGTAGGCATGGCGACCTCCCCCGCAGCCCATATCGAGGATACGATGGCCTGGCTCCAAGCCCAGGCGGTCATAGTCGACAGTCAGCACCGCTGCTCCCGTCTATCCCGTGACCCGGGCAGTGACGCCACGCTCGGCAAGCAGTGCCCGGTACTGCTCCACGGTACCTTCGGCGGTCGCTCTCCACGTATAACGCTGCAGGACGCGCCTCCTGCCGGCAGCTCCCAGAGAATCACGAAGCTGTGGGTTGTCCAGCATCACCCTGATCGCCTGGGCGAGCGCGCCGGAGTCGCCCGCTGGAACGAGCATCGCAGTAGTGCCATCCTCTCCCACCACCTCCGGCAGGGCACCGCCTGTCGTAGCCACCAGTGGAACGCCACAAGCCATGGCCTCTATGGCTGGCAGGGAGAACCCTTCGTACAGCG
>DAHXND010000035.1 GCA_027366675.1 Acidimicrobiales bacterium
CTCTCCACCAAGCACCCCGAGGTGAGCTCCCTGGTCGCTGGCCCCGAGGAATACGAGGAAGGCGATCGGTAGGATGAAGGTGAAGATTATAGAGCGCCTGTTGCGCCACAGGAGGCGTTGCTCTATCCCGACCTGGAATACCAGGAGCCGGAGATCAGCCACGGAGATGGCTCCTCGCTCGCCTGGTTGGCTCATAGCGCCGGCCGGTCTCCTGGTGCACCCGCCGGGGACTCGGCTCCCCCTGTCAGGGCGAGATAGACCTCCTCGAGGCTGGGGCGGCTCACCGTAAGACCGTCGAGAGCTATGTCCCGCCGGAGCGCCCAGCGCACCAGCACGTACACGGCCAGGTCCGGCCGCTCGGTCTTCACCACCACGCTCTCCCCCGCTACCTCGACACTGGCATCGAGCCTCCCGCCCGCGCCGCCTCGGGAACCGTCATCGGGTGCGGGCCTCTCACCCCGGACGATGACCCGGTGCATCCTCGGGAGATCACTTGCGGCCACGCCTCCAGGCAAGAGGAAGCGCACCTCGCTCATCGTGGTGTCGCGCCCGCCGATCCGATCCGGCGACCCCTCTGCCACGATCCGCCCCTTCGCTATGACAGCCACCCTGTCTGCCAGCGCCTGCGCCTCCTCCATGTAGTGAGTCGTCAAGAAGATGGTCTTTCCCATATGGCAGAGATTCTCGATCGTCCTCCAGGCTCCGCGGCGAGCCGCAGGGTCGAACCCGGTAGTGGGCTCATCCAAGAACACGAGATCGGGATCGCCTATAAGAGCCAGTGCCAGGTCCAGCCGGCGCCGTTGCCCCCCCGACAGTGACTCGACCTTCTGGGTGGACGCGCCTTCGAGCTCGACCAGCTCCAGCAGCTCCCTCGCGGGCTTCGGCCGGCTGTAATACATGCGATATACAGACAAAGCTTCGATCACACTAAGCTCCGGCTGGAGACCGCTCTCCTGAAGCATTATCCCTATCCGGTCCCTGAATCCCCTACCCCCGTGCTCTGGATCGAAGCCGAGCACACTCACATACCCTGCAGTGCGCTTGCGATATCCCTCAAGGATCTCTACCGTCGTGGTCTTGCCGGCTCCATTCGGACCGAGGAAGCAGAAGACCTCTCCTGCCTCGATGGACAAGTCGACGCCTGCTACCGCCTCGAGCGCCCCATAGGACTTCCGCAGATGAGAGACCTCGATAGCACGCACGAGTCACCAGGCTAACCCAAGAGACCCGACATCCGTTGGATCGGGACCAGTCATATATACCAGCGCCTCGAGGCGGCGACCGGAATCGAACCGGTGTACGGGGCTTTGCAGGCCCCTGCCTAAACCACTCGGCCACGCCGCCGCAGAACTGCCGAACTGCCACTATCGCACATCTTCCGGCCCGGGAACACGCCAGCGACCGGTGCCCGAGTCGATAGTGCCCGATCCGTCTAGAGCTGCGCTCTCTCCTGGAACTGGGCCGCGAGCTCCCGGTATCGCTTGGCCCTGGCCCCGAGCTCCTCCAGAACCTCCTCCAGCCGTGCCACCCGCTTGTCGACGCTCGCCCGCAGACGGTCGTTTATCGCCATCGCCTCCGCCAGGATGTCACGCCGGCGAGCTGGTGATATGCCCTCCCTCCTGTACTCGACGCGCAGCTCCTCGAGCCGGTCCTCCGCAGAAAGGACCTCCTGAATCGCGTCCAGATTCAGCCCCATAACATCCTGAAGCTCCCTAATCCTGGCCAGGCGCTCGAGGTCGCGTCTTGCATACCGGCGGGCACCCCTCGGACTGTGGCTGGCAGGAACGAGCATACCCCGCTCCTCGTAGTAGCGGAGGGTACGGCACGAAACGCCGCCAAGCGCGGCTGCTTCGCCTATGCGCATCAAGCGCTCCCCTGCAACCCCTTCCACGCCTTCGACCTCCATCTGAACATTCTACTCCCGCGCGCTGCTCGGAAAGGCCGGCCGCCGGTCGGTAAAGCCGGGCGCCGGTCCTAAAACCCTGCCGCTCAGGAAAGCCGGCCGCCGGTCGGTAAAGCCGGCTATGGCGTGTGCTACCCCGATGCCTGTGCTTGAATGCACCTCGTGCGCATTGGCATGATAGCCCCACCCTGGGCCCCGATCCCTCCCCGCCTCTACGGGGGCATAGAGACCGTTGTCGACCAGCTCACGCGCGGCTTGGTGGCAGCAGGGCACGACGTGACCTTGTACACAACGGGTGACTCGACATGCCCAGTGAAACGCGAGTTCGTCCTCGCAGAAGCAGAGGGGATGCGCATCGGCATGGCGGTGCCCGAGCTACGCCATGTCGTGCATGCATACGATGCCCTCACCGGCTACGACGTCATCCACGATCACACCGTCGCCGGTCCCCTGTACTGCGAGCGATTCCCCGACCTTCCGGTAGCTACCACAGTGCATGGCCCTTTCAATGACGAGCTCCTCGATCTCTACCGTAGGGTGGTTCCGAGGGTCTCGCTCATATGCGTGTCCGGATCCCAGCGAGCGAGCGCTCCCGATCTATCCGTAGCACGTGTAATCCACCATGGCATCGAGGCGAGAGAGTTCCCGATGGGAACGGGATCGGGGGGCTACGCTCTCTTCCTCGGACGGATGGCACCGGAGAAAGGAGCGCACCGCGCCATAGATGCTGCACGGAAAGCTGGCGTGCCCTTGATGCTGGCCGGCAAGATGCGCGAGTCCTGGGAGATGCAGTACTTCGCCTCAGAGGTCGAGCCCCGCCTGGGCGGCGACATACAGTGGCTCGGCGAGGTCGCTCACCAACGCAAGGTCGAGCTTCTCGGCGAAGCGTCCGCCCTGCTGTTCCCCATTCGCTGGGCGGAGCCATTCGGGATGGTCATGATCGAGGCGATGGCGTGCGGTACGCCGGTTATAGCGTTTCCCGAAGGAGCCGCTCCCGAGGTAGTGGACCCTGGACGGACAGGCTTCCTCTGCGGGGACGAGACCGAGATGGCAGAGGCATTGTCCCAGATTGGCACGATAGATCGTAATGCGTGTCGCCAGGCTGTGGAGACTAGGTTCTCGGTGAGCCGAATGGTCGACGACCACATCTCTCTATTCAACGATATGATCGCGCAATATCATTAAGAAGGCCCATGCGGCGCCGGTAACTACCCCGTAGGCGCCCAGCCTGCACGCATCAACGGTGACGGCAAGAGGAGGCAGGGATGATTTACCCCGCAGGCGCCCAGCCGGCACCCACCTGGTAGCATATCTCGTCATGCTTCGGGAAACCGGGCCGCGCTCCATGCCAAGCGCTCAGGTGGGAGGACCCCCTGGCAGCCACCCCGGGGGGCGCCATCCACACCGTGTGCTCGCCGCCACGCTCGCTATCGTGCTGCTCGCGACCCTGCTCGCATCATGTACCTCGAGTCAGGCGAGCACAGCCATGACTCCGTTCACCATAGCTCGAGCCCGCAGGGGGCCTATCCGCCCATTTGGAATACTGAGCTGCCATCCCTACCATGGCGTCCGGTTCTGCCCAGGTGGTCTCGGCGTCAAAGCAGGAGAGAACCTTCGCGTAGCGAGCTTCGACGGTGTGCCCCTGGATGCCGATGTGACGCTACCCGCCACCGGGAAGGGCCCATGGCCCCTGCTCGTGTTCCTGAACGGCCTGGGGCTGACGAAGACGGAGTTCGAGTACCCGAGCTCCCCCGGCTTCGACAACGTCTCCTTTGCCCGGCGCGGCTACGCGGTACTGAACTACACGCCGCGCGGTTGGGGAGACTCGTGCGGAACAGCCGCCTCGCGTGTGAACACACCCGCATGTGCTCGTGGGTGGACCCACCTGGCCGACCAGCGCTACGAGGTGCGTGACACCCAGTACCTGGCGGGCCTGCTGGCAGACGAGGGAATAGCGGAGCAGGGAATCGCCGTGGCCGGACTCTCCTATGGAGGAGGCCAGGCCCTGGAGCTGTCCGCCCTCTACGACCGCATCCGCCGGAGGAGCGG
>DAHXND010000036.1 GCA_027366675.1 Acidimicrobiales bacterium
AGTCCCTCCGCTGCCGCCGCCTCGTTGCACGTACAGCGCACTATGTCGGCTCCAGCCGCACTCAGTGCATAGATCTGAGCAAGGGTGCCCTCGACGTCTGCGGTCTTGGTCGTGGTCATGGACTGAACGCTGATCGGTGCCCCGCCGCCAATCGGTACCTTGCCAACCATTATCCGGCGAGTAGGGCGACGCTCGGCAGCGAGGGGGATCTCACGAGTCACGTGTCCATTCTGCCGCGAAACGGCACGCCTTGGCGCGCACCTCCGTTCAGGTACGCCAGGCGCTTAGAGCGCTGCAGAGATGGCCGGTAGAGACATGGCCGGTAGCACGGGACCGAGCGGGGAGAGATGCTCAGCGGAAGGGGTTCGCCACCGGATGGGTTATGTCGAGATAGGCAGCAGAGATACCCAAGAATATGAGGAGCATTATCACCGCATAGGTGAGCGGCGCCATCTTCGCTGCATCCGCGTGGTATGGACGGCCCTTGCGCGAGCGCACACGCTCGTATACAGCTATAGCTACATGCCCACCGTCGAGGGGCATGAGCGGTAGGAGGTTGAGGATACCCAGGAAAAGGTTGATGCTCACGAGCACCAGGGCCAGATCCCCCATCCCAGCTCTCGCTGCCTGGGTGGCGGTGTTGACGGCCCCGATGATCGATTCGGGGCGCTGCACGCCCGCGCGCTGCGCCTTGGCTGCGTAGGAAGGACTGGAGACCTCGTGGAGATATGTGGAGATGCCGTGCAGCGAGAAGAAAGACCCGAAGAAGCCGAACACCTCTCCCATGGCACGCCCGAAGTCGATGACAGCCCCGCCGATCCCGGGGATGATCGCATCCTTCACCACGGGCTCGGTTACCTCGATCCCGATGACGGAGCGGCTCCCCGGAGCCGGAGGCTCCCCGGCCAGATCCACGCCTTTCGCGCTGATCGGCACGACCGGCAGGTCACGAACCCGCCCGTCCTTCTCCACCTCGAACACCACCCGGCGCCCCGGGGCAAGCTTCGCCATGATGCTGGCAGCTTCTCCGACCGAGGTCACCTTATGACCTGCGATGGCGAGAATGCGGTCACCTGGAACGAGGCCGGCCTCACGAGCCGGTGAGGGAAGGGTCTCTACCTTCGAGCGGTTGGCTGCCAGGGTGGCAGCAGGAAGGCCGCGGGGGGTAGTTGCCAGGGTGGTAGCAGGAACGACCCGGCTCCTCGCCTGGGAATCCGCTGCCGCCGACGCGTGGGCAGGCGACGGTGCTGCTGCCCGCGTAACCGGCGCATACGCCACCACCGTCGCACCTGTATTAGATGGCACCCCGGCGAAAACCAGGACCACCCAGAGCAGGATGAGAGCAAGCAGGAAATGCACGATCGAACCAGCCATCACTACCACGATGCGTCGAGGAAAGCTAGCTTCACGATAGGACCTTGGCTCGTCGGCGGGATCCACCTCCTCGAGGTTCGTCATCCCGACGATCCTCACGTAGCCCCCTGCTGGAATAGCCTTCACACCGTAGGTGGTCTCTCCCCGCCTCACGGACCAGACTCGCGGACCGAACCCGAGAAAGTACTCCGTCACCTTCATGCCGGTGAGCTTCGCCGTGAGCATGTGACCGCCCTCGTGGAGCATGACGATGATCACGATGGCCACGATCACGAGGAGCAGATCCATCTCGTGAAAAGCTGCTGCCAGCCCCACCGCCACAACCAGCACCAGCACGAGGCGAAGCAGTGCGGCCGCCTGGCTCACCTGCGGCGGCTCATGCCCTGGGATCGGCGGCTCTTCGCCCGCCTGCGCCGGCTTGCCCTGCGAATGCGAGGCCGGCTTGCCCTGCGAATGCGAGGCCCAGGGTAGCTCGGGGGGGCCAGCCATCACGCTGCGTTCCCGAGCCGCGACACCGCACCTGCGGCGTAGCCTCGCGCCCATCCATCGGCAGCCAGCACTTCATCGAGGCTCTGCGGCTCGCTGCTCTCGCCATGAGCCAGCGTCTCCTCGACGACTGCAGCTATTCCCGACCAGGCAAGACGCCCCTCCAGGAACGCCTCTACCGCAACCTCGTTCGATCCGTTCAAGAAAGCCGGCGCGGCGCCGCCAGCCTTCCCGGCGGCATAGGCCAGATCAAGGCAACGAAACACCGAACGGTCGGGTCGTGCGAAGTCCAGGTGCCCGACAGTGGCCCAGTCCACCGTACCGAATGGCGTGGACAGCCTATCTGGCCAGGCCATAGCGTATCCTATCGGGAGACGCATATCCGGGAGCGAGCACTGGGCGATGGTCGCTCCGTCGTTCAGCTCGACCATCGAGTGGACCACGGACTGCGGATGGATGACGATATCTATCTTCTCAAGAGATACACCGAAGAGCTCGTGTGCTTCGAGCACCTCCAGGCCCTTGTTCATGAGGGTAGAAGAGTCGATGGTGATCTTCGGCCCCATCTGCCAGGTAGGATGCCTGAGCGCCTCTGCTACGGATACCCTGGACAGGTCAGTCGCGCTGCGACCACGAAACGGACCACCCGAGGAGGTGAGGATGAGCCTGGAGAGGCTTGCCGGCTCCACGGCAGGCCAGGCGGTGGGCGAAGACAGCCCCCCAGCCATTAGACATTGGTGGATGGCGCAGTGCTCGGAATCGACCGGCACAATCATCGCTCCGGGCGTGGACCTCGCACGCCTGACGACCGGCGCGCCAGCCACGAGAGACTCCTTGTTCGCCAGGGCAAGCTGCGACCCGCTCTCCAGTGCGGCGAGAGTGACAGGAAGCCCGGCGAAGCCCACGACGGCATTCAGCACCACCTCAGCACGGCGCGCCCCTTCTGCCATGCCTGCCTCGCCAGGGAGGATCTCCACGTCTGAAGGAAGCATCGCCCGCAGATCTGACTCCCTCCCTGCGTCTGCTATCGCTACAGCCTCGGGCGCGAGCAGCTTCGCCTGGGCCGCCAGGCTCTCCACGTCATGGTGCGCTCCTATCACGACAGTCCTGAAGCGCTCCCTGTTGGCCATGATGACCTCGACCGCCTGGCGCCCCACCGAGCCAGTCGATCCGAGCAACGCGACGCTGCGACTAGCCGTCATGGTCTCCCTGCCAGCTCAGCGCACATGCAACAGCTCCAGCACCGCATAGATCACGGGCAAGACGAATAGCAGTCCGTCCACTCGATCCACTATGCCTCCATGGCCCGGCACAAGTGAGCTCATGTCCTTCAGGCCCAGGTCGCGCTTGATCGCGGACTCGCACAGATCCCCGAGCGGCATGGCCAGCGCCACCACCACGCCCAGGAGCACTGCTCTAGGTACCGTCCAGGGATGTATCTGGCTCACTATCCCGGCTGAAAGCCCTACGGTAAGGATGGTCGCCCCCAGGAGGCCTTCCCAGGTCTTTCCCGGGCTCACAGTCGGAGCAAGGCGCCGGTGACCGAGCATGCGCCCGACTGCCAGAGCAGCGACGTCATAGATAACCGCTGCAATGATCGCCCCGGCCACGTAAGCGACTCCATGCCTCCCACCGAAGGTGGCTGGACGGACTATGAGAACGCCGAAGGACCCCAGCACGGCCACCCATGCGAAGCCGAACAGGGTGGAGCTCACATCGGCTACGGGGCTGCCCCGCACCGGTCCCAGAAGACCCCAGAGGAGGCTCGCCACCACTACCAGCGCCACCAGCGGGCCGATAGCCTCTATGCCCCTGGCATAGACAGCCACCATCAGGCCTATCGCCCCGGCGAGGCCTACGAAGCCGGCCGGACGGTATCCAGCCTGCCGGAGAGCGGTATAGACCTCTCCGACGCCTACGACGACCAGGACGCTCACGAAGACAGCCGTCGGCAGGGGACCAGCTATCCAGCACGCCAGCGCAGCTCCGCCCACGACCAGGCCGCTCACTATCGCCAACGGCAGGTTGCGCTCCCTGGTCGAAGCTCGCACCTCGCGACGGCCCCGCACGGGACCAGGCTGGTGGGATGCATGCGACCTGGCGTGCTTGGTGCCGGAATGCGACTTAGCCGGCGCATGCGGCAGAGCTCGCTCATGCGGCTCAGCAGGCTCATGTGGCAGGGCGGGCTCATGCGGCTCAGCAGGCTCATGTGGCAGGGCGGGCTCAGGCGGCTTCCGGGAGCCCTTCGAACGTCTGGAGCCGCGCCTGTGACGCCGCCCGGAGGAACCGCTCTTCGTACCTGTATCGGCTGAGAGCGCCGCCCCATCCAGAGAATCCCCCTTGAGGTAGCTGCCCGCCAGGGAGCCGGCCGGCGCATCCATAGCCCCTCTGTAGGTCACACTGCCTGCGGCTCCTGCGTCACCCCCCGCCCAGCCTTCTCGCTCCGCAAGGACACGCTCCTCCACGGCCTCGTCCAAGTCCATGAACGTAGGAACGATCTCGGACTCTGCCCCGCCCGGGCTGGTGCCCAGCCTGCCTATCCGCAAGGTCACGTCCTCCAGGAGCTCGTGATGAGCGTCTGGATCTGCCCAGTCACGGTCATACTCGCGCCATGTCGGACCCGAGCCTCCCTGGGCCGAGGAGCCCCCGTCACCTTCGTCGTCCAGGAGCACCAGGGGAACCTGACCCGTAGGTGGATCGGTCCAGTGAAGGGCAAGCGGAGGTGCCGGCTCGCTTGCAGGAGTGTCGATGGGAGCGCCAGGATAACCGGCGGGACTGTCTCGGCCAGTGCCAGGGAAGCTGGGGGTCGTGCCAGGGAGGCCAGCCGGTCCGGGAGCCTCGCCGGGCGCTTCAGACGGGCCGCGCGCTTCAAGTGAGCCGGGCGCTTCAGACGGGCCGGGCCATCCAGTTGGAATGCGCTCATCCTCGGCAAGCAGGCCAGGCTGACCTTGCGGGCTGCCCGATAGCTCAGCCAGATCCCGTGCTCTCATGGCTCCGACTATCCGCACCTCCCCGGTTGCGTGGCTGCTCATGCCGGGATCCCCGGTTGCCGCGTCCCCGCTGCCCCGGCTCCCGCTGCCCCGCTCCGCAACGCCCCGGCTCCCGCTGGCTTGATCACCAGCCGGAAGCTCCGGGTGCTCGGCCGAAGGCATGTCGTACCTCCTGCCTGGCTCTTCCTCGGGCTCTTCCTCTGCTGGCGCGGCGGGCTCGTAGCCGTCGGCAGGGAGCATCACCCCTCCAGAAGCTCCTGCTCTTTATGGGAGACGATCTCGTCTACCTGTGCAACGTGCTCGTGAGTCATACGCTCGAGCTGCTTCTCGGCGCGCTCGAGCTCATCGCTCGATATCTCCCCCTCGTGCTCCAGGGCCTCCAGATCGTGACGAGCGCTACGACGGACGTTTCGAACTGCGACCTTGCCTTCCTCCGCCTTGTGCCTCGCGACCTTCGCCAGCTCCCTGCGCCGCTCCTCCGTGAGGGGAGGAAATGCCAGCCGGATGACCTGGCCGTCACTGGAGGGGTTTATGCCCAGGTCGGATGCCAGCAAAGCCTTCTCGATGGCCTGAATGGCGCCCTTGTCGTAGGGGGTGATCACCAGCAGCCGCGCCTCTGGCACGTGGAAACCAGCCAACTGCTGCAGGGGGGTGTCCACGCCGTAGTAGGAGACCACGAGCCTCTCGACCAGTGCCGCGCTGGCACGTCCAGTCCTTATGCCTCCAAGCTCTTCACGGACATGCTGGGTAGCCTTGGCCATCCTCTCCTCCGCTTCGGAGAGATGGAGGGCGGCGAGGGAGTCCTCGGTCATGTGATAAGCGTACCTATCTCGCGACCGGCAAGCGCGTGCCTGATATTGCCAGGGGTCATGAGGTCGAATACCAGGATCGGAAGCTTGTTGTCCTTGCAGAAGGTGATAGCCGTCAGGTCCATCACCCGAAGATCCCTGACGAGCACCTCCCCGAATGTGATCTCCGAGAAGCGATCAGCCTCCGGGTGAACCTTCGGATCCGCGCTGTAGACCCCGTCGACGCCGGAATGGGTGCCTTTCAGGAGGACCTCAGCCTCTATCTCGGCAGCCCGCAGGGCGGCCGGTGTGTCCGTGGTGAAATATGGGCTGCCCATACCTGCGGCCAGGATAACGACCCGACCTTTCTCCAGATGCCTGATCGCACGCCTGCGGATATACGGCTCGGCCACCTGAGCCATCTGGATAGCCGTCAGCACCCTGGTCGGCAGTCCGGCCCGCTCTATCGCATCCTGTAGAGCAAGCGCATTGATGACGGTTGCAAGCATGCCCATGGTGTCAGATGTCGCGCGATCCATGCCCTCTCCGGCCCCGACCGTCCCGCGCCAGATGTTCCCGCCCCCGACGACTATCGCCACCTGGACGCCAAGCTCGCCAACCGCATCCACTATCTCAGATGCCATCCTGCGCACTACGGCAGCATCCAGGGTCTCGTCGGAGGCAGAGCTTGCAAGTGCCTCGCCGGACATCTTCAGCACGACACGGCTCCAAGGGCGGCTCACCTCCAACGTGCCGCCAGACGCAGGTCCCACGGATCAGGGACCTATCAGGACCTGTGCAAACCGGATCACGCTGGCTGAACCCAGGAGATCGGTAATGGCCCGCTTCTCGTCACGCACGTAGCGTTGCTCGAGCAGGCACCGATCCTGGTACCAGCCGTTCAGGCGTCCATCCACGATCTTCTGAAGGGCTGCCTCAGGCTTGCCTTCCCTCCTGGTCATCTCGGCCAGGATCTCCCTCTCATCGGCCACCAAGTCTGATGGAACCTCCTCGCGACTCACGTAGGTCGGGCGCGTGAAAGCTATGTGCAAAGCGCAGTCATGCGCGATCTCGTCGTCTCCATCAGATATCTCGACCATGACCGCGTTCACTCCACGACCGTTCTGCTTATGCAGATAAGTCCCGATGACTCGTCCAGGCTCCGCAGCGAAGCGCACTACCCGACCGAAGGAGAGGTTCTCCTTCAGGACCGACTTCAAGGTGTCGAGCTCTGCCTGGCTGCCAGCAACGGCCTCCTCTCCGTCGGCCAGCACCGCCTCGACAACCCTGTCGGCGAAGCTCACAAGGTCTGCCGACTTCGCGACGAAATCAGTCTCGCAGCGGATCTGGACGATGGCAGCACCCCTGCGGCGATCCGCGCTCAGGGCAACAAGCCCCTCTCCCGCCTCACGATCACCGCGCTTCGCTGCTCCCGCCAAACCCTGGACCCTGAGCCACTGGCGGGCCGCCTCGAAGTCCCCGTCATTCTCTTCCAGGGCCTTCTTCGCATCCAGCATTCCTGCTCCGGTTTCTCTCCGGAGAGCAGCTACGTCCTTCGCACCAAACGTCGACATCGTCGATCACCTTTCCGTCTGCCAATCACCAAGCGTTTCGATGCATCGAGCCCGGCGCCCGTCGCAGCAGGCCGGCAAGCAGACCACCACAGCAGGCAGAGCGGCCACCGTCAGCCGACCTCGACGGCCTCCGCCGGGTCTGACTCACCGCCATCGGAGGCTCCTGCCCCGATCATGGTCTGACCGCCATCAGGGGAAGCGCTCTCTCTCCTGGTCGCGTCCGGTCCTTCACGGGGAGTATCTCCACCCGCAGCGTCTTGCCTCGCAGCACTGTCTGGCCGCGGAGCGCCTTCTGGCTGCGGAGCGCCTTCTGGCCTGGCAGCACTTTCTGGCCGCGGCGCGGCGCCCACTGCCTGACGCACGGCATTGGCCATATAGCGACCCTCGGTGATCGCCTCGGTAACGACCCGGCAGACCAGCGCAGCCGAGCGAATCGCATCGTCGTTCCCAGGGATGGGGTAGTCGATCACCTCGGGGTCGCAGTTGCTGTCGACCACCGCTACCACTGGGATGTGAAGCTTGTTCGCCTCGGTAACGGCCAGGTGCTCCTTGCTCGTATCTATTACGAAGACGGCATCGGGCAGCCGGTTCATGTCCCTGATGCCACCCAGGTAGCGCTGGAGCTTGTCCAGCTCCCTGCGGTAGTGAAGAGCCTCGCGCTTCGGCATCGCCTCGAGCTCGCCATTCGCCGCCATGGCTTCGTACTCCTGGAGCTTGCGCACCCGGCTCGAGATCGTGTGGAAATTCGTGAGCATCCCGCCCAGCCACCTGTGGTTCACATACGGCATGCCAGTGCGGCGCGCTGCCTGCTCTATGGGATCCTGCGCCTGCTTCTTCGTCCCCACGAAGAGCACCACCCCATCCCTGGCACTCAGCTCCCGCACGAACTCATAGGACGTCTCTATGCTCGCCAGGGTGGCCCTGAGGTCGATTATGTAGATCCCGTGGCGCGAGCCGTACAGGTAAGGCCGCATCTTCGGGTTCCAGCGCCTCGTGGGATGCCCGAAGTGCATCCCGGACTCCAGCAACTGCTTCATGGTTACTACTGCCAACGCGCTTTCCTCCCATCGGTTCGCTTCCCGGGAGCTGCACCCTCCCTGAAAGGAGGGCGACCGTGGGCGTCCCCGGTGCAAATTGGACTATTTACTCGGTACAACCTATTTACTCGGTACAACCTGGTTACTCGGTACAACCTGGTTACTCGGTGCAACCTGGTTACTCGGTGCAACCTGGAGCCTCACCGCGATGAGACTCACGTCTTAGCCATGCTTCCCGGGCTGAGGCTCCAAGGCTAGCCTGCCCGAAAGGGAATCACAAGCGCCGCTCCTGCTTGGGGCCGACCGGCGGCAGCGACATGCTCGCGACAAGGTTCGTCAATTGGCATCGGCAAGCCAGCCCGGTGGTGCCAGGCTATCTATGGCACCCCGACGACGGTCTTCAATCCGTATCGGCAAGCCAGTGACGAAGCTGGATCATGGCCTTGGCGTGGATCTGGCACGCGCGGGACTCGGTGATACCGAACACCTCGCCGATCTCCTTCAGGGTAAGCCCCTCGTAGTAGTAGAGCAGCATCACCGCTCGCTCGCGCTCGCCGAGCCTGTCGAGCGCCCCTGCCAGGATCTCGCGGGTCTCCTTGATCTCGTAGAGGGCTACCGGCCCGGGGGTCTGGTCGGCCAGCAACTCTCCCATGGTGGTCCTCTCGGAAGCGTCTCCCCTGCGCAACACGTCATCCAGTGCAGCCACGCCCAGCAGCGAGACCTGGCCCAGCAACGTACCGAGCTCTTCTTCGGTAATATGCATCTCCAGCGCCAACTCGGCATCCGTAGGACTGCGGCCCAGCTCCATCTCCAGCTTGGACGACGCTCGTTCCAGCGACCGAGCCTTGGCCCTCACCGACCGTGGGACCCAGTCCACGGCGCGCAGCTGGTCCAAGATGGCACCTTTAATACGGGTCACGGCATAGGTCTCGAACTTCACATTGCGGTCCGGCTGGAACTTCTCTATGGCATCGATCAGGCCGAGGGTTCCGTAGCCGACGAGGTCGGACTGATCCACATGACGTGGAAGACCCGAAGCAATACGTCCTGCAACGTACTTCACCACTGGCGAATAGCGAACTATCAGCTGGTCCCTCAGCTCCTTCGTGCCGTCGCGCTTGTAGGCCTTCCACAGCTCGTCCTGGCCCAACTGCCTCTCCCGGCGCTTGGCACGCACCACCTCGGCCCGATGCGACGATGCTGACGTGTCGCTGTGCTGCCTGGCTGCTGCACGCTGACGGCGCAGGGGCGATGCTCCCCGGGGGTGGCTGAGACTGTCTGGTTTCACCGCTGTCTATGCCTCCCGCCTGGATTCTGCCCCCGGCTCGAAAGTACGCCCACATGCACGCTTGACCTGACCATTCCCCGGACTGCTCCCCACATGCTAGGCCCTCGGATGGCTCTCGTTGTAGATCTTCACGAGGCGCTCTCTGCTCACCTGAGCATATATCTGCGTGCTGGCGAGGCTCGAATGTCCGAGGAGCTCCTGGAGAACTCGCAGGTCGGCCCCGCCGTCGAGCATGTGAGTAGCGAAGCTATGCCTGATGGCGTGCGGATGGGTCGGCACTGGAGACCTCCCGTCGAGCACCCTGGAAACGTCCCTCGCCCCCATACGGCGCCCATGGGCATTCAGGAAGAGTGCCTGGCAGGGCTCACGACCATGGGACAGCACGGGCCGACCGTGAGATATCCAGTCGGCTATGGCGTCACGGCAGGTCTCGTGCATGGGCACCTGGCGCTCCCTCGCCCGCTTGCCCCAGACCGTGACCGTGCGGCGCTCGATATCCACGCTGGTCAGGTCGAGGCCGGCCAGCTCTCCGACCCTGAGGCCACATGCGTAGAGAAGCTCCAGAACAGCCTGGTCGCGCAGGCGCAACGCAACAGCTCGGGCATTCGTCACGACGGGAAGCTCACTACCGCTGAGAAGCTTCGCGAGCTCCGCCCGAGAAAGGACCCGCGGCAAAGGCGAGCTCCCCACCACGGCTGCAAGCGTTGCCGAGACATCCTCCTCCAGGCGCCCTGAGGATGCCATCCACGAGAAGTACCGCCTCAGGGCGGCAGCCTTGCGTGCCACCGTGCGCCGCGAGAACCCGCGGGTCTCGAGATAAGCCAGGTACCGGCGAAGCAGCATACGGCCTACCTCACGGGGCTCGCCTATGCCCCCTCTCCCTGCCCAGGAAGCGAACAGGGCCATGTCGCTCCGGTATGCGCGGCGCGTCGCGTCGCTCGCCGAACCCAGTGAAGCGATAAAACGGTCCAGCTCCCAGGTGTCCTCTGCTCGGCGGGATCCCGTGGCGCCGGGACTGGATCGCTCTGCTCGCATCACCTCCAGGGTACCGCTGCAGAGGCGACCTGACGAACCTAGCTCTGGGCACCGCCACATTGCGCCCCGGACGAGGCACCGCCACATTGCGCCCCGGATGAGGCACCGCCACATTGTGCCCCGGATGAGGCACAATGGCTTCATGACCGCGAACCCTGATCGATCCTTCGACCGTCGCACCTTCCTCGGGCACAGCCTGAGAGCCGCGGCAGGCATGGCCCTGCTCGGCACCGCCGGCTCCAGCCTGCTCTCGGCATGCAGCACCACGAGCCATCCCTCCTCGTCGGCTCTCACTCACTACAACGGCATAGGAGGCGGGAAGCCAAGGAGCGGAGGCTCGCTCACCTTCGGCGCTCAGGCTGAAGAGCCAGGGTTCGATCCATTCACGGCGAGCTGGGACACCACGGGTATCCTCTATGCCCGCACCGTGTTCGACCCACTGGCGATAGTGGCCGCTGATGGATCCATCCAGCCCTACCTGGCTGAGTCGATAACCCCGAACGCGGACTACACGGTCTGGACGATCACCGCTCGCCCCGGGGTGACGTTCCACGACGGTACCCCCTTCGACGGAGCTGCCATCGCCCTGAACATCGAGGCCTATCACGACTCGCTCATCACAGGCTTCGCCTACGACCCTCCGCTTGCCAGCGCGCACCAGTCAGGCCCGCTGAGCGCCGAGGTGGTCATGAGCCAGCCCTGGGTTCCCTTCGACGCGTACCTGGCAGGCGGCATAGGGGGAAACATCGCCTACATGGTATCTCCCAGGGTGATAAAATCTTCCAGCCTGAACACCCACCCCGTGGGAACCGGTCCTTTCGTGTTCGTGGACTGGGTCCCGAACGACCACTTCACGGCCCGGCGGAACCCGAGCTACTGGCGGACCGGGCTTCCTTATCTGGATGAGATCACCTATCGCCCGATCCCCAGCGATGCTGCCCGCTTGGACAGCATCGAATCAGGCGCCATCCAGATCATGCACACCGAGAGCGCCGAGCTCATACTTGACCTGAGGGCAAAGTCCGGGTACGGCTACATAGACGACCTCCACAACACCCATGGAGAGCCGAGCATGGACTTCGCCATGCTGAACCTCGGAGCGCCGCCATTCGATGACCCCATCGCCCGTCAGGCGCTCGCCTATGCAACCGATTCTGCTCGCTGGCGGAAGGTCATAGAACGCGGGGTGAACCCGGAAAGCACCGGCCCGTTCGCTCCTGGCAGCCCCTTCTACACTTCGACAGGGTTCCCCACCTACGACCCGGCCAAGGCAAGGTCATTGGTAGCAGAGTACGAGCGCAAGCACCACCAGCCTCTCAGCTTTGCCTATGGAGATACCACCGGAACCTCGTCGGCAGTCGACTGCGAATTCCTCCAGTCGATGTGGGAAAGCGTCGGGATGAAGGTCACGATAAAGCAGACAGAGCAGGACAGCTACATATCGAATGCAGAGAATGGCACCTACCAGGCGAACGAATGGACCCAGTTCGCCGCGGTGGATCCAGACCTGAACTACATATTCTGGAGCCCCACGAAGTCTGCGAAGGTGGGTAGCTTCGCCACGAACTTCGCCAGGAACACCGACCCGCGCGTCCAGACCTACCTGGAGGAAGGTCGCACGAACCCCGACCCCGCAGCACGAGCTACGGCCTACCAGGAGCTCTCGAAGCGCTTCGCCGTAGACCTGCCCTACATATGGCTGGACCGAAGCGTCTGGGCAATCGGCGCTCTTCCCCATGTGAAGAACTGGAACGGCCCCACGACTCCATCAGGGATGCCAGCCCTGGGCATGTCGACCGGCTACCTCTGGCCGACTCAGATCTGGATGGACAGCTAGGACTGGCGACGCACCTGCCTGGTCGCTCCTGCGGCGATCACCACCGCTAGCATTGGTTCGGCAACGATGACCACCACATATGACTCCGCGGCCACGACAAGGATCCTCGTGGTGGAAGACGATCAGCGTATCCGCGCCTCCCTGCGTCTCGCCCTCGACGATGAGGGCTACGTGGTGGACGAAGCGCCCACCGGGGAAGACGCCGTGGCGTCCTTCACCGCCAACCCACCCGACCTCGTGCTAATAGACGTGATGCTTCCCGGCATGGACGGCTTCTCCTGCTGCCAGGCCCTGCGCAGGGAGAGCGACGTCCCCATCGTCATGGTGACCGCCAGAACAGATACCCAGGACATCGTGAACGGCTTGGAAGCAGGGGCTGACGACTACGTGACGAAACCCTTCGTCATGAAAGAGCTGAGTGCACGCATACGAGCTCTCCTGCGCCGTGCCCATCCCCTCGCGCAGGGTGACACCGGGGATATGGCATCGGCCAAGTTCGGCGATCTGGAGATCCGCCAGGACGAAGGCGTCGTCCGCCAGGACGGCACAGACCTCCACCTCACGAAGACCGAGTTCAGGCTGCTTTGCGAGCTGGCTGCCCATCCGGGGAAGGTCCTATCTCGTGAAGATCTGCTTGATCGCGTGTGGGGTTACGACTACTTCGGGGATGGACGCCTGGTGGATGTTCACGTACGACGCCTCAGAACGAAAGTGGAGACCGACCCGGCGAACCCCCGGCACGTGCTTACAGTCCGCGGGCTGGGTTACAAGCTGGCGCCATGACCGGCGCGACAGGTGCCCGCCACCGTTTCCGCCGTCTCGGGCTACGGACGAGGGTCACGCTGCTGTTCGCTGTCGGATCGATGGCTGTCTCGGTAGCGCTCGCTGCTGCTACTTACGCGACTGCGCGCCAGTTCCTGGTCCATCAGGGGGAGACGTCGATCGAGCACCAGGCTTTCGTGAATGGCTCGCTCATCCTCGCAGACCTCCGCTCACCTCGCCCCAACCTTCCCCAGGATCTCCTGAACCTGGACAACGGCCCGAACACCGATTCCGTAGTCTCCATAGACGGCAAGCTCTTCGCGTCAAGCGTTACCGGCAGATCGAACCCGGTGAGTCCCTCGCTCCAGGCCCTCGTCTCCCACGGCACCCCCGCCACTCAGTTCACCCTTTCCTCCGGCGCCCCGGCTCTGGTGGTCGGCGTCCCACTCCCATCGGTCAATGCCATCTACTACGAGATAAGCTCCCTGGATCAGGCTGCCAGGACTCTCCGCTTCCTCCTACTGACCCTCGCTCTGGGAGCGCTCGTCATGACAATCGCCGGTGCCGTAGTGGGGCGCTGGGCCAGCGGCAGGGTGCTGCGCCCCCTCGCGAACGTCGCTCAGGCTGCGGCAGATCTGGCCGGCGGCGAGCTCGGCACGAGACTCGACACTTCCGGGGCTGCCGACCTGAGCCGTCTGGCTGCCTCTTTCAACCGGATGGCCGATAACCTGCAGGCCCGTATAGAGCGCGAGGCGCGATTCACGTCAGACGTCAGTCACGAGCTGCGCTCTCCCCTGACGACGCTATCTGCGGCGCTCGGCGTCCTCGATACTCATCGTGATGAGATGCCGGAACGATCCAGGAAAGCTCTCGACCTGCTCGATGCCGAGGTGCACCGCTTCGAGGCAATGGTCGCCGATCTCCTCGAGATCTCCCGCTTCGACAGCGGAGTGGCCGAGCTATCCCTGGAAGAGGTAGAGGCCGGCGAGCTACTGCATGAGGCATTGCGGGCCATCACGGCGCGCACGCGCCAAGCCGATAGCGCCTGCGAAGCTGGCATTCCCGTCGAAACGACCGCAGGAGCGGAACGACTACGGCTCTTGATCGACAAGCGCAGGATAGAGCGCGTCATCGCCAATCTCGTGGACAATGCCCATACCTACGGTGATGGCGTGAGGAGGCTGGTTATAGAGGCACCCGATCCCGCCCATGTACGTTTCGTCGTCGAGGACAGAGGGCCCGGAGTGCGCCAGGACGAGCGCCTGCTCGTATTCGAGCGCTTCTACCGAGGAGATGCATCGAGGAGCAGGGGCGGCACTGAAGGAACCGGGCTTGGGCTATCGCTCGTAGCAGAGCATGTCCACCTTCACGGGGGATCCGTCTGGATAGAGGATGCCCCCGACGGCGGTGCCAGGTTCGTGGTGGAGCTGCCCAGGGGACACGAACAGGTTCCCGGACCTTCATCAGAGCAAACAGGGACCCGTCAGCGAGGTCGTAAGTCCTCCCCGGCGCTGCTGGGAACAGCATCGTGAGGAACCGAGTCCTGAAGGCAGCGTTCCGCTCCACGCCCCTCATGGCGCTGATCGCTGCCGGCGCTCTGGCGCTCTCGTGCTGTGGCGTACCGAGCAGCGGCACTCCGCAGTCGATATCACGCAGCACCGTGCCATTCGGCCTCCTCGACCGTCCCCCGGCCTCTAGGCCCGCCGGGGAGAAGAGCTCCAGCTCACTAGCCGTGCCTGTTACCGTCTACCTGGTAAACAGCGCAAACGGGCGGCTCGTTCCCGAGCCAACCTCGGTCCCATACCCCGCGACTCTCGCAGCCTTGACGAAGGCACTCCTCGCTGGACCCACCACTGCCGAGAGCGCGGCTGGCATACAGACAGCGATTCCCAGCCAGACAACGGTGTCCGGGGTAACGACACTGGACGGCATAGCCACTGTCGACCTATCGGCGGCGTTCGCTGAGAGCGTAGGACCCGAGCTCATCACCGCCGCAGCCCAAGTCGTGTACACGGTCACCTCAGTCACAGCGGTGACCGGCGTCTCGTTCGAGATCTCGGGTAAGCCTGTCTCCGTTCCCATGGCAAACGGAACGATAACGGTTCAACCGGTAACTCGGAGTGACTTCGCTTCCGTGGCCCCCGTCCCGTAGCACCCACCGGAACGCCCAATCACGTAAGTCACCACCAGAACGCCCCGTGGGAACTGGCGGCTTCAGCCACCTCTGCAGGATCGCGGCAATGAGCATCCTTGCCCGCGAGCTGATCCGCCGCGTCGTCGTCCGCTGGTTCACCTCTGATCGCGCTCACGGTTCGATCCTGGGAGCATCCCCCCATAGCCGCTCTATGGCATAGTGAGCGCGGGTTTCCTCCAGGAAGACATGGACGACCACCGCGCCGTAGTCCATCAGCACCCAGCCGTCCCCCTCCGACCCCTCGACGGCGCGAGGTTTCTCCCCGTGCGCGACCCTGCACACCCGCTCCACCTCCTCCACGATCGTCGCCAGCTGCCGACTGTTGGTCGCGCTGAGGATCACGAAAGCATCCACTACCCCCAACAGCTCGCCCATGGCCAGGATCACAGGATCCTGTGCGTTCTTGGTGCTCGCTGCCCGTGCAGCCACCAGAGCCAGGGCCACCCAGGATGGCGCTACATCGCCTGCGCCGGTCTGGGGTGGCGAGCCAAGCCTCGTGCTCACAAGATGGTACGTCCCAAACGCAAGGCGAACCCGCTCGCATGGCTGGCGACAGCGGCGCTAGGCGCAGATCCCCCATCACGCGACATGAGAAGCACCAGACATGCGAGCGCCACGGCCATGCCCATGACCGCGTAGGCAAGAACGATGAGGAGCTGGCGGTGGTGCTTGGCCCGTCGAAGATCCGCCTGAAAGGCCAGCCGGCTCGAAGAGGACCCGGAGCCACGGATACCTGCCTCGGCCTCCACCCCAGCCTCCACCCCGGAATCTGGCAGCAGGCCCTGAGCCCCCGAGCCAGTGCTACCCGAGCCAGTGCTACCGGAGCCAGTGCTACCCGAGCCCGGACTCCGGGGCAGCGCTGCCGGGGGACCCATTCCCAGGGGACCCGCAGGCACTCCTTCCATCCCTCCGGCTCGCCTGGCTTCCGATTGCCGGAACGGCGTGTCACCCGTTACGCGAAGCGGAGCGGTGGCCGGGCGCACAGGGTTATCAGTGACCGTTCGACCGTTCACGGCTGGGCCGGAGCTTCCTCGTCCATCTACGTGCCAGCGTACATCTCTGCCAGGCGAATGAGGTGAACGACGGCATCCGGGACCAGGCCGGCAGCCGAACCACCCGTTTGCAGGCGCTCTCGGACCGCTGAGCTCGAGATATCTGGTATCTGTGCTCTGAGCTGCTCTACGGTCCACCCTTCGGCACGCAGGCTCTCGCACAGATCTTCGCCTCTGGTGAGCCGAGCGTCGTGTCGAGCACCGCCACCCCCGGGGGTTCGGCTCGCTACCGCCAGGGATACCGCCTGGCGTATCTCATCCACCCTTTCCCAGGTCGACAGCGCGCGGGCCACATCGGCGCCGATCACCAGGTAGAAGGTAGCGCCATGGTAACGACGGCGCAGCTCCGCCACGGTGTCAGCCGTGTAGGAGAGGCCGCCCCTCTCGATCTCGATCGCACTGGGCTCTATCCCCTGGATGCCCCGAGCTGCCTCGGCAACAAGAGCGTAACGCTGGCTGGCGGGGGCGATAGGACGAGCCCCCGTCTTCTGCCAGGGGTCGTTCGCCACCACCAGGAGCACACGATCAAGCTGCAGCTCGTCCCTCGCAGCCTTGGCAAGCTCCATATGCCCAGAGTGGATGGGGTCGAATGTGCCACCGAGTATTCCAATGCGCTGCCTTGCAGAGGACGGGCCGCCCGAGGCCGTGTCCTGCTTGCGCTGCCTTGCAGAGGACGGGCCGCCCGAGGCCGTGTCCTGCTTGCGCTGCCTTGCAGAGGACGGGCCGCCCGAGGCCGTGTCCTGCTTGCGCTGCCTTGCAGAGGACGGGCCGCCCGAGGCCGTGTCCCGGTGCTCTACGCTCACCGCTCCAGAGCTTACGGACCCACGGCTCTGGCCGTGGCACCGGCGGGAAATCGGCTCGGTCAGGCCCTGACGGCCTACGCTGTATCCATGCCTGCAAGCCATGCCGAGAAGAGATCCCCGGACCCGGGATCGACTGTCGGGGCATCTGTCAGCGCACTGCACGATACCCATGCCTGGCACCCAGGTTCCTGGAGATCCCATGATGCCAGCCAGCAGCCAGAATGGCCGGACACGAGTGCCCTGGACGAGGTGCTGGATCATCTCTCCTCCCTGCCGGCACTTGTCCACGCGGCAGAGACCGACCGCCTATCCAGAGCGCTGGCCGCGGCATCTGCCGGGCGGGCTTTCCTCCTGCAGGCCGGCGACTGCTCGGAATCCTTCAGCGAGTTCAGTGCCAGGAGCATCGAGACACGCCTCCGGGTCATCCTGCAGATGGCTGTAGTGCTGACCTACGGGGCAGGGCTGCCGGTGATAAAGGTCGGTCGGATAGCCGGCCAGTTCGCGAAGCCACGGTCGGCTCCTACGGAGATAGTCGGAGGGCATGAGCTCCCGAGCTTCCGGGGTCACATGGTGAACAGCGAGCAACCGGACGAGCGCTCTCGCATACCCGACGCCACCAGGCTGCTCGCTGCATACCACCAGTCTGCAGCCACCCTGAACCTCCTCAGAGCTTTCGCCGGCGGAGGATTCGCTGACCTGAGGCAGGTGCATGCCTGGAACCTGGAGTTCGTGCAGCGGAGCACGGAGGGGGACAGCTACGACCGGCTTGCATCGGAGATAGATCGGGCGCTGCGCTTCATGGCGGCCTGCGGGATCGAGCTCGCTACGGAGGAGACACTACATCACGTAGAGATATGGACCAGTCACGAAGCCCTGCTGCTCGACTACGAGGAGGCGCTAGTGCGCCGCGACTCGTTGACGAGAGCCTGGTATGGAAGCTCCGGCCATCTCCTATGGGTCGGTGAGCGCACGCGCCAGGCGGACGGTGCCCATGTCGAGTTCCTGAGAGGTATAGCCAACCCGGTCGCGGCGAAGATAGGTCCCTCGAGCACCCCGGACGAAGTGATCGCTCTCTGCGACCGTCTCGACCCCGACTACAGGCCCGGGCGGCTCACCTTGATCACACGGCTCGGCGTGAAGAACGTGGAGAGAGCCCTGCCTCCGATCGTCCAGGCGGTCTCGGACTCCGGGCACCCCGTGGTCTGGGCCTGCGATCCCATGCACGGGAACACCTTTGCTGCTGCAGATGGTCGCAAGACCCGGCGCTTCGACGACATCATCGACGAGATCCGTGGCTTCTTCACTGTGCACAGGGATCTGGGCACGTTCCCTGGCGGCATCCACATCGAGCTCACCGGCGACGACGTGACTGAGTGCCTGGGAGGCGCAGCGAACGTTGGCGAGGAGCATCTCCGTCTCAGGTATACGACCACCTGCGATCCCCGGCTGAACGCACGTCAGGCTATCGACCTGGCGTTCCAAGTAGCAGACCTTCTGGCGGGAGCCAAGTAGCCGACCTTCCGGCCGGGAGCGAAGAAGCAGAGCCACCAGACCAGCGGGGCTGGCCGACTTGAAGGCGCATGCACCGAATTGACCACCGCTTCCAGAGCGGTCGACATATTCTACCATGTAAGTATGTACGACGCTGGTACCGCTGCCCGAGGTGCAATGGCCGGGTTGATCGTCACAGCCCGTTTGCAGGCCGGGCTTGGGGTCCGCGAGCTCGCGCGCCGC
>DAHXND010000043.1 GCA_027366675.1 Acidimicrobiales bacterium
GGTGCCCCCACCAGATGAGAAGGGATCCCCAGAGTAGGAGTAGGTGGTGGCCTGGCCTGCCGGGTCCACCTGGGATATGACCTGGCCGGACGTGTTGTAGGTATTCCTGGTCGTCCTTCCCATGGGATCTGTCACGGAGAGAAGAAGGTGCGCCGGGCTGTAGGTGAAGTCCCAGGTGCCACCTCCAGGGTTGGTGGCGAAGACGAGATCCCCAGATGGGTCGTAGGAGTATTCCCAGGTCCTCCCCATGGGATCTGTCACAGAAGACACAAGGCCAGAGGGGTTATAGGAGAGACTCAAGGACCTTCCCGATGCGTCGGTGACTCTGGCGAGCTTGCCGGCAGGGCTGTAGCTGAGAGTCGTAGCAGACCCGTTTGGATCAGAGACCGAGATGAGGCTTCCCGGTATCTGCTCAGGTCACAGAGTTGTATCTATGCCCGGGTATCCGTGCTGGCTATTCTGAGGAGTCGCTGTCCTCGCCGAGCTGCTCGCCGGGGGCGTCCTCGTAGTCCGCCAGCTCGCCTGGCTGGAGGGAGGCGATGCGGCGCATCAGGCGAGACTTCCTGTTCGCGGCCTGATTCTTATGGATCATGCCTTTCGCAGCGGCAACGTCCAGGCGCTTTATGGCCAGCCTAAGGCGGTCCGGGGCATCGTCCCAGCCCTCGTCTGCAGCTACGACGGCGGTCTTCGCCCTGGTCTTCAGCTCCGTGCGAACGGCCTTGTTACGGGCGCGCCTCCGCTCGTTCTGGCCGTTCCGCTTTATCTGACTCTTTATGTTGGCCATGCAGGGAGCCACCCTAGCAGGCAGGATCGCCTTCCCGCCACAGGCGAGGACCACTGGCTCGCCGCTCGCCGGCGCCTCGGATGCGGCTCGGACGCCGCTCGGACGCTTCCATGCCCCTCGCCGGCGCCTCCCATGCCCCTCGCCTCGGATGCGCCTCGGATGCGCGCAGCCTCGGACCCGGCATACTGGGAGCCATGCCGGCCGGGCCCGTAGGGGCGATTCGGAACTTCTCCATCATCAGCCATGTCGATCATGGCAAGTCGACGCTCTCCGACCGCATCCTCGAGTTGACCGGAGCAGTGGACGCCCGCCACATGCGAGAGCAGTTCCTCGACTCCATGGACCTGGAGCGTGAGCGCGGCATAACGATAAAGGCCCAGAACGTCCGCGTCCACTGGAAGGACCGGACTCTCCATCTGATCGACACCCCAGGTCACGTGGACTTCGGGTACGAGGTGAGCAGGTCGTTAGCTGCGTGCGAGGGCGCAGTGCTCCTGGTCGACGCTTCCCAGGGCATCCAGGCCCAGACGCTTGCGAACTCCTACCAGGCCATGGAGCACGATCTGACGATAGTACCGGTCCTGAACAAGATCGATCTTCCGGCGGCAGACCCCGAGCGATCGGCAGCGGAGATAGAGCAGGTACTCGGTATAGATCCGTCCACGATACTATATATATCGGCGAAGACTGGTCAGGGAGTTCCCGAGCTGCTGGACGCGATAGTGGAACGTATCCCAGCGCCTTCCGGTGACCCTGAGGCTCCCCTGCAGGCGCTCATATTCGACTCCTACTACGATCAGTATAGGGGGGTCGTGAGCGCAGTGCGGGTGGTGAACGGGACGCTCGTCTCCGGTGCTCGCCTGGCGTTCCTCCAAGCCGGTACCGTGCACGAGGCCGAGGAGGTAGGCGTGCGCACTCCTTGGGTGAAGCCGGTGGAGCGTCTTGGTCCAGGTGATGTAGGGTACCTGGTCACCGGCATAAAGGACGTGAGCGAGGCGCGGGTCGGTGAGACGATCACCGAGGCGGCGCGGCGCGCACCCGAGCCACTCGCCGGCTACCGGGAGCCGAAGCCCATGGTCTTCTGCGGGCTGTATCCGGTAGATGGTGACGAGCTGCCCGAGTTGCGCGAGGCACTCGATCGCCTCCGCCTGAACGACGCCAGCTTCACCTACGAGCCTGAGTCCTCCGGCGCTCTCGGTTTCGGTTTCCGTTGCGGATTCCTCGGGCTGTTGCACATGGACATAATCCGTGAGCGTCTCGAACGGGAGTTCGACCTCTCTCTCATCGCCACGGCACCATCGGTTGCCTATCGGGCTCAGATGCGATCTGGCGCGGTGGTAGGCTTCGACAATCCGAGCGCCATGCCGGATGCCGGATCAGTGGAGATGATCGAGGAGCCGATGCTCACGGCCACCATAATCACGCCGGCCGCGTACAACGGCACTGTGATGGAGCTCTGCCAGAGCAGGCGCGGGGAGATGCTGAAGATGGGCTACCTATCCCCCGAGCGAGTCGAGCTCACCTACAGGATCCCGCTCGCGGAGGTCGTGGTGGACTTCTTCGACCAGTTGAAGAGCCGGACGAAGGGGTATGCCAGCCTGGATTACGAGCCGGCAGGATACGTGACCTCCGATCTCGTGAAGGTGGACATCTTGCTGAACGGGCAACCGGTCGATGCGTTCAGCGCGATCCGGCACCGGGCGGAAGCTCAGAGCTACGGAAGGAAGATGACGGTGAAGCTGCGTGAGCTCATCCCGCGCCAGCTCTTCGATGTGCCCATCCAGGCTGCCATGGGCGGCCGTATCGTCGCGCGCGAGACGGTGAAGGCACGGCGGAAGGACGTCATAGCCAAGTGCTACGGCGGTGACATCACGTGAAAGCGCAAGCTGCTCGAGAAGCAGAAGGAAGGGAAGAAGCGCATGAAGCAGATAGGCCGGGTGGAGGTTCCCCAGGAGGCGTTCGTATCGGCGCTGCGGCTCGAGGACTGAGCGCTCCCGGTTCCGGAGGAGGCGTTCGTATCGGCGCTGCGGCTCGAGGAC
>DAHXND010000058.1 GCA_027366675.1 Acidimicrobiales bacterium
TGCAGTGCCAGCCGGTGCAGTGCCAGCCGGTGCAGTGCCGCCCGGGTCCTTTGCCTGCAGGGACCCGTCAGGGCCTGCGCCGGTGGCCGGGATGCTGTGAGCACCCATCACGTCTCGGTTCAGCCACTCGTGCAGCCTCTCGTAGCGCCCATACGCGAACCAGTGGCGGACGAAGCGCTCCAGCCGAGCGCTCCAGCCGAGCTGGGAGTCCCGGATCTCACGGTCACTCGAGCGGCGTCCCTTCTGGAGGGCACTCCGGTCAGTGCGGATCTGGCCCAACCTCGCCAGGTTCCAGCCCCACGCTCCCGCTATCGCCCGCGCGCGCCTTGGCTGGCGAACGGTGAACGCCAGCATGAGCTCGAGTGTCTCGAGGACCGCAAGGCTCGCGAGCACCGGAGCGAGATTCCGCGATCTGTATACCTTCAGAACGGTCCGGAGCTGGTTCCGGCGCTGGAGCGCATACGGCTCAGGGAAGTCACCCTCCAGCTTGCGCTCCCCTACTACCAGTGCCTGCCTGTGGCGGACGCAGGCAGTGGGGGCCACAACGATACGGGCTCCGAGGACACGCGCTCGCCAGGACAGATCGAGATCCTCCCCGAAAGCCACGATCGCGGGGTCGTAGCCCCGAAGCGCCTCGAAAAGGTCGGAACGCACCAGCACGCAGCCTCCGGTGGCCACGAACACGTCTCGCACTGCGTCGTGCTGCCCGTGATCCATCTCCTCTGGCTCGACCCTGCTCGACACCGCACCCAGACGATCGGCCTCCATCCCGAGGCTGAGCAGGATCCTCGGATCATCCCAGGCGACCGCCTTCGGGGCTACCATCCCGGCATTCGAGCGGAACGCCTCCTCGACCATGCGCCGTAGCGCATCGGGCTCTGGAGCCACGTCGTCGTGTGCAAGCACGTAGTGAGTAGCTCCGCTCACAAGAAGGCACCCCGCGTTGGCCGCGGTGCCGAAACCTGGGGAAGCAGATGCAGGGATGCTCGTCACATAGGCATCCGGCAAGACGTTGGCCACCACGGGTACGAGACTCTCCCTGGTATGGCTCTCCACGACCAGTACCGAGAAGTTCGGGTAGTCCTGCGCTGCCCAGCTCTCCAGGACCTCGGTGAACCAGGGTCCGGGATCGTGGGCAACTATCACCACTCCCACCGCAGGAGCCTCGACAGGCTCCCCTGGCGCGTCGAAGCCCAAGGGCCCCTGCTCGCTCACAAGAGATCAAGGGTAGCGCACCGTGCCCATAACCGCCCTTCCTGTGGCCGTCCCGTGGCCAGGGCGCACCGCTTGGAGATTATTTCATCTAAATTATCCCAATAGTGCTTGCAACTGTTATCTATACGTGTTATCCTGGTTAGCAGAGTCACTGATCCATGTAGAGCTCGTGAGGTCTACATGGGCATGACTCGCCTGAGAAGCTCACCAGCAGAACAGGCATAACCAGGAAACCAAGTGTTCCCGGCAGCTTTCATCGCCGGAAAGGAGTTCTTACATGGCATCTATCACAAGCGTCACGAAGACAGCGAAGGACGCGGCTTACGTGGCTGTTGGTCTGGGAGTGCTCGGCTTCCAGAAGGCTCAGGTGCAGCGCCAGGAACTGGTCCAGCGTCTGGAGCGCCAGGAACTGGTCCAGCGTCTGGCTTCATCGAGGACCGACTGGCGCGAGCAGGTAAAGGACGCCAGGTCCGAGATCGGAGAGCAGGCCAAGCGGCTCGATACGGTCGTATCCACGGCACTGGCTGCGGTAGATACTCGGCTGGAGCCAATCGAAGCCAAGCTGCCCGAGACCGCACGGGGCCTTCTTACCCAGGCCAGGGTCCAGGCACACGAGGTGCACGCCCAGCTTCGCGACCTCCTGGCGACCCTTGCCGCCTGAGGCTGGCTCATAATTTCCCCACCCCCGACGCCTGGCCCCACCCCCCCGGGGCCAGGCGTCACCCCCTCTTCGAACCTGCTAACAGCTTCCTTCAGCCCTGCTCAGCTAGTACGGATTCGATAACCGACTGTAGCGTATCCTCCAGGGCTATCTCGGGCGCCCAGCCTGTCTCCTTGGCAACCTTCCTGTAATCCCCACGGACCACAGGCACATCTACCGGTCTGAGCAGGGAATCATCCACGACCAGGCTCAGATCCGCCGATGCTATGGCAAGCATGCGCTCTGCCAGCTCCCTCACGCTCACATCTCTGCCAGAGCAGACGTTGTACGCCTCTCCAGGGGCTCCGTGCGTGACGAGACCACGGTAGGCCCTAACGACGTCACGGACATCGGTGAAATCCCGTCTGGCGGATAGATTGCCGATAGGAATCTCGTGCTCGGACCTCCGCATCGCCTCTACGATCCGGCGTGAAAGCGCACCTACCACGAAGGCGTCGGACTGGCCTGGGCCGAAGTGATTGAACGGCCTAGCCAGCAGCGTGGGAACCCCCCAGCCCAGCCATGCCTGGATCCCGAGCATCTCCGAAGCAGCCTTGCTGGCGGCATAAGGCGTAACCGGCCGCAATGGGGCGCTCTCGTCGACGGGGAGCTGATCGGGCCTCACCTTCCCGTATACTTCAGCTGACCCCACTATTAGCACCCGCGGCTTGTGTGACATGTAGCTGGCCGCTTCGAGGAGGTGCCAGGTGCCTAGAGTATTCACCCGGATCACCTCCTCCGGCTCCCGCCACGATAGCCCCACATCGGCAATCGCAGCGAGATGGTATATCGCTTCGGGTTCAGACTCCATGACAGATGACCTGAGAGCTGCTGCGTCACGTATGTCCACATGGCTATCCGGCTGACATATCTCGTCGCCACAGTCGAGCAGATGGCGCACGAGCCACCTCCCTACGAACCCGTCGGCACCGGTCACGTACGCGCGCACGCTCTGAACGCTAGCGCGCCACTACGGAAATGACCGGCGGAGCGCCAGCCCGTCTGGCAGCGACGCCTATGAGCTCACCTATTACCTCAGTGCGTACCTCCCGCCTGGACAGCCAGCTCCGCGTAAAGGGCCAGGTGAGCTGCCGCACTGCGCTCCCATGTGTACTCCCTGGCCAGCTCTATCCCACGCTTGCGACGGTCACAGACATCCGAACCGCCTTCCAGCACCGCCTGTAACGCCTGGTCGAGCCCCTGCGGGTCGCCCGGCTGCACCAGAAGAGCAGCGTCACCCACTACCTCATCCATGGCAGATCCCCTGGTCGTAACCAGGGGGGCCCCGCATGCAAGCGCTTCGAGTGCCGGTAGCCCGAACCCCTCCTCCAGCGAAGGATAGGCCACCACTCTCGCCTGGCGAAGTAACGCTGGGGCATCATCCTGGCCCACGTAGCCGAGCCTGACCACCCGATCAGCGTGACGCGCCTCCCGGAGCGCAGCATCGAGCGCTGCCTCGCCCCAGCCCGGATACCCGGCTATAACCAGGCGTAGCTCTGGCCACCTCGGCGCCAGGAGGTCGAAAGCTGCCACGAGACTCGGCACGTCCTTCCTCGGCTCCACCGTGCCGAGGAAGCAAACGTAAGGCCAGGTGATGCGAAGGTGGTCCAGGACAGCAGCGTCCCCGCTGCAGGGCTTGCCGGGAAGGCTCTGCGCAGGAGCGAACCGGCCATGATCGACGCCGTGCGGGATCACCACCAGCCTCCCGGCGGGCTCTCCTACGCACTCCACGAGCTGATCCGCCGTGCGACGGCTCACGCAGATGACAGCCTCCGCCGTACGGGCGCTCTTTCGCACCGCATGTCGGAACAGGGCCACCTTGCTACGCTCGTGCCACTCCGGGTGGGTGAACATGGTCAGGTCGTGAACGGTGACCGCCACCGGGCAGGACACGCCGTGCGGGATCGTGTAATGCGGCCCGTGGTGAACCGTTGCCGGAATCCGCTCCAGGAGCCTGGCCATCCTTAGCTGCTCCCATGCCAACCTGGCGGGACGCGACGACGGTGCCCTGGCCAGGACTGTCGCGCGAGGCGCGAGTGCCTTCCATCGTTTTCCGTCGTCACCCCGTGCTACAAGGCAGTAGTCGCCAAGGGGATCCAGCTCCATGAGCGCCGCTACCAGCTCCATGACGTAGCGCCCTGCCCCGGCAGGCTGGGCAGGAACTGCTGTCACGTCGAGCGATACGCACATCTCCGGTGATCTCATGGAGCGCCCAGCTCCTGCCATAGCTCCAGATGAGCAGAGGCCGCCTTCTTCCAAGAGTGCGACCTTGCCCGTTCCAGCCCTGCCTTCACGAAGCCCTCGCGCTGGTCCGGATCGCTCAGCAGGCTCACGATAGCCTCAGCTATCTCCTCTATGTCGTAGGGGTCGACCAGCAGTGCCGCGTCACCGGCTGCCGGTACCGACCTACTCGAGATGACCGGCGTCCCCGCAGCCATCGCCTCCAGGACGGGTAACCCGAACCCCTCGAACAAGGGAACCGACAGGAAAACCATCGCTCGCTCGTATAGCCCGGCAAGGACAGCGTCCTCGACCTGTCCCAGGGAGATTATCCTGCCGCCCGTCACCTCCAAGTCCGCTGCCAGCGCATGCGGCAACCATCCCTCGTAGCCGGCGAGCAGCAAAGGCGGCATCGTATCGATACCGTCGCAGGTCCTGCCCGGACGGCGACCGGATCGGGTCGCGCGCATCTCACAGGCACGCGCATAACCGGCAAGTAATCGCTCCAGATTCTTCCGAGGTTCGAAAGTCCCCACTGTCAGCACGAACGGGCCGTCCAAACCATGGTGCGATAGCAGCCTGTCCAGGGCGGCGTTGTCGGGTGGCCCGAGATGATCAGCTCCATGCTCGATGACCGTGACCCGCTCTGGCTCTACTCCCCCGCCGACCAGGCTGGCCGCCGTAGCCGTGGAAGGCACGACTATCGGACCACCCAGCTTGATCGCGGCTCTCAGTTGTTGCTCGTGCCAGCGCCTCCCGCGAGCTGGGAAGGCCTCCGGCACAGCTCGCCACGCGAGATCATGTACGGTGACAACTATCGCTATCCCGGAAGAGCGGCCTATGGTGGCACGAGATCGAGGTCCGTAGCCATGGGAAGCCCCCTGAGCCCGACGCCATGCCGAAGCTGTCGGGAACGCCAGCGAGGTGGCGTGGAAGACTGAAGCACCTGCTCCTACTGCAGCATGGGCGCTCCCTGAAGCACCCGCCCTGTCCCCTGCAGAGTGAGGGGAACCCGCGCTGATCCCGCCACCCATCCCGTGGGCCCATGCCCACCCGAGCCACTTCACGGGCAGGTTGCTCTCCAGGTGCTCGAAGTCCGAAGGCGGATGGCTGCCCCGGGCACCGAACGTCCTGATGCTAACCGGCAAGCGGCCTCCCGCCGCCACCATCCCTTCCTCCACCTCGCCCAGCCCGGCAAGAAGTCCTCGTACATAACGCCCGATGCCACCTGGCACGGGACGGTCGAGCTGCTCTACTCCCACCAGCACCGAACGAGCTTCCCTGGCAGCGGAAGTTGGGGCACCGCTTTCAGCATGCTCGCTCCATCCCTTCCCCCCGGGCACTGTCACCGAAGGCCTCCCGTATCCGCCCAGGCGTCCCGGTAGAGCTGAAGGAATCCCGCCGCAGTGCGCTCCCAGCTATAGCAGGCGAGCCGCTCCCTGCCTGCTGCGACCAGCCGTTCCCGAAGGCGCGCGCCCTCCACCCCGGCGTCGAGCAGCCTGGCAAGGGCATCTGCCAGGGCAGAGGCATCCTTCGGCGGAACAAGCTCAGCCGCGTCTCCGACCACCTCCGGCACCGATCCTGCCATGGTTGCCAGCACGGGGACGCCGGCCGCCATAGCCTCCAGTGGAGGAAAGCCGAACCCTTCGTATAGGGATGGATAGGCAAGAACGGTGGCACGATTGAGAAGTTCCTGCTTGGTGTGCTCGTCCACAGCTCCAAGGTAGGCGATCCGCTTCCTCGCAGGGCTGCGATCCCAAGCCTGATCGAAGGCCCCCTGCCCCCAGCCCTTCGGTCCGGCTATCACCAGGGCCGTATCGGGCTCACCTCCCGCCATCGCCCCGAAGGCGTCCACCAGGGTGGGATAGTCCTTCCTGGGCTCCACCGTTCCGAGCGCCAGGACATAACGGCGAACCTCTTTCCCGAGATATCCAGATAGCACCTCGGGCAATGGAGCCGACCTCCCCCCAAACGCATCTTCCCTCGATGGGATGGTCCCCCCAGACTCTCGGAACAGCCGGGCCCCCGGCTCCTCCGAGCTGGGCATGCCTACAGGTCTCGGCAGGGCGTACGGCACCACCTTGACCCGATCGGGCTCGACCCCCAGGAACTGGCTAACCTCCTCGCCAACGAACCTGGTGGGAACCTGGAACCAGACCCCGGCCAGAGCGGCCTTCCGTAGCAGCGCGGCAGATGCCAATGTGGCACGGGTGCAAAGCTCCGGGAACCTGAACATAGTGCAGTCGTGAACCGATACTACCCTGGCGCTGTGTTTCGCCGGAGGAACTACGTAGTTCGTGCCGTGCACTACGTCTACCCTGCCCGTCCACCAGGAGAGGTCTGGCAGATCCACCCGTTCCCAGCCAGCATGCACGATCCTGGCTGGCATGACCCGTGGCCTGTGGCGAGGCACGGAGACCCCGGGAGGGAGCATGGCTCTGAGGTCTCGCTGGCCGCGCCACGTCACGGCGAAGCCGACTATCTCGGCACCCCCGGCCAGGGACAGGGCATCCAGCAGATCCCGCACGAAGATCCCCACCCCGGTGCGGACGCCGAGAAGTGGCGTCACGTCGAGGGCGACCCTCGGCACGCCGGCACCCATCGGCACATGCCTCCCGCGGAGAGCTTGCCTGCTGTATGGCGGTGGCACGGGAAGAGCCTTGCACATCTCTACACCTCACCTTGTCACTTCTGTCGGCCCTGAATGGCCGGGCTTTCCGGTGCGGTTCCTGTAACGTGGCATTTCGGTTCCCCGCAGTGCCGACGGCACGCCCGTATCCGATCCCCCGGTAGCGTGGCCAGGATGATCACAGCGCTCGCTGGCGGTGTCGGGGCAGCGCGCCTACTGGAAGGCTTGGTCCAGGTAGTGCCACCGGACGAGGTGACTGCCATCGTGAACACGGGGGACGACTTCGTGATCCACGGCCTCTACGTCTGCCCTGACCTCGACACCGTTACCTACACCCTGGCCGGTGTCCAGAACCGCGCTGCCGGTTGGGGCCTCGCCGACGAGCACTGGATGGTCATGGAGTCCCTGGAGCGCTACGGAGCCCCCACCTGGTTCCGCCTTGGTGACAGGGATCTGGCCACCCATCTCTACCGGACCGGGATGCTCGCCTCTGGGGTCCCTCTGAGCTCTGTCACAGCTTCCATTGCCAGAGCGTGGGGGCTCCGCTCGCACCTGTTGCCTATGAGCGACGACGCGGTAAGGACCCGGATCACCCTGGACGAGAGCGCTTCATCTGAAGAGGCCGGATGCGACGTAGCTTTCCAGGACTACTTCGTGAGGCTAGCCCACTCCGTCCCCGTCTCTGGCGTGCGTTTCGATGGCGCTTCCCAGGCAACGCCAGCACCTGGCGTGATCGAATCCCTGGAGACGGCAGATCGCATAGTTATATGCCCATCTAATCCCATAGTCTCGATCGGTCCTGTCCTGGCCGTACCGGGCATCCAGCACATCCTGGAAAGCAGGAGAGACTCAGTGGTCGCGATCTCCCCCATCATCGCCGGAGCAGCACTGAAGGGGCCCGCCGACAGGATGATGGCTCAGCTCGGGCACGAGGCATCAGCGGTAGGCGTCGCTCGTATCTACGCTCCCCTGGCGGCCACTCTCTACATAGACGAGGCAGACCGCGACGAAGCAGCGCGGGTCGAAGCAGCGGGAATGAGATGCGTAGTGGTGCCTGCAGTGATGTCCACGCCAGCCCACGCGGCACGCCTTGCCGAAGCCTGCCTCAGGTGAAGCTGGCGGACAGCGCGAGGCTCCCGCGGGCTTCAGCCTTTGCGATACTGCCCGATTCTGCCTCGATGCCGTCGAAGATGGCCCAGTAGCCGGCCTTCACCTCGGGCTGGGCGTGGCGTGGCGCCCTGGCCGGGATGTTCCTCGCCCGGTCAGATCTCGAGACGTGGGGCGGGGTGGGGCTGTATCCGGAACGATCTCCGAGCGTGCCGGGGGCTGCGGGTGCACGGCCTCTCGTAGTGAGCGCAAGGTATCGACCAGAGCCCCTAGGGTATCTGCCGTGTTCTTCGCCACCTCGACAAGGTACTCCATTGGCTGATCGGACACATCAGGCATGTTCGCCAGGTAGCGGCCCTTAACCTCCCAGGGAGACAGGTGATCAAGACCCTCCACGTCAAAGACGCCTCTGTATTTCTCGGGCAATCCGTTCACCAACTCCACCAGATTGTGTGTAAATGGATAGCGACCCTTCTCTACGATAAGCAACGCCTTGAGTGCCTTTTCGGCAGCCTGTTGCGCGTGGTAACGGGCACCGCGCTCGTATTCTTCGCTCATGGCAAATTCGGCTATTTTGAGATCTTCTCTAACGAGTTCCATGAGTCCCTCGGCATCCATGATGTCGTCCGGCGGCGCTGCGTTCATGTACTTTTCCTTCTCTATTCTCGGTTCCCGCCAGTACAGCACTATCCCCTCCGTCGCTGCTTGGTGGGCTACGTGCCAGAGCCTCAACCTGTCCTGGTAGAACGAGGCCAGATCGGTTACGATCACATCGCGGTTACCCGGAGTGGACGCAGAAGCATACACATCACCAAGAGGTGGAATGCTTGACTTGTCATCGAAGACAACCAGCAGGTCGATATCGCTGCCCTGGCGGTCGTCCCCCCGTGCGACCGACCCGAACAGGTAGACCGCCTGGGGATCATGGTCCTCTACGACCTTGGCCGCTGCTATGTCCGCCCATTGCCTCAGGCTCAGCCGGTCGCGACCAACTGAGGTGGCGACTCCACCATTCCCGAGCGCACCCATAAGTTAATCCTACCGAAATGCGCCGGAGTGCCCCGCGTCTCCACGATCCCAGACTGGGAACCCACGTATGGTATATGAATAGCTATCGTGCCGGAGCCGCTCAAACCCATTTCCATCCTTCCCGTCGAAGGGCTTCCCG
>DAHXND010000064.1 GCA_027366675.1 Acidimicrobiales bacterium
AAGTTTTTCCGTGAACGGTGATGCGTCGTGAAAACAGACGTGCTGGTCAGAGGGCATATCGGTGAGCGGCGGCGAGCCGTGAAAGCCTGGACAATAGACTCATAATCCCTCGGTCGTGGGTTCGATCCCCACCAGCCCCACTTTCCCCCCGACAAACGGGAGAAGCTGGGGCAGTTCTCGTAGCATTTCGTGCTCCCCTGGTAACGATCACCGTTTTCTCCCCAGACTCGATCCCCGAAAAACACCAGTCGGCTGGGCCATGACTGCCGTGTCGTCGGAGCTGCACGGCCACTGGCTACTCGCCGAGCCGTACCTCTCGTATGACCCCACCGATACCAACCAGGTAGCGGTGAACCCACTTGTCGGGTTTCGAGATCACGGTCCATTCAGCTCGCGCTTGTCCGCCAGCTCAGGGGACAAGTTACGAATCGCTCTGTTGGCACCGGCCAACGACTTGCAGCGGCTGCGAGACCAGCTCAACGAGTTGGTACATCCCCACGTTCCTTCGGATCGTGGGGATGTACCTTCTGAAGTGGCCAGGCTTCGATCCCGTCTTCCGGATCAAGCTGGCACCACTCTTCAGGCACGAGGAATCCCTTTGGTGAGCAGCGCCTCACAGGCCGACGCCGGGAGCGGAGGTGAGAAGAGGTAGCCCTGGCCGTACTCCCAGCCCATGCCCCGGAGGGCATCGGCCTGCTCCTCGCGCTCGATGCCTTCGGCGATGCTCGTCATCTCCATCGACTTCGCCACGTGGCAGATCTCCTCGACCAGGAGCATCGAGCGGGTGGAGCCGGGTAGCTCCGCCGTGAAGGAGATGTCGAGCTTCAGGTGGTCGAAAGGGAACCGCCGCACGTAGGAGAGCGACGAGAAGGCCGTGCCGAAGTCATCCAGGCTCAGTCCCACCCCGAGATCCTGGAGCCGGTTCAGGCAATCCTTGGTGCGCGCGCTGTCGTCAAGCAGCACCGATTCGGTGACCTCGACCACCAGATCGGCAGGAGCAATTCCAGCATCTTTGACCAAGTCCGAGATCGACTCGACCAGGTCGGGGTCCGAGAGGTCACTTCCCGACAGGTTGACGCTCACCCACAACGGCGGGGAAGATGGATATCTACGCTGCCACTCGACGAGTTGGCGCACGGCTCGTACGCGTGCCCAGCGGTCCAGCTCTACGATGAATCCCGTCTCCTCGGCTGCAGACAGGAATGCGCTGGGGTAGAGTAAGCCAAGCTCTGGGTGCTCCCAGCGGATCAGGGCCTCGAACCCTACGATTCGCTCGCCGGCCAGCTCCACGACCGGCTGATAGTGCAGTGCGAGCTGGTCGAGTGTGGGGAGCGACTCTATCTCCTCGTTGACGATCGGCTGCCCTTTGGCCACGCGATGCACGGCTTCGCTCAGCTCCTGAATGGTGCGGGTCTTGCGTATCCATGCAGAGCTGCCCGCCCGCAGCGAGGCGTAGAGGGCGCCGGGGCGCTCCGTGCCGCTGAGGGTGATGACCTTCCCGCCAGGATGTACCTCCTGCAGCGCTGCGATCGTCTCAGGAGCATCCATGTCGGCCAAGTGGTA
>DAHXND010000072.1 GCA_027366675.1 Acidimicrobiales bacterium
GCACCGAGCACGCATTTGCGGTATTTCGGGCACCACACGACATGCAGGACGATGGAGCTGGCTACAGCGGCTGAGCGACGAAAGCGAGCATCTGACATGACCACATCAGGCTACAGCCGGGGTGTGACATTCACGGGGAAGGTCGGGCCTGTGGCCCGAGGCCCGGTTCCCCTGACGGCTGAAGCCGCTGCTCCCCTCGGGGCGATCTGATGGCAGGCGTGACGGGCATCTTCCGCAGCTTCCAGAGTGAATGGGTGAAGATGCGGAGGCGCAGGCTGTGGTGGGGCAGTTACGGCGCGATCAGTGCGGTGGTCGTGATGACGATGGTCGTGGACGTCGTAGGGGCGAAGCGCGCCGGCGCGCGAGGTGGCTCAGGCAGTGTCGCCGCTCTTGCCCGGGCTTCTGGGCTCGGTCGTGGTCTGGGGGACTCGGTGATCCTCCTCGGAGCGGTGGCCCTATCGATCGGCGCAGCGCAGTTCGGTGGCGAGTTCAGCCATGGCACGTTGCGGAATCTGCTCGTGCGCCAGCCATCGCGCCCAGCGTTCTTCACCGGTAAGAGTCTGGGAGTGCTCACCTTCCTGGTCGGCGCTGTGCTGTGTGCTGCCGTGATCGGGATGGCAGTGGCGTTCCTATCTGCCCATCTACGCGGCATCCCTACCACTGCCTGGACATCGTCAGCCGGAATGGCGTCTTTCGGGCGCTCCGTGGGAGATCTCGTCCTGGCGGCTTGTGGCTTCGGGTTCGTTGGCATGGCTTTGGGCGTGCTCCTCCGCTCGTCGGTTCTCGCGATCGGGAGTGGTCTTGCCGTGCTGCTCCCTCTCGAGTCCATACTTGCCTCTGCTGATCCGAGCCTGGCTCGGTGGCTACCTGGGCACCTGTTGCAGGCGGTAGCTCAGGGAGGGACTTCTGTGGCCGGTTTCGGAGCTGCGCTCGTGACGCTGGCTGGCTACATGGTGGGCATCCTCGTTCTTACGGTTCACATATTTTCCTGGAGAGATGTTACGGCGTGAGCACTCGCACGCGGCAGGTCGCTTTTCCCGACTGGGTGACCGATACTCTGGAGGCCAGCCCGCACCAGGCAACAGCCAGCCCGCAGCGCGCCGGCATGTACGAGCTGACCAGGGAAGAGCTGGCTCGTGCCCTGGACGGCGAGCCCCCTTACAGGGCCCGCCAAATCTGGGCGCAGCTCTACACCAGAGCATCCAGGCCCGAGGAGATGACCGAGCTCCCCAAGGAACTGCGCACGACTCTGGCGGCGTCGTTCCCGCCGCTTCTCGATCAGGTCCGCCGCCAGGAGGGCGACTCCGGGTCCACGGTGAAGTGGGCGTGGCGTCTCCCTGACGGCGCCGGTATCGAGACCGTGCTCATGCTCTACAGGGATCGCGTATCGGTGTGCGTGTCGACACAGGCCGGTTGCGCTATGTCGTGTCCCTTCTGCGCGACAGGGCAGGGGGGCTTCACCCGTCATCTCTCCGTAGGGGAGATCCTGGAGCAGGTAGTGGCAGCTTGGCGAGAGGTGAGACCGGCCCGGGTCACCCACGTGGTTTTTATGGGCATGGGTGAGCCACTGTCCAACTATCCGAGGACCCTGGAGGCGCTAAGGCGGCTGCGCGACGACTTCCGGATCAGCCCTCGGCGTTGCACTGTGTCCACTGTCGGCATCGTTCCGGGTATCCGGCGCCTATCGCGAGAGGGGCTTCCGGTGACTCTCGCCGTGTCACTTCACGCTGCGAACGATAGATTGCGTGACGAGATAGTTCCGATAAACAGGCGCTACCCGTTGTCAGAGCTCAAGGAGGCGTGCGCTCTGTGGGTGAGCGAGACGGGACGTCGGCTCACCTTCGAGTGGGCGCTTATCTCGGGCATCAACGATGCCCCCGAGCATGCCCGGGAGCTGGCCGCGATGGCAGTGCCTCTCGGTGCGCATGTGAACCTGATACCTCTGAACCCGACTGCCGGTTACGGGCACGGTGCCAGTGATATGGCTGGCGTGGAGGCTTTCACGCGAGCGTTGCGCACGCTGGGCGTGAAGGTAACGGTGAGATCCACGCGGGGTGCCGACATAGATGCTGCCTGCGGCCAACTTGCTCCTGGATTCCTGGCATGACCCCCCGCCTGCACCAGGCATATTCACGCCTGTACAATCTACGAGATCATGTCAAGGAAGGCGATGGCCACGCGCGTAGTCGAGCCGCACCGGAGTGTAGTATGCGGAGCCTGCTGTAGCGCCCTGGCATTTCCAGGAACGTCTGCGGGTTCGTGCGTCTCTCATCTTAGCGAGATAGCACTGTGCCTGGACCGCTGATCCCCCGAACCTCTTCGCGTATAGCCGAAGAGGAGACCTGGATAGCACCTCCCGCGGCGGCGACCGTGACCAGTGATCCGGCGACCGTGACCAGTGATCCGGCGACCGTGACCAGTGATCCGGCTACCGTGACCAGTGATCCGGCTACGGCGACCGTGACCAGTGATCCGGCTAAGGCGACCGTGACCAGTGATCCGGCTAAGGCGACCGTGACCAGTGATCCGGCGACCGGCGCACCCGGAGCAGAGCAGCCCGCTTCTCGGAGAGCGATGCCGGCGCGCTATTCCTGGCTGAAGCCGATCGGAATGGATCTGGCAGCTCGTCTCGGCGTGCTGCTGGCGGTGCTCACTGTCGGCTATAACGAGAACGAGGGTATCGCGCGACTGCTCAGATCCTGGGATGGCAAGTGGTTCCTCCTCGCTGCCAGGTACGGCTATCCGAACGCCTTGCCTTCCGGGTACGGGGTGAAGGCGCAGTCTACGCTCGGGTTCTTCCCGGCATTCCCGATCCTGATAAAGCTCTCCCATCTGGTCACTCGCCTGAGCTACGAGTATTCGGCACTACTCGCCGTCGGGCTCGTAGGGATCGTGGCCTCAGTGGTGATATGGCGCCTCATCCAGGACATCTATGGCGATCGCGTGGCTGACTGGGGAACAGCGCTCGTGCTCTTCTCCCCGGCCGCCTTCGTGCTGGATATGGTCTATTCCGAGGCGCTGCTGATAGCAGTTGCCGCCGGTTGCATGCTGGCACTGAGGCGTAGGCGTTGGGTCGTGGCGGGCCTGCTCGCAGCCGTGGCAGCGGCCACTGATCCGCTCGGTATCGCGATAGGGCTTCCGTGCCTGGCTGCGGCATACATGGCTATCCGCGAAGATGGGGAGTGGCGCTCGCTCCTGGCTCCGATACTGGCTCCAGCCGGGGTAGTCGCATTCTTCTGCTACCTCTGGGTTCGGGTGGGCACCCCGTTCGGCTATTACATAGCGCAACGTCGTGGTTGGCAGGGTGGCGTGCTCTTCACCGGGCTCTATGCTCCATTCGGCTACATCTTCGATCACGGATTCAACGACATCGACGACACGGTGAAAGCTGCGAGCACGCTGGTAGTCGCTGTCCTGCTCATTTTCTTCCTGCGGCGCCGGCCCCCGGTACAGGTGGCACTCTACGTACTTGGCGTGCTGGTCCTGGCTGCTGCATCGCCCATCATAAGCTGGACGCCGAGGGTCGCTCTCCGGGGATTCCCGGTTATAGGCATGGCGTTCGGGCGCCGGTGGGCACGCTTCATGCCGGCCGTGCTCGGCCTCTCGGGCCTGCTCATGGCCATACTGTGCTATCTGGCGCTCGCGACCACCCGGGCGTATACGCCGTGAGCCGCCATCCCCGAGCCCGCGCCGTGAGAGGCCAGCCATGAAACGGGTCTCGTGAAGCCGCAAGGGCTCGGATCGCTGGGCCACTGGAAGGCAGATGGCAAGCCGAAGGTGGCATACGCAAGCGAGGAAGCGGCATGGCGCGCGGCGTCGGAGGCGCGCATCCTCTACGGTCGGGATCTCACGGCTTACGCGTGCCAGCTATGCCGTCTCTGGCACCTGGCACGCGTAAGGGATCGGAACGCATGACGCCCGCAGCGCGGTTCACAGCGAGCTTCTCTATCGCTTGTCTCCCATCTCAGACCCTTATGCAACGAGCTCGTAGTCAGAGATAACAGGTGCAGCCATACGCTCCCTGAAATGATCGAAGCCCCAGGGCCACGCAGAGGGTATGCCACGGTCATCCAGGTACCAGCTCTTGCAGCCCGTGACCCAGATGGTCTTCTTCGCAGCTTCCAGCCGATCGGCCTCGAAGCGCTCGAGTGCATCCCGGGTCGCGTTCACTCCCCGCGCGCGACCCGAGCAGACAAGATCCACGAGTTGCATGACGTAGGAGAACTGCAGCTCGGCGACGTCGATGAGCGAGAAGTTTCCTACAGGTCCGTTCGGTCCGTTCAGCATGAACAGGTTCGGAAACTCCGGCACAGCGAGAGACATGTAGGCGCTCGGGCGCTCCTTCCACACGTCATCGAGCAACACGCCACCCCGACCTATGACATCCATAGGCCTGAGGAACCTGTCGACTCGGAAACCGGTAGCGAGCGCGAGGACGTCCAGCTCGTGCAGGGCCCCGTCCGCAGTCACGACGCCACCAGCTTCGACATGGTCTATGCCGGAAGTGACCAGAGAGGCATTCGGCTTCTGTATCGCCTCGTAGAACGATGGCGACATCACCAGTCGCTTGCACGCGGCACGGTAATCCGGGCGGAGCTTCTCGCGAAGCTCCGGATCTTTCACGTTCTCCTCGAGGTTATTCCTGCAGAGGGTCTCAAGCATCTTCACCTCGGGGGAATCCGCATCCACTACAGCGTTCGCGAAATATCTCTCGAATGTCTGAGCCAGCTCTTTCCTGTGCATAGACATCGCGTTCGGATCATTACGATAGGTCTCCTGATCCTCTGCCGTGATCTCGGGGTTCGGCAGGGGAAGGATCCACTGAGCGGTGCGCTGGAAGAGGTCCAGATGCGCCACCTCGCCCACCGTCGCGCTCGCTATCTGCACCCCTGATGACCCTGTTCCTATGATGCCCAGGCGCTTGCCCGCCAGGGACACAGAATGATCCCACCTGGCGCTGTGGAAGGCAGGTCCGCGAAACGTGTCCAGACCCTTTATATCCGGATACTTCGGGTGGTGGAGGACCCCTGTTGCCGCGATCACGAACTCGGCCTCGTCGGTCTCCCCGTTCGACGCCTCCATGTGCCAGTAGCCGTCGCGCCATTCGAGTGTGCTCACCTCTGCTCCGTAGTGAATACGGCTTTCGACGCCATATCTAGAGGCGACGTTCCTGAAATATGCGAATATCTCCTCTCCCGGCGAGAACACGTGGCTCCATCCTGGGTTCGGAGCGAATGAATAGGAGTAAAGGTGCGATGGCACGTCGCACGCGACGCCGGGGTACGTGTTCTCTCGCCACGTGCCGCCCAGGGTGTCGGCCTTCTCGTAAATGGTGAAGTTCGTGAGCCCGGCCTCCTGTAGCCTTATCGCGCTGAGAACTCCTGCCATACCGGCCCCGATAATGATGAAGCGGGGTCCACCATCCGCAGTCGCCGGGCCACCTACCCTATCTCGCTGCGAAGCTAAGCTCCCACGTCCCGCCTGCTCTGCCATCCCAGATCCTCCTAGCTGTTTCCGATGCTGCCTTTCAAAGGGTTTCCACGACTTCCAGGACTAGTGTCCCATATATTGGGACGTCTGTCCAGTGGTCCCGTGAGATCTCCGGCGACTCCAGCGCCTGCAAGCCTCGACGCGGGCGCTACCCGGCCAAGCTCATCCTGCGCTCACGGCCACGCTCACTCCCCGCCAGGGGCGATCCCAGCCAGCCTGCCTATGTGGCGCTCTACTCCGGCGAGGTCCAGGGCATCGAGTGACTCGTACATCGTGACACCGAAGAGGTAGGCAGTAACTCCAATAGCCCGTTCCCTCGGCTCCTTCACGCCGGCTTCTTCGAGAAGGTATGCCACATAGCCGGTAAGGAGCTCCTGGAGGCTGCGGAGAGGAGCGAGCCTGCCCTGCCTGCTCCTAGCCGCCCAATACTCCATCCAGAGGGGCAGCAGTGAACGATCCCCGGCAGCGAACGGCTCCAGGCAAGCTCTAACTGCTTGCCAGAAACGTCCTTCGGGGTCCGAGCCGCCGGTTCCCTCCCCGGCCTGCAGCCAGGCCACCCATGCCTCGGTTGCCCGGAGCATGGCCTGGTCGACTATGGCCTCGACGTCGTCGAAGTAGTAGTGGACCGCGCTTTTCGAGACTCCGCCCTGCGCTGCGATAGCCCGAACGGTGCAAGCGTTCATGCCGTGTGTTAGGAGCACCTGGACTGCTGCTGCCACGATCTCCTCTCGCTTGGCCTGGTGGTTGGGCGAGAGGTGCGCGGTGTTCTCACTGGCTGCCGTCTTCCCGCGAGCATTCTGAGGCATCTTTACAGCTTAGGGTGCGAGTAGACCGCTAGGTCGTGATGAGCTGGGCAGGGCTCTGGCGTAAGTACGGAGCCGGTACCTTGCTCAGGCAGACTCCTCTATCGTGACGGATTCGATGACGACGCGTTCCTTTGGTTTACCAGATCTGCTACCTGCCGCATCTATGGCGGCCAGCACGTCGAGCCCGCTAACCACCTTGCCGAAAAGTGAGTAGCTCGCTGGGAGCTGCATCCCCTGGTTGCCGCTCACGATGAAGAATTGGCTGCCGTTCGTGTCGGGGCCGGCATTGGCCATGGCGAGAGACCCGATCTCGTAGCGACCTGGAGGCGGGAGCTCGTCTGGGAAACGGTACCCCGGTCCCCCCGTTCCCGTCCCTGTCGGGTCACCCCCTTGGACCACGAACCCGGGGATGATGCGATGGAAAACTATCCCGTCGAAATAGCCTTCTCGCGCCAGGAACACGAAGCTGTTCACTGTTCTGGTTGCCATATGGGGGTCAAGAGATATCACCATGGTGCCCTTCGACGTCGCCATGGTGGCGCTGTAGCGGCGGGTGGTGTCGATGGCAAGAGGAGGCTCACTCGCGTACTGCCCTCGCCTGGCCTCGCTGGGCGTGGGTTCCTGCTGTCCGCTCATCCAAGTCCTCGCTTTCACATTCCCGACTTCCGAAGGGGCGTTATTCGTGCCCACGCGCTGCTGGGTCAGCTTCTCACGGCCCCGGCACATGCGCCAAGTCAGGGCCTCTGATTTGGCGCAACGCCAGATGCAGAAGAGACGCGAATAAGCCTGCCAAGAGGCGCGCTGGCAAGCCCGGGCATCTCTAACGTGACTTCTCTGACGGCTGAAGCCGCCAGCTTCTTTTCAGGACGCTCTCGCGCCCGGACGGGCCAGTCCAACCCGAAGGATGTTGCGGGCGGCGTGCTCGTCGGCGTGGGCCTCGTGCCCACAGCGGACGCATCTGAAGACCGCCTGCTTGACGCGGTTCCCCCGGGCCGCGTGCCCGCAGGCTTCGCAGCGGTCGGAGGTGTGCCGGGGGTCCACGCCGATCATCTGCCGCCCAGCTTCTTCCGCTTTGGCCGCGAGGATCGAGCGGAACTGTGCCCAGCCCGCGTCGGAGATGCTTCTGTTCAGCCCGGTCTTGGCTGCCTGCCCGTTCGGGCGGAAGCCGCCGGGGTTGTCGCTGTCGGGGACCGGGCGGGTCCGCCGGACCATGTTAGAGATCCTCAGGTTCTCGACGGCGATCACGTCGTAGCGCTCCACAAGCGTCCTGGCGGTCTTGTGGTGGAAGTCTCGCCGTTGGTTGGCCATCTTGCGATGCCGGGCCGCGACTGCCTGCCGGGCTGCACGACGGTTGTTCGACCCGCGCTTCTTTCGGGCCAGGACCCGCTGGGCGGCTTCGAGGCTGCCTGCGGCCTGGCGGCCGTGACGCGGGTTGGGAACGTGCTCGCCGTCGGAGGTGACAGCGAAGTCGACGATGCCCACGTCGATGCCCACCGCCTTCCCGGTCGGCTCCAGAGGCTTTGCGGGCACGTCATCGCAGGAGAGCACCAGGAACCACCTGCGACCCTCGCGCTTGACCGAGATCGTCTTCACTCGACCCTCGACTGCCCGGT
>DAHXND010000098.1 GCA_027366675.1 Acidimicrobiales bacterium
GACTGGTGGAGGAGGTTCTGGACGGCCTCCCCACTCCGCTGTAGCGCCATAGCCCGATCGAATCCCGCCATATCGAGCTCCTTGCCGCGGGAGCGAGCGAGCTCCTGCGTCAGCTCTATCGGGAAGCCATAGGTATCGTGCAGCCGGAACGCGAGATCTCCCTGGACGGTAGATCTTGGCGAGTGAAGCTCTTCTTCCAGAAGGGCGCTCCCGGTACGCAGCGTGCGGGAGAACCTGCCCTCCTCCGCCTCCAGCACCTCCATCACCATGTCGCGATCCCTGATCAGTGCCGGATAGGCAACACCCATGACGTCTATCACCGCTTCCACCAGGCCTGGCGAGATCAGTCCCTCCACGCCGAGCTGGTGAGCCCGTACAACCGCGCGCCGTATGATCCTCCTCAGAACGTAGCCACGGCCTTCGTTAGCCGGAAGCACGCCATCACTGACGAGGAAGGTCATGGCCCGACCGTGATCGGCAAGGATCCTTATGGCTACGTCGGCCTCGGCGTCATCGCCATAGCGGCGGGAGAGTGCCCGTTCCGCCGCACCGATCACTGGCGTGAAGAGGTCCGTCGCGAACAGTGAGTCCACGCCTTCTACGACCATGAGCATTCTCTCGAGCCCTGCCCCGGTATCTATGTTCCGCTGTGGCAGATCCTGCAGCTCGCCACTCTTAGTACGATTATACTGCATAAAGACTAGATTCCAGACCTCCACGTAACGCTCCTGGCCCCCGCTGGCGGGACCGCCGGGGGCGCCGTAGGCATCACCGCGGTCGAAGTAGATCTCAGAGCATGGTCCGCAAGGCCCCGTATCGCCCATGCTCCAGAAGTTGTCCTCACCCATCCGTTGGATACGCCGGGGATCCACGCCGACCCGGTCAACCCATATCGCCTCGGCCTCGGAATCGCTCTCGTGCACAGTCACCCATAGCCGGCTCGGGTCCATGCCGAGGAGGCCTGTCAGGAGCTCCCACGACCAGGCGATCGCTTCCTCCTTGAAGTAGTCGCCGAAGCTGAAGTTGCCCAGCATCTCGAAGAAGGTCTCGTGCCGCTTGGTGGTCCCTACGATCTCGATGTCCAGCGTGCGAAAGCATTTCTGGATGGAAGTGGCTCTCCTGTAGGCTGGGAGCTCGTCTCCGAGGAAATACGGCTTGAACGGGACCATGCCGGCAATGGTGAACAGGACGCTCTTGTCCTGGGGAACGAGACCGGCAGATGGCACTACGGTATGCCCTCTATCGGCGAAGAAGCCGGTGAAGGCCTGGCGAAGCCTCTGGGCATCCATCGGACGTCAGGCTAGGGGCTCGGGCGCAGGGGTCGTGCCTCCGGGCTCCTGGTCACGAGGATTCGGATCGTAGTAGAGCCGCCCTGCCACCTCTGCAGGCCGGTACTCCTGGGCCAGGAATCCAGATGGATCGTCATGAGGATAGAGATAGCCAACCCCATGGCCGAGCAGTCGAGCCCCCCTGTAGTGAGAGTCGCGAAGATGCGATGGCACGGCAGCCGTTGGATATGCCCTGGCATCTGCGCTGGCCCGTTCCAGCGCCACAGTTACACTGTTCGACTTCGGAGCACGAGCCAGGTACACCACTATCTCGGCCAGGTTCAGGGCAGCCTCCGGCAATCCCACCCTGTCCGCCACCTGGGCTCCGGCCGCAGCCAGGAGGAGTGCCTGGGGATCAGCCAGGCCTACGTCCTCGCTCGCCAGGATGCAGAGCCTCCGGGCGATGAACCTGGGATCCTCTCCGGACTGGAGGAGGCGAGCGAGCCAGTAAAGACCCGCATCCACATCGGAGCCACGTATGGCCTTTATGAAGGCGCTTGCCATGTCGTAGTGCTCGTCTGCACCATGACGAGCATAAGCTGCTGACCTGGCTTTCTCTATATGATCCTCTCTCAGCTCGAGACGACGCTCGCTCCTGGCCAGCACATGATCCCGGCCTCCGGCAATCGCTTCGCTCTCGGAGCTGGCTATCGCCACCTCAAGCACCGTCAGGACTGCTCTCACGTCTCCGTCCCCGAGACCTAACAGCCTTTCTCGCGCACCCGGCTCCATGATCACGTTCTCCAGGTCGCACGCCCGCTCGACAACGCGCTGCATGGCCTGGCGGTCGAGCGGCACCAGCCTCCAGAGACTCGTCCGGCTGAGCAGCGCAGCGTTCAGCTCGAAGAACGGGTTCTCGGTGGTAGCCCCGATCAGGACGACCAGACCCTGCTCCACGGCGGGGAGGAGCACGTCCTGTTGCGTCCGATTGAACCTATGCACCTCGTCCAAGAATAGGATCGTACCTCGACCCTCCATGCCCATGCGCTGCCGCGCCGCATCCAGTACGTCACGCACGTCGCGCACGGAGGCGCTGACGGCGCTCATGGCGACGAACGACTTGGCCGTGTGCCGGGCAACCACAGAGGCAATAGTGGTCTTACCGCTACCCGGGGGGCCCCACAGGATAGCCGGCGTCAGCCGATCACGCTCCACGAGCGATCGGAACGGGGCTCCCTTGGCGAGAAGATGCTCCTGGCCGACCAGCTCGTCCAGGCTGCGGGGTCGCATACGCTCCGCTAGCGGCGCCCGGGTCCTGAGCTCCCCTGCCAGCGCGCTCTCGAACAGGGTCTCCCCCTTCAGGACCGCCATCTCAGGCCGCATCCCGCGTGCTCATAGAGGAGCCCTCGTCGCCCCGGTAGCTGCTATCAGCCCCATGAGCTCGGCGACCACCACATCCCTGCCCACATCCAGCTGGCGCTCACCGCCAGGCATGACATCCCTCAGCGATCTGATAGCCACTGACCCTCTCGCCTGCTCGTCTGGACCCACTATGCACGCGTAGTAGGCCCCCGAGCGGTCAGCCGCCTTTAGCTGGGCTTTCAGGGACCTCTGGCCGAAAGCACGGTCCGCTCCGATCCCAGCACGCCGCAGCTCGTCCGTGAGATCTCTGGCAGCGCTGCCACCTACCATGTCGACCACGAACACGGGCGTCGAAGTCCCTACATCGGAGGGCGGGCCCGCGGCACCTGGCCGTAGCCGGGCGAGCATGAGCCTCTCGATTCCCATGGCAAATCCGATCCCCGGGGTAGGTGGCCCACCCAGAGCCTCGACGAGACCGTCGTAGCGCCCGCCGCCGCCCAGACCGTTCTGGGCGCTGGCCAGGGCGTCTGCTGATAGCTCGAATGTGGTCCGGGTGTAGTAGTCGAGGCCCCGCACCAGAGAATCGTCCAGCTTGCAAGCGATCCCGAGGGCATCCAGCCCTGCCAGCACCCGGTCCTGATGGTTCCTGCAATCCGCGCAGAGCGCCTCCTGCAGCCGCGGCGCATCCGCTGTCACGGACCTGCACTCCTGTGTCTTGCAGTCGAGAACCCTCAACGGGTTTACCGAGATGCGCCCACGATGCTCCGCGCAGCAGGCTTCTGCCCTGCTCGCCAGATAGGAGCGAAGAGCCTCGACATAGGCCGGCCGGCATGCGGGATCGCCCAGAGAGCCCACCCGCAGGCTCACTCCTGCAAGCCCGAGGGCAGCGACGAAGCGCTCCGCCAGGGCAATGACCTCGACGTCGAGGTCGGGGTCGGCACTCCCCAGCACCTCCACTCCCAGCTGATGATGCTGCCGGTAACGACCGGCCTGCGGTCTCTCGTAACGAAAAGCCGGCGTCGCATACCAGACCTTCCAGGGACTTGGCGGCCTGTGCTGCACGAACGCCCTAGCCACGGAAGCCGTCGCCTCCGGCCTCAGCGCCAGCAGGCGTCCTCCATGGTCCTCGAAGGTGTACATCTCCTTCACGACTACCTCACTGGCATGACCCATCGCCCTGGTGAACACCCTCGCATCCTCGAACATGGGGCCGAGCAGCAAGCCATAGCCCGCCAGCTCGACGTGCTTCGCGAAGGTCGAGACCACGGCTTCCACCTGGCGGGAAGCCTCGCCCCAGATGTCCTGAGTCCCTATCGGCGCCCGCGCTGCCTGCTCGTCCAGCGCGACCTGCTCACCTTCCCGATCCGAGGAAGCGCTCACCATGGCATGCCCTGGCTTCCCTGGGCCATCAGCCGCGAGCCCCGGGCACGATCCGGTAGGCGTCGTAGACGCCGTCGATCTGCCGGAGCTCGGCCAGGAGTGAATCGAGGTGTGCGGGATCTGCCAGCTCAAGCTCGAAGCGCATCCTTCCGACACGCTCTCTGGTCGTGTGCATGGTACCCGTAACGATACTCAGATGGTGATCGCTCACGGACCTGGCTACATCCGCCAGGAGCGCAGGCCGATCGAACGCCAAGATCTCGAGCGATACCAGGAAGGACCCGCTGTGATCCCGGTCCCACTCCACCTCTATCATCCGCTCCGAGGACTCAGATGACAGGACAGCGGCGTTCGTGCAGTCAGCCCGGTGAACAGATACCCCCCGACCACGGGTGACGAACCCTATGATCTCGTCCCCGGGCACAGGAGTGCAGCAGCGGGAAAGACGCACCATCACATCGTCCAGTCCCTCCACGTAGACACCGGCAGACGGCCGTTTCCTGCCTCCAGCCCGTGCATGACGAGCAGTGATAGGAAGCTGGAACTCTCCTTCCTCCCCCCCGGCAACCCCTCCGGCAACCCCTCCGGCAACATAGTCACGGCCGAGGTGATCTATCAGCACCCTTGCCGAGACATGTCCCTCTCCGATGGCAGCGTAGAGCGCCTCCAGATCCGCGTAGTTCATGGCTTGCGCCACTTTCTCGAGCCGCTCTGATGTAGCCCCCTGGCGTACCTCCAGCACAGCGCGGCGCAGGGCCTTCGCCACCTCGTCCCTGCCCGTCTGGGTGGCATCCTCCCTTCGCTCGCGGCTGAACCACTGCCGTATCTTCGCCCGGGCGCGCGCGCTGTGGGCAATGCGCAGCCAGTCGCTCGAAGGGCCTGCATCAGCCGCCCTGGATGTGAATATCTCCACCGTGTCAGCGGACCTGAGCGTGCTGTCCAGCGGCACGAGCCGCCCGTTCACCCTTGCCCCTATGCAGCGATGACCTACCTCCGTATGGATGGCGTAGGCGAAGTCTATCGGTGTGGATCCGGCGGGAAGTGCTATCACCTTTCCCTTCGGCGTGAACACGTAGACCTCGTCACGCCCGAGGTCCACCTTCAACGCCTCCAGGAACTCCCCCGGCTCTGTCGTCTCGTCCTGGACCTCTGCGATACGCTGGAACCAGGCCAACTCTGCCGGGGACACTGCCTCGCCCTTCTCCTTGTATCCCCAGTGTGCGGCGATCCCGAACTCAGCTCTGCGGTGCATCTCCTGCGTACGGATCTGCACCTCTATGGCTTTTCCCTTCGGCCCCACTACGGTCGTGTGCAGCGACTGGTAGAGATTGAACTTCGGGGAATTCACGTAGTCCTTGAAACGACCCTGCACGGGGTTGTAAAGAGAATGTATCGCCCCGAGTGCCGCCCAGCAGTCCTTCTCGGTGCCGACGACGATACGGATGCCGATCAGATCGTAGATGTCATCGAAACCCTTCTCCCTCACCACCATCTTCTCGTAGATGCTCCACAGGTGCTTCCTGCGCCCCGTGACATCGGCCTTTATCCCGAACGACGACAGCCGCTCGCGTACCGTGTTCACCAGAGCCGACAGGTACTCTGCGCGCTCAGGCGCCCGGGCAGCCACCATCTGCTCGATCTCCGCGTATCTTTTCGGGTGGAGTGTCGCGAACGCCAGATCCTCGAGCTGCCAACGTATCTCCTGGATCCCGAGCCTGTGAGCCAATGGCGCGTATATATCCAGTGTCTCCTGCGCGCTCCTGCGCTGCTTCGACTCCGGCATTGCCCCGAGCGTCCTCATATTATGCAGACGGTCTGCCAGCTTTATGATCAGGACACGCCAGTCGTTGGCCATCGCGACCAGCATCTTCCGAAATGTCGCGGCTTGCTGAGCTTCCCTGGATTCGAAGTGCAGCCGATCGAGCTTCGTTACCCCATCGACCAGTCTTGCCACCTCGGCGCCGAACTCCCTTTCGATCTCCTCCAGCGTGACATCCGTGTCCTCCACTGTGTCGTGCAGCAGCGCTGCCGCCACGCTCGCCTCTCCGAGCCCCAGATCAGCTACGATCTCTGCCACTGCCAGAGGGTGCGAGATGAAGGGATCGCCAGATCGGCGGAGCTGCCCCTCGTGCGCCCTGGATGCCACGGTGTACGCTCTCGTAACGAGCCGTGTGTCGACGCGTCGCTTCTGCCGCCTCAGTGCAGCCAGAACAGCATCCACCCCGGCACCTTCAGTGGATGCCGCAGGCGCCAGAACCTCCGTGGATGCACTGCTCACCTGTTACAGGCTAGCCCCGGTGGGGACATCGCCTGCATGATAGCGAGGCGACGGCCTGTGCCGATCCCCTGTCAGTGACGTCGCTTCTTCTTCCGGGGCCTCGGCGCCCCACCGCCTGCGGTGCGCTGCGATCCGCCAGCGCCTGATCCACCGCGAGCCTGCCCAGCCGAAGCGCCAGACCTCGGCGTGCCTGGAGCCAGTGCTGCCTGACCGGATCCGGCACGCACGCCGCTGCCAAACGAGCCGCTGCGAAGGCGCGACCCTGGAGCCGCACCCTCCCCCGCCTGCCCATCTCCGAGCTCAGCCGGTTCCGATCCGCCCGCGCGGACTCGAGAAGCTGTGGCCATCTCACGCCCTCCCCCTGAGGGGCGTCCCGTAGAAGCTCCCGCTGCCGCGCTGCGTCCAGCTCCCGGGACAAGGAGACCAGTTCCGGCATTAGAGCTCCCAGCACGGCCCTTTGCCTTCCGGCGGCTAACACCCTGCCCGACTTCTCCCGCCAACCCACGGGCCGCCGCCAGGGGTGTGAGCATCATCATGTCCTCGCCGCGAGAAGCCAGTCGTTGGCGAATGGTCGCGTAGCGCGGCTCCCGTTCCTTCAGGCTCGCCAGGAGTGGCGAGGCTATGAACAGCGACGAGTATGCACCGCTCGTGAGCCCGATCACGAGAGCCAGGCCGAAGTACTGGAGACTCAGAGCACCCAGAACATAGGCCCCCAGCACCAGCACCGACAAGGTCGGTATAATCGCCACCAGAGAGGTATTTATCGAGCGACTGAGAGTCTGGTTCATGGAGAGGTTCACGACGGACGAGTAGCTCATCCGCCCCGTGCTCCCGAGCCCCTTCGCATTGTCCGCCACACGGTCGAAAACGACTATAGTATCGTATAACGAGTATCCTAGGATAGTAAGGAACGCTATGATCGTATCAGGCGTCACCTGGAAGCCAGACAGCGCGTAGATACCAAGTGTAACGAGAATATCGTGAAACACCGCGACCAGCGCGGCGATGGCCATCTTCCACTCGAATCTCACGGATATGTACGCAGTGATCGCGACGAAGAACACGATCAATGCGAGCAGGGCCTTGTCGGTGATCTGGCTTCCCCACGTGGGACCCACATCCGTAAGGCTCACGGCACCAACTGGAACATGGGCTAGTCCAGCCAGCACGCTCGACACCTTCGTCTCGAGCGCTGAGCGATGGGCGGCCGTCAGGTTGTACAGGTCAGACTGGACCTCCAGGGTCCTGCTGCCGAGCACCTGGATCGTCGAGCCACCGAGCCCGATCGGGGTCAGCACGGAGCGCGCCTTGGCCGCACTGATACCGGGCGCCTGGACCTCCCAGGAGGTCCCTCCGCGAAAGTCGATGCCGAAGTTCAGGCCGCGCACTCCGAGCGAAACCAGCCCCGCGATGATGACAAGCCCCGATATGAGATACCACCAGCGCCTGCGGCCTACGAAGTCGAACTTCGTCTCGCCGCGGTAGAGACGCCGGAGCACCCCCGGTCGCTTGGCACCAGGAATGTGGCCCTCCCTACCGGAAGGCACCGGGCCGCCTACAGCTGGGCCGCCTGGAGCCGGGCCGCCTGGGCCTACGCCGCCAGGGCCTACGCCGTCAGGAGCTGGGCCGTCAGGAGAGCTACCGTTCGTCCCATCTGTGGCTGCAGGGCCGCTCATACGAGCGCCTCGGTGTGCTCAGCGCCGAGCCCGCTGGCCACCCCGACATGGCGAGCCTCGGTGAATGCCGAGTTACGGCCGAGAAGGATGACGAGCGGCCTGGTGAAGAACCATGACGACACTACGTCGAGGATGGTCGACAGGCCGAGGAAGAAGGCGAATCCTCTGACTGCTCCGATAGAGAGGAACCACAGGAGCAGAGCAGCGATGAAGGATACGAGATCAGCAGCCAGGATGGTGCGAAATGCCCGTGTGAAACCCCGGTCAACGGAGGATCGGACGGAACGGCCAGCGCGGACCTCGTCTTTCAATCGTTCGAAGAACACCACGTAGGAGTCCACCGTTATACCTATGGAGACTATTAGACCCACTACTCCCGATAGGTCCAGGGTCAGGCCGTCGCTATGCCCGAGCACCGAGATTATTGCCCAGAGAGCGGCTGCAGTCGTCCCCAGGCCAACCACTACGACGAGGCCCAGCAGCCGGTAGTAGAAGATCATGTAAGCCATCACGAGAGCCATGCCGAGGAGTCCCGCCAGGAGTCCCGCCACCAGAGAGGAGTGTCCCAGCGTAGGCGAGACAGACTGCACGGTGAGGCGATCGAGCTGGACGGGAAGAGCGCCATACTGGAGAACGAGCGCCAGGCTGCTCGCCTGTGACTGGGTAAAGCTTCCCGTTATGGAGCCCGTGCCGTTGAAGCTCGTGAAGCTCGCCTGGTTCGGCTGGATCTCAGGCGCCGAGACCACCTGACCGTCTAGATCGATGGCAACCTGCTTGTGGAACTGCTGCTGGGCCAGCGCGTTCCACTTGGGCGAACCCGCGCTCGTGAGGGTGAAGTTCACCCCCCAGGTGCCGTTCGACTGCAGTGCCGCTGTCGCCGACTTCAGATCTGCACCCGTCACGCTCGCAGGACCCAGCTCGTAGCGGGCCGCCGATCCCGCCGCGGCGCTCTTCACAGGCAGGAGGACTGTCGCGCTCGCCTTGTCCTTCGACGATGGAGTGCTCGGATATGATGCCAGATTCGTCTGCACGTAACCAAGCGACGTGGAGCTGCAGGTGGGCAGAGGACCGGCCGGGGCGCTCGCCGCCTTCTTCCCGCTGATGCTGGTGCTTCCGCTATACGCTGGGGCACCGCAGAGCACCGGACGGAAAAGAAGCTGAGCCGTTTCCCCGATGATCGAAAGCGCATGAGCGCGGTCCTTTATCCCGGGTATCTCGACCACGATGTCGCTTCCCTGGGTCCCGATATTCGGCTGCGAGACACCGAGGGCATTCACGCGGTTGCGGATGATGTTCACGGCCTCGGTCAGCTCGCTCGAGCTGGCCTTGTGGGCCGGCTTGTAGACAACAGATATGCCACCCTCCAGGTCCAGACCGAGCAGCGGCGACCAGTGAGCAGCGAGCACCGCCCCCAAGGCGCCGAAGGCCACCAGAAGGCTGATCACAACCGACACGAGCATGCCGCGGTTCACGGCTTCACAGCCCCCCTGCCTGCATCCCTGGCCTTACCCCCCTCTCTTCCCCTGCCGGCCGCACTTGGCTGCTCGGAGCCGTCCTCGCTGTCGCCTGCATCGTATCCGCCGCTCGGATCCTCCCCGCCATCGTCCTCCCCGCCATCGTCCTCGACGTCGTAGTCTTCCCTGCCATCGTCTTCGACCTCGTCGTCCTCGACCTCGTCGTCGACATCTTCGACGTCATCGTCCTCGACGTCGTAGTCGTCGTACTCTCCCTCCTCGTCGTACTCGTCCTCTCCGTCCTCGGCATCTCCGTCCTCGGCCTGGTCGGATGCGTTGGCCCGCTGACCGTTGGATGCCGCGGCCGTTCCCGCCGCCATCCCGCCAGCCGAAAGCCCTGCCCTGCCCAGCTTGCCCGGCGCACCCGCCCCATAAG
>DAHXND010000119.1 GCA_027366675.1 Acidimicrobiales bacterium
GCCTCAGTGATAGCTGGTGATAGCTATAGCGGGCCTTGACTCGCCTCAGTGATAGCGGGTTGCAATCATACCGCCCCCGAAGATAAGCACCAGGCCACCCAGCAGGTACCAGTTCGTAGCGGAGCCCGGGAGCAGCTTCGCGTAATTCAAGATGATCATAAGGAACCCGAGCGCTATCGGGCCGAGAATAGCGCCCATCATCCAGGTCGGGCTGCGCCTGACCTGGCGCGGGATCGGTCGCGTATAGCGGCCCGAGGAGGCCGGCTGGCCTTTCCCGGAAACCCTGCCACCGTGGGATACGCCAGCCTGCCCTGGGCGGCTGGCGCTGGAGCGGCGCTTCTGTCCCGAGGTGCTCTTCGTCTTCGATGCCATCCCCATGCACAATAGCGCCTGGGGTCGTGCCACCTATCCTCGCCGGCGCGGGCGCGGCGCCTCGCCGGCGCGGTCCACCAGATAACGTGCAATGCTGTAGCGGTGACCCCGCCTTACAGAAAGATCCTGCTGGTAGATAACTTCGACTCCTTCGTCTACAACCTGGCCCAGTACATAGGCGAGCTCGGTGCCGAGCCCGTCGTAGTGCGGAATGACGCTATCTCATTCGACCGCCTGGAAAGCGAGCCCCCCGATGCGATCGTTATCTCCCCGGGACCAGGCCGTCCGGAGCAGGCAGGCGCGAGCTGCGAGGTCATAGCGCGCTTCGGCCCCGAGATACCGATCCTCGGAGTGTGCCTCGGGCACCAGTGCCTAGCGCAGGTGTATGGGGCAACGATCACCCACGCCGCCACCATCATGCACGGCAAGACCTCGCTCGTATCTCACACGGGAGAGGGCATATTCGAGCACCTGCCGAACCCGCTCAAGGTGACTCGCTATCATTCCCTGGCGGTGGCGGCAGCTAGCGTACCATCGGATCTAGAGGTGACTGCGAGCACGGACGACGGGACCATCATGGGGCTGCGCCACCGGAGCCACCCCGTCACCGGCGTCCAGTTCCATCCAGAGTCAGTATTTACCGAGTCCGGGCACCAGCTACTCGAGAACTTCCTGGCCGGTCGCCTCTAGAGCCATCAACGGCTCCAGCGGGCTTCTCAGCAGATACTCGATCCGGATCCGGAGCCGCTGGAGCCGGAGCCTCCGCTGCCGGAACCGGAGCCACTGCCTCCGCCACTGGAACCTGAGCCGCTGCCTGGACCGCTGCCGCTGCCGCCGCCACTGGAGCCGGAGCCGGAGCCTGGACCGCCGCCTCCAGATACCGGGTTCTCGCCAACGTCTATCGTGACTGAAGACCCGGCAGCCACGGAAGTACCGCCCGTCGGGCTCTGGCTTATCACATACCCCACCTGGCTCGGGGTCAGCGTGGATTCGCAGACCACAACGGCACTAAGCCCCTCTCCGTCCAGAGTGCTCACCGCCTGGCTCTGTGTGTCTCCCACAACACTTGCGACCAGCACCTGGGAAGGGCCGGTGGACACGACCAGGTTGATCGTGGTCGTGGGAGGCTCATCGGTGCCAGTTGGTGGTTCGGTGCCTATCACATAGCCACTAGAGATCGTGGACGAGGCCTGGTCAACGGTGCTGCCAACCGTGAACCCTGCCTGACCAAGCACCGCACCAGCCTTGGCCGGAGTAAGCCCGGTGACATTCGGTACAGCGATCTCGGCTGGTGGGCTGGGAGCCTTGGCCACGACGAGGGTCACTGCGGCCCCTGCCGTCAGGTTGTCACCTGCTGTGGGACTCTGGCTTACCACATCCCCAGCTGTCACGCTCGTGGTGCTCTCGTACTGGATCTTCCAGTGAAGTCCCACACTTCCGAGCGCCTGCTCGGCCGCATTCAGGGCGTCGCCCTCGACGCCCGGCACCCTTACCTTGCTAGAGGTGACGGCTTTCGACTTAGCAGGCCCAGAGCTCACGTCCAAGGTTACAGTCTCACCTTTCGTAACCGACGTGCCCGAAGGTGGGCTGGTGCTGATCACGTCACCTTTCGTTACACTGCTCGCCTGGTAAGCCACCCGGACCTTCAAGTCGTCACCTTCCAGGATGAGCAGGGCCCTGTGCTCGGTTGCACTGGCCACGCTCGGCATGGAAAAGGAGGCGGGCGCACTCTTGAAATACCCAAGCGACTTGCCAAGAAGATAGACCATGACGCCAAGAGCCGCTAGAAGCACTATTAGAACAGCTACGTAAAGCCATGTCTTACGCCGTTCCTTGGCATCGTCATCGCCCGGCATGCCAGGCCCTGGAGGCCCTGGAGGAAGCGCCCCATTCGCGGGCAGATCTGTGAAGACCTGGGTCGCGTCCTGGCCTGGTGGCCCTCCCAGGGTTCCGAGATGGGGAAGCACGGCTGTCGCGGTCGCACTGGTGCCGCCACCAAATGCCCGGGTCACCTGAGATCCGACCGAGCTCGCACCGGTGGTCCTTACCGCTGTCCCAGCGCCTTGAACTGCATGGCCCTGCACGAAACGATGCAGGTCTGCCTGCATGGCCTCGGCATTCTGGTACCTGTCAGCTGGAGATTTCGCGAGAGCAGTCATTATCACCGACTCGAGATCGACTGGCACGGCCGGATCCAGCTCGCGCGGCGGTGTGGGCATCTCACGGACGTGCTTGCTGGCCACAGCGACAGGGGTATCGCCCAGGAAGGGTGGCCGGCCGACCACCATCTCGTAGAGAACTACTCCCAGCGAGTACAGGTCGCTCCTACCGTCGACCCCATATCCCTGAGCTTGCTCGGGGGAGAAGTACGTGGCCGGA
>DAHXND010000137.1 GCA_027366675.1 Acidimicrobiales bacterium
GGCGGGCCCATAGGAGGGAACATCGCCACGAACGCTGGTGGCATGCGCGCCGTGAAATACGGAGTCACCCGCCAGAACATCCTGGGGCTGGAGTGCATAACCGGTAGCGGTGAGCGAATCCGCTCCGGTGGCAAGATATCGAAGTGCTCCAGTGGATACGACATAGCTCAGATGGTCATAGGTTCCGAGGGAACGCTGGCTCTCGTCACCCAGGCCATCTGCAAGCTGCACCCGAGGCTCAGCTTGGCAGCCACCCTTCTCGCCCCTTTCCCCGATTTGAGCGGTATAGCCAGCGCCATCCCCCGGATCCTGGAAAGCGGGATCACCCCACGAATCCTCGAGTACCTCGATGCCCTGACCATGGATGCGGTAACCGCCCACGTGGACATGGATGTAGGCGTACCTCAGGCCGTGCGGGACAGAGCCGCCGCCTATCTGGTCGTGGTCATAGAGGGGAATGACCCGGCGCGCTTGGATGCTGACACGCAAGAGCTGGCGAGGCGCATAGAGCGGCTGGGCGCGATCGACGTCTTCGTCCTGCCCCCAGGGGCTTCCACCTCTCTCCTCGATGCCAGGGAGAAGGCCTTCTGGGTAGCGAAGAGCAACGGGGCTGACGAGATCGTGGATGTCGTAGTCCCGAGGGCTGCTATACCAGCTTACCTGGACAAGGTCTCTGCTATCGCTGAGCGTAGGGGATCCTTCGTCGCGGGCTGCGGGCATGCAGGAGACGGTAACATCCACCTCTCGGTGTTCCAGCCGGACGACTCCCTCCTCCACGCCACCGTGGAGGACCTCCTCGCCGCAGGCATGCAACTCGGCGGCGCCATATCGGGTGAGCATGGGATCGGCCGTGAGAAGCGCCCGTACCTGGAGAAGCTGGAGGACCCAGCGAAGCTATCGCTCTACCGTCGCATCAAGGCTGCATTCGACCCTGCGGGCATCTTGAACCCCGGGGTGATATTCGAGTCCGAGCCCGCAACCACTAGGCTCTAGCCATCTCAAGAGCCGTAAGATTCCTGCTGTGAGCACCTCGATCCCAGGAGGCGAGATCCTCCTATCTGCCCTGTCCTCCTGCGGAGTCGAGATATGCCTCGCCAACCCGGGTACGTCCGAGATGCACGCAGTAGCGGCGTTGTCTCGCGTCCCGCAGATCCGGGGAGTCCTCGGGTTGCAGGAGAATGTGGTGACCGGTGCAGCGGACGGCTATGCCCGTATGGCGGGAAAGCCCGCGGCCACTCTCCTGCATCTTGGGCCTGGCCTCGCCAACGGTACGGCCAACCTCCATAACGCTGCCCGCGCCCACAGCCCCATCGTGAACGTGGTCGGCGACCATGCGACCTACCACAAGCGCTACGACGCCCCGTTGGAGAGTGACATAGAAAGCCTGGCCCGCCCGGTGTCATCTTGGATCCGCCGCGTTGCCCGCACGGACGATATCGCCTCGGATGCTGCCGCTGCCTATGAGGCCGCCATGACTCCCCCCGGTGGCGTGGCCACCCTGATCCTCCCCTCCGACCTGACCTGGAATACCTCGGAAGATGACTCCTACGCATCGGGGCGGGTGATCCCTCCCAGGGTTCCACATGCTCGCCTCGTCCCCCCGGTTGACCTGGAGCCGGCTCTGAAGGCACTGTGCTCGGGCAAGCCCACCACCATCTTTCTCGATCACCCCTACATAAGCGCTGCCATGATCAGCCTCGCCAGGCAGGTGTGCAGCCTGACGGGGGCAAAGCTCATAGGTCCTACCTTCCCGGCACGACTCGAGCACGGCCTCGGTGTACCGACCCTGGAACGGCTCGCCTACCTGGCAGAGCTTGCCTCGGCACAGCTTGCCGGGTGCCGCCACCTCGTACTGGTAGGTGCCCGGTCCCCGGTGTCCTTCTTCGCATATCCCGGCCAGCCGAGCGATCTAGTGCCGGCCGGATGTCGAACCTACGTGGCTGCCGGTCCGGCAGACGACTGCGAGAAGGCTCTCGCCGACCTGCTCGACGGATGCCTTCTGCATGCTCACCAGGCGCCCGGCAGCAACCTGCCCGGCGGTGATGCGCAGGGTGGTGATGGCGGGCAGGCCCACCTGGAGCACCAGCCTCCTGGCAGTGCCATCGCTCCTCGCTCATCTGAGCATCTAGACCCTGACGGCAGGCTCGATGCCAGGAGTGCCGCCTCCGTGCTGGCTGCGCTCCTGCCCGAATCAGCCATCGTCTCGGACGAAGGCAATACAGCAGGCCTCTATTTCGCCGACGCTATGGCCACCAGCCCGCCGCATGACTGGCTTTGCCTTACCGGTGGTGCGATAGGCCAGGGCCTCCCAGTTGCCACGGGTGCGGCCCTTGCCTGCCCAGACCGCCCCGTAATAGCCATCGAGGCAGACGGGAGCGCCATGTACACCTTCCAGGCCCTGTGGACCCAGGCGCGCGAGGACCTCGACGTGACAACGATCATCCTCGACAACGGTGCGTACGAGGTCCTCGAGATGGAGTTGATGCGAGTAAACGCCGAGGGGGCGAGCCCCCATGCGAATGCCATGCTGGAGCTCCGTGATCCCAGCCTGGATTTCGTCTCTCTCGCCCGGGGTCTGGGTGTACCTGGGCAGCGCGCGGAAACGGTGGGCGAGCTCCGCGAGGCGCTATCTAAGGCATTCGCTGAGCCGGGACCGCATCTGGTGCAGGCTGCAGTAGGGCGCCTCTTCTGAGACCTGGTCAATCCTGAGATCTGGTGAATAGCTTCTGAAACGGCCAGCCTCGAGAGTTAGAACCGTTCTGCCGTGCTGTCAGACATCCCTCGCTAGACGATTGAATGAGCTGGCAACATATGGCAACACCACGCTCGCGCCGGTCGCGAGCCCGGCTGCTCCGGCCGCGATCCCCCACGCCACAGGCCCCATGGGCCTGCACCCGAAGAACTGGCTGACTCCGGGCGTCTGAACTGCCGCCACAAGGGCCGCTGCAGCCACCCCCGTCGACACGAGCACGAGGGGACTGCGCACGCCTATGACTGCCGTCTGCGCCAGCTGGGTACCCACGAGAGCGGCGAACCCCACCGTGGACGCACGCCTCTCACTGCCAGTAGAGCGCGCCACCAGCCATGCTCCCGTTGCACCTGCCGCCGTCGTCACCGCACGGAGGGCCACCTGGCTAACCAGAGAGCCCCCGAGTGCCGCATCCGGCCCCTCGTGGATAAGGGACTCTGGAGACCGATCTGCTGGTGGCCGCAACGCTATCGTCATAGCCGGGAGCATGTCGGTGAGCAGGTTCACCAAGAGAAGCTGCCTCGCACCAAGAGGCGATCGGCCGCCTATGGCTGTGCCAGCGACGGTGAAAGCTATCTCTCCTATGTTCCCGCCGACGAGAATGGCAAGCGCATCCCGAACGGAAGCCCACATCGCTCGACCTTCTATGATCGCATCGACGATTGTCTCTATGCGGTCGTCAGTGACCACCACATCTGCCGCTGACACCGTTGCCTGAGCAGCACGGCGCCCCAGCGCTATCCCAGCATCCGCGAGACGGATCGCTGCCGCGTCGTTGGCCCCGTCCCCGGTCATGGCCACCACATGGCCGGATCGTTGCAGGGCACCGACGATCCGGACCTTCTGGGCGGGAGTGACGCGGGCGAAGACCGACACCGATCCGATCGCCCCCTCGAGCTCTCCGTCTGAAAGAGCATCTATATCCGCGCCCAGCATCACCGCTTTACCGTTCACGATGCCGATCTCTCGCGCCACAGTAGCGGCGGTAGCAGGATGGTCTCCGGTGATCATGGCTACCTCGACGCCTGCGCGCCTCAGCTCTCTCACCGCAGCGGCAGCGCTCGGGCGCACCCTATCGGCCATGCCCACGAACCCCAGTAGGGTCATGTCCGCCAGATCGCTTCCGGCTGCGCCGTCAGCGCGCTGACCTCCGGAGCTCGCGGCCCATCGCCTGGCCAAGCCCCTGGCTTGCGAGGAACCTGAGCCGAGCTGCTTCTCGGCCACCGCCAGGACCCGGAGCCCCTTCTCGGCGAGGCGCCCGGCCTCGGCAACCATGGCCTTGCTCCGCCTAACGGTAAGTGGCAGCACGCCTGAATCGGTTCGCCAGTGGCTGCACATGGGCAGCACCGCTTCTGGCGCACCCTTCACGGCTATGAGTGATCCCGTACGACACTTGCCCGCGACGACGTGAAAGCCACGCTCTGGCAGGAAGGGAAGCTCGCCAAGCGGCACCCATCCCTCGGCCCCCTCCGCCGAGCTCACCCCCGCTGCCTCGCCGCCTTCGAGCACAGCCTCGTCCGTGCCGTGAAGCATGGGACCGCCATCGCTCTCCGGGCTAGCCCTCAGAGCCGCGGCGAGCACCAGGCGCCTGGACCCTCCCAAGTTCCCCACAGGATCTTCCAGGATGCCATCCGAGACGCAGCGCAGCGCTATCTCCCCGGCCGTGAGAGTGCCCGTCTTGTCGAAGCAGAGCATGTCAACCCGCCCGAGGGCTTCGACGCTCCTGGGGTTGCGCACGAGAGCCTGGCGACCCGAGAGCCTCCTCGCAGCAGCAAGCTGAGCGCCCGTGGCCAGCACCGGCAGCCCCTCTGGCACAGCAGCGACCATCAGTGACACGCCCGAGGCCACAGACTCCCGCAGCCCGGCGGAGCGGAGGAGGCTCAGGCCCGTCACCGCAGCACCGCTCGCGATCGTGGCCGGGACGATCGTCTTCGTCAGATGGCCAAGGCGCGCCTCCACTCCGCTAGGTGGCGGTTCAGGAGCGGCCTCGACGGCCCGGCCCGCCTCCGTCATACGGCCGGTGGCAACCGCCACGGCCAGGGCGCTGCCGCTCAACACCGTGGATCCCTCGTAGAGCATGCATGTCCTGTCGGAGACGCCAACACCGCTAATGGCCAGGGCTTGCTTGGAGACCGGCAGCGACTCGCCGGTCAGGGATGACTCGTCCACCTCGCAACCGGAAGTCTCCAAGATCCGGCAGTCCGCCGGCACGAGATCACCTGCCTCCAGCTCGAGCAGATCGCCCCGCACCACACCTGCCGGTTCGACATCCACCCTGGATCCCGCCCTGCGAACACCGACCGTCGCGCTGCTTTGACGCACCAGCCGGTCGAGGGAAACCTCCGTGCGCACACGCTGGACGCCACCCACTACAGCGTTCGTGACCATAACCCCGCCCACGAGCGCTGCATCCGCCACCGACCCCACAGCTGCGGACAGCCCGACTCCGAGCCCGAGTATCGGCGTCAGCGGGTTCGCTACCTCTGCCAGCACAGCCCTGGCGAAACGACTCGCAAGCGACGGCAAACCGCTCGCTGGCTGATCCTCTGCTCGCTTCGCCGCCTCCCCCGAATCCAGCCCTTCCCCGGGCGTGGCGAGCGCCGCCATGACATCCGCGACATCCATCTCGTGCCACGGTATGACTGAAGGGGGCAATGGCGAGCGCAGATGACCGAGCCTTAGGGCACTTGTAGTGCCAGCGCCCTGGCCAAGCAGGGCCGCTCCATTCACTGGTATGGAGGCCCTTCGGGCGGCACCGCTCGATGTCCCCGTAAAAGCCCATACGCCGGCGATCCCCGAACCGGCCATCGAGAGAAGTACCCCCGTTCGCGCCACATCCCGGGCTGATGCACAAGCCTGGACCAGGAGCCACACGTCCTCCAGATTCGTGCCACCCACGAGATCAGCTCCCCATGGAACTTGCCCGTCCCTACTCATGATGCCAAGGCAGACGTCAGCAGCATCCATCGCATCATGGCCACTTCCATCGGCCACAAGAAGCACACCGCGCCCGTCGCTCTGCAACCTCCTGATGCCCTGCCTGAGCCGTCGGCCACCTGCGATGACGGTATCCGCCCCCAGAGCTTCCGACACCGGCCCACGCCGCCCTGCTCCTATGACGCTCAGGCCACACTGCCTGGAAGCATCGCCCAGTATCTCGGTAAAGGGATCGGGCCGGCTGTCCGGACCCTCGAGGACGTGCATGTCGAATACGACAGCATCTATGCGATCCAGCCTACGTAAGGCTCTATGGTCCATGACCAGCACGCCGCGCCGGGCCAGCTCCCGCCCAAGCTGCGAAGAGAATGCTTCCCGCGTCAGCCGTGCCGCCTTCGGGATCCCTGCCGCGAAGGTGTCTACAGAACGCCGCGGATCCCTGGTCGTCGCCATGGCAAGGCCGAAACCAGCCATCGTACCAAGTGCTATCCGATCTGAGTATCGTTCGATACGACCTTTTGACAGCGGAACTGGCCTATCGCTGCGATCGAACGGCTCCAACATGACATCTCTCTGCGCCTCGGTCAAAGCCGGCTCACGTCTCTCCCACAGCGACCGGCGCGAGCGCAGCTCCGCTATGGCCGTCAAGCGGTCAATGGCATCCACCACCAGATTCAGCGGCTCCGCAGTCATAGCGTGGACTGCAGCCGCACTGAGGGATATGCCAAGCTCCGAGGCAGTCGCTCCTATATGGCGTCTCAGGACCTCATGGACCCGTCTCTCGTTCTCGATCACCCCAGCCAGGGCAGCGAGCTCAGCCGGAACCGGAGTTATGCCAGAGACGAGCCCGAAGGTGGCAATGGGTAGCCCAATGACATCGCCGCACAGTGCGATTGCTGCACGCCTGAGTGGCTCCGCATCGCCAGGGAACTCTGGCGCCAGATGCGAGAATCTGGCTCCAGCTGCCCCGTGAAGCTCCTCGACACTGTCGACGACGTCGACTATCTCACCCAGATCGGGTCGCTCTTCGTCCGCATCCGGGTCGAGGGCTACGACCAGGCGGCCCGTCACTGCGTTCACCTGAGCCCAGTCGACGCCCTTCAGGCGCGCGATCTCCCGCTCGAGCGCCCGGGACAAAGCACCGGAGCCAGGATGGCGCGCGGTGCGTACCTCTATGTGGTAGCTGCGGCGACCACGCCAGACACGGCGCCTGGACCTTCCGCCTATGGGAATCAGCCCCGGCACCTGGCAGCGCTCTCGCCAGCGGCCCACTGCGGCCGCCAGGGTGGGCGACCGCATCTCCCGCTAAGCATGATATGACAGTCTAGAGTGCCTGAGCACCGAGCTATGTCGCCACAGGCAATGGCTCTACATGCTGATGTCACCGGTGGCACCTCGAGAAATACCCTGATCAGTGGGGCTGATACGTGCCGACCCGGTGCCTGTGGGGGGAGTTACAAGCACCGGGCCGACTTCGCTGTTACTTAGCGTAGCAGGCCGAGCCAGGCAATGCAAGGGGACTCTGAACAGTTGCAAGGATCCCGCTTGGCTACGAAAGATGTTGCGCTGGCCATTGGGGGCTGCTAAGGTCAGGCGCACCTAGACACCTCGACCGTGCCTGAGGTGACGCAGCGCCGTGGCTGGCCTGCGCAGCCCGGGATACGGAGCAGGCCGATCGCACGGGTAGCCCGATCCAGTAAGAGGCTTTCCCGCGCTGGCAAAGGCTGCCCGTCACCCACCAGGCACCACGACCTTCGGTAGCGCATTGGCGCGCGACCGGGAAAGGAGCTCGACAACCAGAAACGGTCCCAGGGCCCACCGTCTGCACCTCGTAAGGACGCACGACCGTCCCGGGCAGCTCGCTTCCCGCCCGCGAGTCGCATGCAAAACGACGCCACGCCCGCATTCCCATGCCAACGAACGAAGCCCTCCGGGGTTTCTCGTGACTTCGTAAAGGAGGCGCAAGATGCGTACGTACGACGATTCTACTGCTATCCTATCACGATTATCAATCGCAACAGATATAAAGCGCAACAAGAGGAGTCAGCTGATACCTCTGGCAACGGCGGCACTAACCGTCGTGGCGATCGGCATAGGCGCTCCTTCTCCTGCTCGTAAGGCTCTACGTTCCTCGAACACTCTTTCCGTGAGCGCTACCGCATACGTCCGGGATGACCCACTCGCTGCAGGATCCATGAGCGATAGCTCAGGCTCGCTGAGTAGCGAGCTCCGAACCGAGGCGCATACAGCAAGCTCTTGGATGCGCAGGAATGTGATACTCGCGCCAGTCGCATTCGACGAGCTTCCCACCTCTCTCGTGCTGGCATCCATTCCTTCACCAGGGGTCACCTTCACCGTACCGGCGGTACCCCCGAAGCCGAAGGTGACGCCATCGGCCCCTGTGGCAGCTCCTGCGCAGGAACCCCCTCCCTCGTATGTAACGACCACGCAGAGCTACTCGCCCGCAGGCGGGGTATGGGCAGAGCTGCGCCAATGCGAGTCAGGCGGCGACTACGCTACAAACACTGGTAACGGCTACTACGGTGCCTACCAGTTCTCGCTGGCCACCTGGGAAAGCCTGGGTTATGGAGGCCTCCCGTCGAACGCACCGCCAGCCGTCCAGGACCAGGCTGCCGAGCAGCTCCAGGCTCGCAGCGGTTGGGGCCAGTGGCCCGTCTGCTCGGTTGAGCTCGGGCTCTGAACCGTTCCGGCGCAGCGCCGGCGGCCAAGTACACGCTGACGCGAAACCGCTGGCGCGTCAGACAGGTGGTGCTACCATAACGCCATGGCTGATGTAACCGTGCAGCCAGCAGGGACGCTGCAATCGCCCGTCTATAGCGATGTAGATAAGGCTGCAGGTAAAGCTGATGCTGTACCCTCAGAGGTACCAGCTACCCAGGCAGAGTACAGGATCGTCTCCAGGGTCGGCGTTGCCATAGCCGTCGTCTACCTAGTCGGCCTGGTCGTAACCATCGCGGGGAACTGGCAGTGGGCGCTCGACTTCTACCACGTCGTCTCTGGAGGCCTTTGGACCGCCATAGACCTGTTCGTCGGATTCGTCGTTGGCCCGATCCTCGGACGGCTATCGATACCGGCTCGCATGGAGTTCTCGAAGCGCTTCATGCCGAAGATGCTCGTGATCATGCCCACCCTCGTAACAGCCACCCTCGCAGGAGGCTGGCAGCTCGCCAGGTCTCTGGGCAACCTTACCGTCCCGTACCCGCAGCACTGGTGGCTGGTCGCCTCTTTCATAGTGGTAGCCATCATGGCCACGATCGCGCTTGCAATCCTGGAGCCGGCGAACCTTGCCGTGCTGTTCGAGTTGAAGAAGCCACGCCCCGACGGAGAGCTCATCGGGAAGCTGATGAAGCGCTTCATCTACACCGCAGGCATCACGGGCGCCATGCAGATAGGCACACTTATCATCATGACCAGGCTGGCTACCTGGTAACGTGATAGGGGCATATCGTGGCATCTTCTAATGCGCCAACCGCACCTGTATCGAACGAACCAGAGGGAATGTACGCTGGCCACTTCGTCGAGGGCACAGAGCCTGAGGGCACAGAGAGCGAAAGCCTGGCAAACAAGACTTTCCCACCTATCGTGCCGTTAGGGGTAGCGGCGATGGCGCTCGTCTTGTCTGGGGGCATCGAGATCGCCGCTTACCTGCCGAGGCGTGCCCCACTCGCTCCAGCTATCGGCTTGCTCGCGGCAGCCGCTCTCTGCCTCGCGGGTGCCGTGATCCTGACCACTCGGCTCAAGCCTTTCGCCTGGCATAGCTTCTGGCTGGTCGGGAAGTGGACACTACTCGTCTACGTAGTCGAAGCCGGCATGCTCGAATACGTCTTCACCTATGACCACGTAACCGGAGCGGTGGCAGTCCTGCTCACACTCATGCTGGTGGTCTTCGCAGTCGACGTGCCGCTGATACTGGCTTTCACGGTCGCCCGATACCAAAGTCCCGCCAAACCAGCATCTGAGGCCTGAGCGCCGAGCGATCTATCTTCCCGGCGTTCCGGCCCGCTCTGGCGATCTCATCTTCCCGGCGTTCCGGCCCGCTCTGGCGATGGCGTCCTGGGCCTCTCTGGCTATATAGCTCAAGATGGCTCGAGCGGGCGACGCTCGCTTTTCGCCTCGCCTCGCTGTGAAACCTCTTTGGTGCGTACCGCCCAACCGCCGGGCCGCTGTGATGCGATACTGGGTTGGCAACCATGATCCAGATAGTGAGTCCCGTAGCCTACGGCGTGACCGTCGGCCTTGCGGCCCTGATCGGCGCCGTATCCTGCATCAGGGCGCGTAGCCATCCAGGCCGCTGGTTCTCTATCGAGCTGAAGATTCTCGGAATCGTGCTACTGGCTGACGCGTGCAGCTGGGTGGTGACCTCCGTCAGCCAGGGCCCGTGGTCCCCTGCCACAGACCTTCCGCTTCCCCTCTGTGATATGGCAGCAGTAGTGGCCGCGATCGCCTGCTGGTGGCCATTGCCAGTGCTCATCGAGCTCACATACTTCTGGGGCTTGGCGGGAACTCTACAAGCGGTCATAACGCCCGATCTAAGCAGCCCGTTCCCCCATATCGAGTTCTTCCAGTACCTCATCGGGCACCTTGCCATCGTCATCGCTGCAGTATGGCTGGTAGTGGGACTGCGCCAGACGCCCCGCCCCTACGCCATACCCAGGGTCTACATAATCACGGCCGCATATACGGCGCTGGTCGGCATGGTGGACTGGGCAACCGGGGCCGACTACATGTTCCTCAGATCACCGCCATCGAGCTTCACCCTCCTCCAGGTGCTCGGGCCCTGGCCCTGGTACATTTTCAGCGCTGCCGGGGTGGCCGTGGTGCTGCTCGTCATCTTGGATGCACCCTTCTGGCGGGGACGACGCAGGCTCCGCCACACGGGGAATGCGAGCACTCATCCCCATCCGGGAAATGCGAGCACTCATCCCCATCCGGGAAATGCAGGCACTCCTCCCCATCCGGGGAGTGCGGGCAGTCCTCTCCATCCAGGAAGTGCGGGCACTCCTCCGGATCCCGAGCAGGACGACGCTACCCACGACCGGCCAGCCGATCAGATAGCAGTGACCTAACGGTCTCGCTCAGTGGCCCTGGAGGAATCCGCTGCCGGCACGAGGATCCCTGCACGTCCCCGGGCTCCGGTGATACCAGACAGGTTCTGATGATGGCAGATAGGTACGGCTATCCTCTATCCAGGAGTGATGCATCTGCCTCTCTGGACTCCATATACATCTTCTCATGATATTCCGTAAGGCGCCGTTCCAGATCCGGATCCGACAGCGCCAGGATCCGTATGGCCAGTAGTGCAGCGTTTCCTGCATTCCCTATCGCCACGGTGGCCACGGGAACACCCCGGGGCATCTGGACCATCGACAGCAGCGAATCGATCCCGTCCAGATGAGCGAGCGGCACCGGCACACCTATGACGGGGATAGTGGTAACCGACGCGAGCATTCCGGGAAGATGTGCTGCTCCACCGGCTCCCGCTATCAGGACGCGGATCCCACGAGCTCCTGCGGCCTTCCCGTAGGAGAGCATGTCCTGTGGGCGGCGATGCGCAGACATGATGCGTAACTCATGAGTGACTCCGAGCTCGTCCAGGACATTCGCTGCAGCCTCCATGACCCCCATGTCGGAGGCGCTTCCCATGACGATCCCGACCATCGGCTCCACTGCTTCCCTGCGGCCATCACCGCTCATTGGCGCTCCTCCGATCCTCGAGCGTAGAGATTCGTGTGCCAACGCGATCCCCGAGCAGCCTACGAACTGCCTCACGAGCGTGCTCTGACGCCTGTTCCACGCTGCTCGCCAGAGCCGTAACGTGACCCAGCTTCCGGCCCGGGCGGGCTGACTTCTCGTAGAGGTGAACGTGAACGTCGGGAAGCTCGAGCGCCTTCCGAACGTTCGCCAGAGGATCGTCGCTTCGAGAGCTGGCTATGACGTTTACTGTGGCGGCGCTCGACACTAGGTCAGGAGACCCGAGCGGCCAGTCCAGCACCGCCCGCAGGTGCTGGTGGAATTGGGATGTCACGCATGACTCCATCGTAATATGGCCGGAGTTGTGCGGTCTCATGGCGAGCTCGTTCACCAAGAGATGCTCGCCGGAGGTCCAGAAGCACTCGAGGGCGAGCAGTCCTACAACGCCCGTCAGGTCCGCAATCGACACCGCGATATCCCTGGCCATGCCTCCCACTGGTCCCGGCACATCGGCCGGCATCGCGAGCTCCCTGCATATGCCATCCGACTGGTACGTGCGTATAAGCGGGTAGACCGCCACCTCTCCACCCTCCCTCCTGGCAAGAAGCACCGCCAGCTCCGCGCTAAGATCGAGATACTCCTCCACCAGGTATGGCGGGTCCCCTTGGCCGCCAGCGCCGGACCCATCCTGGAGATCCCCCTG
>DAHXND010000178.1 GCA_027366675.1 Acidimicrobiales bacterium
GGGCTCGCCGCGACGCGTATAGGGATCAGCTTCGCCAACGAAGCAGGGGAGGTCCAGTCGCGCCTCTGGGAGCACGCCCCGGCCTTCAGCGTCGACCTGGTTCTCCAGCGGCTGCGGTGGCAGCTGGAGGGATGGGTGACCCGTTCAGGCCAGCTGCGTGGGCATGGGAGCACATCCGGGGAGCCCGTAGCAGAGAGCCCGCCTGGCGGGGGGATCACTTATGTGCGGGTGACGGTCGAGGATACGGCGATTCCTGGTGCCTGGGCAACATCCCTGTGGGGAGAGGCAGCCTGGCCGGGCGAGCGGGTCCGCCAGGCTCTTGACCGCCTGGCCGGGCTCCTTGGCACGGATGCAGTCCTGGAAGGATACATACGGGAGGGGCGGACGCCAGTCGAGCGCAGTGGCTTCCGTCCCTTTCATGTCCCGAGTGCCGACCCTCGAAGATCCCACTTGTCAGCTGATGGGCAGCGATCAGATCAGATGGGTTCTGCGCCCTGGCCCGGGCATCACCTGCCGCCGGCCCCGGCTCTGGTGCATATCCCCGCCATCCCGGCCAAGCTGCTGGGGGGCGATAGACAGCCTGTCGTCGTGAACGGTCGTGGTCACCTGAACCCGGTACCTGCCTGGCTGGTTACCCCCGCCTTCAGGGAGCCTGCTTGCGTAGAAGGCTGGGCCGGACCCTGGCTGGTGGATCAACGCTGGTGGCTGGAGATGATGCACGATCGTCAGGCGATGTTACAGGTTCTGGTGCGTTCCAGACGAGAGGAGATCGCTTACCTCCTCTCGTTTCACCGGGGATCATGGTCCATCCACGCTACTTACGACTGAGGATCGCAGAGCCATGCCATACGGTGAGCTCCATTCCCACTCCAGCTTCAGCTTCCTGGACGGAGCGTCGTTGCCAGAGGAGATGGTAGAGGAGGCTGCCAGGCTCGGGATCGAGACCATGGCACTTACGGATCACAACGGATTATACGGTGCGGTTCCCTTCGCTGAGGCTGCACGTGAGCTGGGTGTGAAGACGATCTTCGGGGCGGAGGTGACTATCGACGGAGACCGCCGGCATGGCGGGCCGTTGGACCCGGCCGGCAGCCATCTGGTGGTTCTGGCGGGGAATCCATCCGGGTACGGGGAGCTGTCCACGGCGCTCTCTGATGCTCATTTGCGCAGCAGAGAGAAAGATCGTATTGCATTAGATATATCCGACCTGTCAGCATCTTCCCGTGGCAACTGGCTGGTGCTCACCGGATGCCGGAAAGGGACGGTGCCTGCTGCCGTGGTATCTGCCGGCCCGCGTGCGGGGTATCGAGCCCTGGACTGCCTGATAGACGCGTTCGGTCGTGATCACGTAGCGGTGGAGCTCTGGGATCACGGGGACCCTCTCGATGCCCCTCGCAACGATGTCCTGGCAGAGCTGGCAGTTAGCCGTGGCGTGGCATGTGTCGTGACCACGAACGCGCACTCGGCCCGTCCTGACGGGCACCGCCTCGTGGCAGCGCTCTCGGCAATCCGAGCGCGGCGCAGCTTGGACGAGATGGACGGATGGCAGCGTGCTGGCCCGGGTGCCCACCTGCGTTCCGAGGCAGAGCAGAGGCAGCGCTTCTCCCGCTATCCAGGCGTGGTTGACCAGACGGCAGAGATCGCCGGCTTCCTGGCGTTCGATCTTCGCCTGGTAGCTCCCAGCCTGCCCCCATTCCCGGTGCCGGAAGGATCGAGCGAGATGGCCTATCTCCGGTCTCTGGTGTCTGCAGGCTCGCGTGAGCGATACGGGGTGGATCCAGCCGATCCGGCGCAGGCCGGGCATCCAGCGTCCGCCCAGATAGGTCATGAATGCGCGATCATCGAGGCACTGGGCTTCGCCGGATACTTCCTCGTTGTCTGGGACATAGTCCAGTTCTGCCGGTCCAGGGGTATCTTCTGCCAGGGCCGGGGTTCCGCTGCCAACTCAGCAGTGGCGTACGCTTTGTCGATCACGAACGTGGATCCGGTGCGCTTCGGTCTCCTCTTCGAGCGTTTTCTCTCCCCGGCGCGCGATGGACCTCCTGACATAGATCTCGATATCGAGTCCGGCCGGCGCGAGGAGGTGATCCAGTACGTCTACGAGCGCTACGGACGCCACCATGCCGCACAGGTGGGGTCTGTCATCACCTACAGGGCTCGCTCTGCCATCGAGGATGCCGCCCGGGCGTGTGGGTACCCACCAGGGTACAGCAGATCATGGGCACGCCAGGTGGAAGGTCGAGAGCATATAGGGGATCTCGTGGGACGCCGCCATGAGGGAGCTGCCAAGCCTGGCGGCGAGGCGGGTTCCGGTGATGGCATCCCTGCCCGGGTGCTCGAGATGGCACGCTGGCTCGAGGGACGTCCGCGCCACCTGGGCCTACATCCCGGAGGGATGGTCATCTGCGATCGTCCGGTTACTGCTGTGTGTCCGGTCGAGTGGGCCAGCGCGGATGGGCGGAGTGTGCTCCAGTGGGACAAGGATTCCTGCGCTCGGGCCGGGCTCGTGAAGTTCGACCTGCTCGGTCTGGGGATGCTGCAGGCCGTGCACAACATGGTGGACCTGGTAGAGCGCTACCACGGTGTTGCCATCGATCTATCGAAGTTGCCCGAGGATCCCAAGGTATACGATATGCTCTCGCGGGCAGACACGGTCGGTGTGTTCCAGGTGGAGTCACGCGCCCAGATGGCTACCCTTCCGCGGTTGCGCCCTACCACTTTCTACGATATAGTAGTTGCTGTAGCCCTGATCCGTCCTGGCCCCATCCAGGGGGGGTCGGTGCATCCCTACCTGCGTCGCCGCCGCGGCGAGGAGCCGGTCAGCTACCTGCATCCACTGCTCGCCCCCTGCCTGGAGAAGACTCTGGGAGTGCCGCTCTTCCAGGAGCAGCTCATGCGTATGGCCATAGACGTGGCTGGCTTCACGCCTGCCGAGGCAGACGAGCTCCGCCAGGCCATGGGAGCCAAGCGCTCCCGGGACCGGATGGCTCGGCTACGTGAGCGCTTCTATTCCGGTATGGCGAGTCACGGCATAGGAGGGGATGCAGCGGACGGGATATGGGAGAAGATGGCTGCATTCGCGAGCTTCGGATTCCCGGAGAGCCACGCTATCGCTTTCGCCCACCTCGTGTACACGAGCGCCTGGCTGAAGCTCCGCTATCCTGCTGCGTTCTATGCCGGGCTGCTGAATGCCCAGCCCATGGGCTTCTGGGCGCCCCGTACCCTCGTGACTGATGCACGTCGCCATGGAGTGGAGGTACGGCGCTGCGAGGTAAATGCGAGCGATGTGGGCGCCACCCTCGAATGGGATGGACGCACCGCTTCCGGGTCAGCTCAGGGCACACCGGCGTTGCGCTTGGGGCTCGAGCCCGTCCGGGGCATAGGCAGGCAGATAGCGTCTCGTATAGTGACCGAGCGGGAGTCCTCCGGCCAGCCTTATCGTGACATGGGAGACCTGGCATCTAGGACGCTGCTGGAGCGCGGGCAGCTCGAAGCGCTTGCTCGCGCAGGGGCGACGGCGAGTCTCGATGGAGGGCGCCGGCGCGATGGGCTGTGGGCGGCGGGCTTCATGGGAGGGACGCGACCTGGGATGCTGCCTGGGATCATGGGAAGGCCATCCACCCCACCTCTTCCGGGGATCAGCAGGCTCGAGACCCTGGTGGCGGACCTGGAGCTCACAGGAACCTCGGTGGATTCCTCTCCGATGGCCCATCTTCGCCGGTCGCTGGCCGAACGTGGCGTGATACTGGCATCGCAGCTGGCCACGCGGCCATCAGGCTCCAGGGTGCGCGTGGCCGGGGTGGTTACGCACCGCCAGCGTCCATCTACGGCTCGCGGCGCAACGTTCATGAATCTGGAGGACGAGACGGGCCTGGTCAACGTTGTCTGCTCGCCAGGCTGCTGGGAGCGCTACAGAGAGGTTGCCAGGCATGCCCCGGCACTGCTGGTAAGTGGGCGGCTCGAGTCCGCCTACGGCGCGTTCAGCGTGGTGTGCGAGCGAATGGAGGAGGTGAGGTTGCCGGTGTCGCAGCGCTCGCGGGATTTTGCCTGAGGGTGTCCTCCCCCGCGAGAGGTCCTGCCAGGAGAGGAGCCAAGGTTGCGGTGATAGCCGACGTGACCTCGGAGACGATAGCAGTGGCCTGGCCAGTGATATCTGAGATCAGCACCCCTAGTGCAGATGGCGGGCCCGCGACAGGCTTCGTCTGACTCCCCGGAGCCTGACCAGCAGGCACCCTGAGGGCTGTAGGTCCACGCGCTGGCCGTTCGGTGGGACCAGAGGCCGCAGGTGGGCCGGCGTGAACGAGCAGTTGGGGGCCGGCAGCTCTCTCGCTGGGGCTGACGAACGAAGCGGTAGTGCTCGGGGAGGAAGGGGTGACGGCTGCCTCCCGCTCCTCAGATGATGCTGTCGCGGGCGGTGCTGTCTCCCGCCGTTGCGGGTTCGATGCAGTGCTACTGGCGGGGCTACTGGCGGGCGCCACGGGCCCTCCGGCACCGGATATCCCGCCAGGCACCAGCGCGCTA
>DAHXND010000187.1 GCA_027366675.1 Acidimicrobiales bacterium
TGACATCGAAGCTCTTGGCTGGGGCGGTGCCGAAGAGCACGTAGGCGCTATGGAAGAGGTTCTCCCCGGTGATGGTGACGCTCGTGCCACCGCCAAGTGGCCCGCTGGAAGGTGCGACGGAGGTGACGACCGGCGGCGCCGGTACCGTCTGGGACGGTGCCACGTACTGGTAGGCACCGGCAGAGCACCCCACCTTCGGGCGCGATACGCCCCGCTGGTCGGATGAGAGGTTCGCGCCGGCGAAGTAGTTCTCCGAGGCGGTGGAGGAGCCCCCGCAGAGCTGGGGATCGGAGCTGGGGAGGAGGTTGACCGTGGCAGGCGAGGTGATCGCGCCGATGGCCTGGTCGGTCGAGGCCGTGCCGAGCAGTGGGACCGTCTGCGTCGGGCCTCCATGGTTGCCGAGGGTTCCGAGGTCGAGGGTGGCATCCGAGATGCTGCCTGTGCCGCTCGGAGGGGAGCCGAAGCAGGAGGTGCCGTTCGACAGGTTGTACCCGGCGTCTTTGACGCTGACGTTACTAGAGCAGTTACCGCCGGATGCCTGATCAGCGACGATCGTGCCGGCCAGGGTCCAGGTGGAGGTGCCGCCGATGCTGATCTCCATCCCGCCGCCGGAGTGTGCGGTATTACCTGAGATGGTCGAGTCGGCAACGATCACGGTGACGGTGCTGCCGTTGGCCTCGATCCCGCCGCCGGTGCCGTAGTCTCCGGGGCCGATGCCCGCGATATTATCTGAGATGGTCGAGTCGGTAACGATGGTGGTGCCGTCGTAGCTGTAGATTCCACCGCCGCGGCTTTCATCCTCGGGTGCACTATTACCTAAGATGGCCGAGTCGGTAACGATCATGGTGCCGCCGAGGTTGTAGATCCCGCCGCCGCCGCCGCTGCCGTAGTACCCGAAGAATGCGGTATTATCTGAGACGGTCGAGTCGGTAACGTTCATGGTGCCGCTGTTGTAGATCCCGCCGCCGCCGTTGCTGCCACCATCTTCGGCGTATTGTACGGTATTATTTCGGATGGTCGAGTCGGTAACGTTCATGGTGCCGCTGTTGTAGATCCCGCCGCCGCTGCTGTATATATCCCCGCCGGTCACTGTCACGTTGGCAAGCGTCACCTGGAAGCCGGCATTGTCGGTGAAGGTGGTGGTGCCGGGAGGCCCGGCGAAGGCGGGACCCCCGGCGTTGAGCACGCTGTAGGCAGAGGAGCCGGACCCCTCGATGGTAAGGCTCGCCTCGGAGCCGCTGCTCACGGACTGGGCACCGAGGAAGGTGCAGGTGTCGCTCGAGCTGCAACTCGCGCCGTTCGAGTGCTCGAGCGTGATGGTGACCGGGCCGCTCAGCTTTGCGGCAACGCCTATCGCACCTGCGAGCGAGCATGCAGCACCAGGGGTGGCACAACCGCTCGTGGCCGTGCCATGCGGCGTCGCGTACAAGATCACGCTCAGGCTCGCGCCTGCCACGCCGCTTATGCCCGCGACGGCGAGCCCGCTCAGGAGTGCTGCCGCTGCTAGAGCACTGGTAGCGAGGCGGACCATACGCCCGCGCGCGGCAATACGGCCCGAAGACCCGTGAGAGTGCGACATGCTTATGCTCCTTCGACGGCTACAGTCTCCTATGACGGCTACACCAAGAGCCTGACAAGCACCAAGAGCCTGATAAGCCCTGTCCGCACCCGGTACGCTCCCTGCTCTGAAGTCAGGATATCTGGAAGGCAAGCTCTGGAACAGGGCCGAAAGACCCTTTATGGGCTATTTCCTGGAGGAAGCGCGGCGCGAAGACGGGCGTCCTCACCGGAATAGCTTCTTTGCTTATCGCGTGAGCGCTGCCGATTATGGGTACATGCCAGATCACGACAACGCCCGTAGCCGATACCTGCACGGTCACCACGACAGCGTGCTCCGCTCGCACCGCCAACGCAACGTCGAGAACTCCGCTGCCTACCTCCTACCCCGCCTTGACCGAGACGCGCTGGTGCTCGACGTCGGATGCGGCCCGGGGACCATCACCGCGGGCCTCGCGGCTCGTGTCCCCGACGGCCATGTCGTCGGCCTCGACTCGGAGCCCACGGTGCTCGAGGAGGCCCGGGCGCTTCTCGAAGCCGCCGGCCGGGGGAACCTGCGATTCGAGGCCGGCGACGTCTACGGGCTCCGCTTTGGCAACGACTCCTTCGACGTGGTCCACGCCCATCAGCTCCTCCAGCACCTTGCCGATCCGGTCGCTGCTCTCGTCGAGATGCGCCGTGTCTGCCGGGCTGGTGGGGTTGTTGCCGTGCGCGACGCGGACTACGGGGCCATGTGCTGGCACCCGGCTACAGACGACCTCGCCGAGTGGCAGGCGCTGTACCGAGCGGTCGCGCGCAATACAGGCGGCGAGCCGGATGCCGGGCGCCACCTTCGCTCCTGGGCGCTCGGCGCCGGTTTCTCACTGGTCGAGACCTCGGCCAGCGCGTGGTGCTTTGCGACCCCCGACGAGCGGGCCTGGTGGGGAGGGCTATGGGCCGAGCGGGTCACCCGGTCCCGCTTCGCCGAGCAGGCCACAGCGGCGAAGCTCGCGACGCCCGCCGACCTGGAGCGCGTCGCCGGGGCATGGCGCAGGTGGGCAGGGGCCGAGGACGCCTGCTTCTTCGTCCTCCACGGCGAGCTGCTCTGTACGCCGTGAGCTTCTGGTCGTGCAGATCTGATCATACAGAAGGGGGGTCACGATGGCAGCAGGCTCCTGATGGGCTACGGAACGAGTACTGCGCCGCGCGACTGGTCCGCACCAGCTCTCGGGTGCAACGCTTCGTCCTACTCATTCGTTGACGCTGCCCCCTCCTGTGTGCCATGCTGAAAGTGTAAAGTGGAGTTGGGATTCCACGCCTCTGGCAACTTGCTCTTCGGACGTTGCGTGGACGGACGTTGCCTTGACGTTGCGTGCATGAACGAGCAGCCGAGCCGGTCCGGCCAGGTGTCAGGCGAGCCAAGGGATCACGGCATCGATTCATAGAGGAAACATGGTGGGTGAGACATGAAGATGCATCTGGGTACATTGTCGATACGCAGCTCAGCGTTCACTCATGGGGGGCGGATACCGATTCGCCATACAGCGGATGGTGAAGGCGTTTCTCCACCGCTTGCGTGGGCTGGCGTGCCCCAAGGGACTCAGGAATTGGCGCTTGTCTGCCACGATCCGGACGCACCACTTACCCATGGATTCACTCACTGGGTCTTGTATGGCATCCCTTCCGGGACAGCAGAGCTCGCAGAGTCCGGCGGCGAAACCTTCACTGAAGGCGTGAACGAGATGGGTTCACCTGGCTGGGTGCCGCCATCCCCTCCGCCCGGTCACGGTGACCACTTCTACTACTTCCACCTCTTTGCGCTGGATACCAGGCTCGGCCTCGAAGCCGGGATGTCACGTGCGACGCTGCTTGCCCGCATAGACGACCATGTCATCGAGCAGGCCAGAGTCGTAGGGCTGTACAGCAGGGCATGAACAGCAGGTCTGCGTGGCAGGAGAGTTGAACGCCCGGGTCGCGATAACCTCTGACGGTACCTCATGAGCAGGACTGAGGCCCAGGATGCCGCTCCCCTGATGCTGTCCGGCACTGACGCGGCTGCCAGAGAGCTCGCTGCCAAGTTCTTCCGCGCTCTGGGAGATCCGACCCGCTTGAGGCTCCTGGAGTTCTGCTCTCCGGCCGAACGTACCGGCAGCGACTGCGTGCGCCATGCAGGTCTCTCCCAGGGCCGCGTCTCCGCGCACCTCGCATGTCTGGTCAGCTGCGGGCTCCTCACCGTCAGGCGGGAAGGTCGCTTTGCCTATTACAGGGTGACCGATTCCCGGGTCGGAGTGCTTCTCGGCTCCGGTCAGGATATGGTCGCGGACTACGCTTCGTCAATCGCAGCCTGCACGAGAGTAGGAGCGACCGTATCTGGTCCCTAGGAACTGGGCACCTGGTGACTTCTGCTCGCGTTATCTCGTTGCTCGCCAGCGCATCTGGCGCAGCGCCCCACATCCCAGCGTCGCTTTTCCAGCCACGACAGGAGCTCGCGGCTTGGCTCCCATGATCTCTGGACATGCCTGCCGATCACCACAGGCCCTACCACCTCGGCCCCTGCGTGGCGCAGGGCAGCGGATGCGCTGAACAGGCTGGCTCCGGTCGTGAAGGTATCGTCGAGAAGCAGGACGCGGTCCCCCTGGACGCCAGCCGTTAGCCTCAGGCGCTCGCGATCCAGCTCCCGTTCGCAGTTGCCCTTTTCCATCGCAAGCACCTGGCGGTACCGACCGTGCAGCGCATGGACTCGCGTAACGACAGGTGCCAGCGCAACGCGTCGTGGCGATGGTACGCAAGTTACATAGTCCCACTGTCCTATGCACCTCTCATGGTGCGCGATGAAGACTGCGAGCAGTGCAGCCAACCTGACGCTCATCCGCGCCTGTACCGAGTGCGAAGGGCTGTCCTTGTACGCTCGCAGGTGTTCGTGCATCAGCTCGCCATGCACGGAAAGCGTGATAGGGAGAACCTCGGGTGGGTCCATGCCACGTGCAGCACTGCACCTGTGGCAGGTTGGGTATCCACGCAGAGAGCTACTGTGGCATATATCGCATACTCCCATCTGGCCTGCTGCAGGCACGGCTATGAGCGAGTCCCTCAGAGGGAGAACGAGATGGCCCGCCAAGCTCATGTGCAAGCCTATGTCGCTTCCTAGACGAGCACGGTCGGAGCCGCATCCAGATCCGCAGCTATGGAGTCGATCACCTGATCTACCGAGTCCATGACCATTACCCCCGCCCTTCCAGCCATCGTCTCGGCCCACTCATGCGCAGTTACGAGCTGTCTCGGAAGGAATACCCTCTTGCCGTGCATGAGCGCAGCTTCGGCCTGGAGTCTTGCCCCAGATGTATCGCCCGCCTCCACGACTATGGTGCCAAGCGCTAGGCCTGAAGTGACAATGTTCCGCGCGGGGAAAGTCCACCTGGCTCCTCGCATCGATGGCCAGAACTGGGATATGCATGCTCCTGAACGCGAGATCGCGCCTGCGAGAGAGCGATTGTTCGCGGGGTAGACCACATCGATTCCCGTACCGAACACTGCGATGGTCCTGCCTCCGGCAGATAGCGCGCCGCTGTGAGCCGACGTATCTATACCCCGGGCAAGTCCCGACACTACTGTCACGTGCTCTTCGGCAAGCTCCCTGGCGATCTCGAATGCCTTACTGCGTCCCTCTTCGCTCGGCGCCCTCGTTCCCACCACCGCGACCGCCAGCTCGTCGCCAGCGCAAAGGCTGCCCCGGACCAGGATGAATGGCGGACTATTATGAACCATACGGAGATTTACTGGATACGAGATATCTGCCGTATCCACCATGTGTATGCCTCGATCTCGCAGCTCCTCCAAGGCGCCTCGCCAGAAGCGAGCTCTGCCCGCGTCGATCCTCGCTAGCCCCCGCGCGATCCACTCGGCCTCACTATCTGCAGGCTGGGCAGGCGGCCGGTCAGTGTCCAGGCATCCACTCTCGACGAGACGGGAAAGGCGGTACGAAGACGGTCCGTTCAGTGATGGGCAGAGGAGCTCGGCGAGGGCCAGCAGCATGGCATGGCGCTCTGTGGTAGCTCCCTCAGCGCTCATGGCAGGCTATGCTCTGCGGCCACTCGTGCGAACACACGTACCATGCTAGTCCAGGCGCGCAGTGGAGGTGGAATAGGTGGAATACCCTATAGGCTGCAAGCGTCGAGCTGATCGAGCGCTACGGTGTCTCCAGCGTCGCTGAACCGGGAGGCGGTCTTGTGCGCTGAAAGCCGTACAGGCCCGCACAGCAAACCAGGGGAAGGAGGGATGACCATGCCTGCAGTGACCGTGGAGGACGTGCTGGCGCTGCCAAGCATTCCCCCCCTCGCTTCAGAGTCGCTGGCGGAAAGGCCGGTGCGCTCCGTAACGAGTGCTCCGCGAGGCCTCGAGGGGGAGGGCTTCCCCGTCTATCGTGCGTTCGCAGGGGTGAGCCTATCTGAGCTCGATCCCTTTGTTCACATGGATCAGATGGGAGAGATCGACTACGCGCCAGGAGAACCGAAGGGTACGCCATGGCATCCCCATCGCGGATTCGAGACCGTTACCTACATCATCGACGGCATCTTCGACCACCAGGATTCCAATGGCGGCGGTGGCCGCATAACGAACGGCGATACCCAGTGGATGACTGCAGGATCGGGCATACTGCACATCGAAACTCCTCCGGAGGCACTGGTCGCATCAGGCGGGCTCTTCCACGGGATACAGCTCTGGGTGAACCTGCCTGCTGCCCTGAAGTGGACGCCGCCTCGCTACCAGGACATCCGTGCGGACGCGGAGACGCTGCTCGCCTCAGGAGATGGCGGCGCGCTGGTGCGGGTCATTGCCGGCGAGGTAGCCGGCCATACGGGTCCAGGGTCGACCTTTACGCCTATGGCAATGCTGCATGCGACTCTTGCCCCGGGAGCTGAGCTGGAGCTGCCCTGGCGTGGGGATTTCAACGCACTTGCCTACGTGCTGGCAGGTAAAGGCACAGTCGGAAGCGAGCGCCGCCCCATCTCCTCTGCGCAGCTCGCGGTCTTCGGACCCGGTAATGGCCTTCGCGCTCATGCAGATGCCCGCCAGGATAGCTCCCATCCGAGCCTGGAGATCCTGATTCTCGGAGGCAAGCCCATAGGGGAACCGGTAGTTCACTACGGGCCGTTCGTCATGAACGCAGAGCAGGAGATCGCTCAGGCAATGGAAGACTACCGTTCCGGGCGGCTTGGCAGCATTCCTGCTTCTCACTGAGGGCTGTGGCTATGGGGACTCAGCTGCGGGGACTCAGCTGCCGCTCAAGCTGTAGCGGCTGACCACGGCGATACTGTAGCTACCCCCGGAACCCGCCGCAGCGGGGCTCGGCAGGCTGAGCCCCGGGACAGGCGTGACTGGGGCATAGGTGAGGCTGAATGCGTTTGCCGTGTTTATCTCTCCGGCGAAGACCTGCCCGGTATAAGAGGTATTGTTCGTCGTGGTTACGCCGCAGGGAGTGTAGAGAAATGCCACGAGCGGGGCTTGGATGGTGGTCGCGTTCGCGAGGTTGATCCCTGAGGAGCAGGACGGGTGGGCATCGGTGCTGGAGTACGGGACCACCAGGTAGACATGGTGGCTCACCGCTGCGCTACTCGATACGATCTTCGCATTATTCGAGAAGTTGAAGCCACCGCTCGAGAAGATCGCCACGTTGCTGTCGACGGTGATCCGCTGGTTGTTGGCTAGGTCTATGGGACAGGATGTCTGAATGACGACAGGAGAAGGAGCCGTTGCCAGGGAGGCCAGCTCAGCATAGACGCTCGCCGGGTCACTGGCAGGGTTGCAGTCGTTGTCTGGTGCCTCGATGGTATAGCCAGCGGACCCCCAGGCAGGGCTGTCCAGGGTGAGCTCTGGGAACGGAAGGCTGGGTGGGGTCGGGAGATTCGGGTCGTCCTGGGTATAGGCCCCCTTGGTAGTAGCGCTGTTCGATAGGAATATCCCTCCAGACGCGGTGGCGTTCCCGTCAATCTGAGCGATGTTGCTCATGTAGACGTCGCTACCGCTCCCGGCTGCCAGCAGGCTCCCTCCCACTTCGGATGAGTTGGCCATGGTGACTTGCCCGTCGTTCCAGAGGTTTCCCGATATGTCGCAGCTGTTGGCGAGATCCACGCTCGAGGTGGATATGATTCCTGCCGCGAGACTCGCTGCATTTGCACAGGTAACCTGGCCGTTCACGTAGATGTCTATTGGCGAGCCGCTGGGGTCGCTTATAGACGTCCCGTTGGAGACGCTGAACGAGGAGTCCGAGAAGATGGCATACCCAACGGCATTGGGAGTGATGGTGACGAGCGATCTCATGGTCTGCGTTGCGGTGGTGCCGCCTACCCGCCCGGTACCTACAGAGGTGATAAGTGCCTCCTCTGGCACTGCATCACCGTCCTGGACCGAACTGCACGATGCAGTGCTGGCGGAGCTGGGTGGGTTGCCAGTAGCTGCGTAGTACTGTATCGACGTAGCGTAAGATCCCAGGGCGGTGCTCGCGCCTGCAGGCATGCTCTCCCAGAGAGTGCAGGGAAAAGCCTGGACATCGGGAGCGCTCGCGAGTGCGAGATAGCCAGCGCTCAGGCCGGCATTCGCGCTGGCAGTTGCCTGGACGCTTACCAGCCTGGCAGTTGAGTTGTCGAGGTTCTGCCCGGTTTCCACCATCGCTGCCGTTCCTATGGTAATGAGGGCAACCGAGAGCAGGATGACTGTTATGACGGCGAATCCACCCTCGTCTCGGCAGGAGTGATCTCGATGCTTCAGCATCGAGATCACTCCTGCCTCCGATATGCCGTGACTGGCCGGTACGGATCGCGCGTGAACGTGTGGCACTCTCATGTCGTTGTCTCCCAAGGTGGTATAGCAGCGCAGGTGGTCGATCGGGGGCTTGCACTGTTACCTACGAGAAGGCTGGTCTCCACGTGGAGCACGGGGGTATCAATTGTCCCTGTGCTGACACTTAAGTCGACCGACACAGCGGGAGCCCCATTCGAAGTGGCGGCTTCGAGAGTAAAGGGTGGATCAGATGAGGCGTTGACGATGCCAGTTGCCTCGGTTCGCCAGTTCACGGCGGCGTCTCCCGATGTCCATGCGGGAGCCCAGCTCCGCTCCTGGAGAGCACTTCCCTTTACTCGCCACTGGACACAGGCCAGCGTGCCGTATGCCTGGGTGAGCATGCGCATCGAGAAACCCGGAGCGATGCCGGTGCCGGCATTGCTCCCCTCACCAGCAGGGTTGTCTACGAAGATGGCCGAATTGACCTGGT
>DAHXND010000194.1 GCA_027366675.1 Acidimicrobiales bacterium
CCCGCCGCTCTCGCCCGGGAACACTGGGTAGACGAGGCCCGTTGGCAAGAGCGCCTCGTCCAACTGAGCCAGAGTGACTCCGGCCTGGACGACCGCGACGTGATTATCGGTGTCTATCTCCACTATCTCGTTCATGCGCGCGAAGCTGAGTACGATGCCCCCCGCCAAGGGAATCGCCGCGCCGGACATGCCTGTGCCACTTCCCCTGGCTGTCACCGGACAGCGCATCTCGTTGCACGCTCTTAGAACTTGCTCCACTTCGCCGGCGTTTCCTGGCAGGACGACGGCGAGGGGGACTACAGGATTCTCGTCCAGTGCTTCGTCCCTGCCGTAGTCGGGGCTGGCATCTGTGCCAGATATAGCATGTCCGGCGCCGACGATGGCCGCCATACGGTCGACGATGTAACTGGCATCAGTACCGGATCCCATTACTGCGCTCCGAGTGCAGTAATCGCTTCGGCGGTCAGAAAAGCCCATATCATAAGCTATCCAGGATTCTTTCACAGGTGAGCTCCTCCGTCTGCGCAGGGAGGCAGAGCCTTCCTGTCCCGGTAGTCAGGAAATCTCCCTAGGATCCCTGAGGGATCGTTTCAGCTCGGCGAAGCCACGGAAGTGCGCTAGTTCTCCTACGATCTCCCATAGCCGCACGGCCTCGGATCCTCTCGGGATCCTGGCGATGATCGGCCCGAAGAAGGAGGGACCGTCGGGCGGGGAGAATGTGAGGACCGGCGTGCCTATGTCGCGTCCAGCTCTGCCCAGGGCTAGCTCGGTCTCGTCTCTTATCACGGGATCGAAGGTGGTATCGTCTGCACCCTTCGACCAGAGTGGATCGAGTGCTGCCCCAGCGAGGGCGCGCTCGATGCCGTCGAGAGATCGTAGGGAGTCCGCCGATGCCTCCCTGTGTATGGTGTTACCGAAGACCTCGTAGCATCGTCCTACGGCCTCGGGCCCACCATCGTCTCTGGCGGCGGCAGCAACGCGCAACAGGCGTAGCCCGAGCTCGTGCGCCTTCACGTGGCCCTCGTCCATCATGCCTGACTCTATGGCGTTCGCGTTTACGAACCGAAGCGAGATGAACCGCCAGTTCACCTTCAGCGGAAGGCGGGCAGCTACCTCTGTGACCCAGCGGGACGTTATCCACGCCCAGGGACAGATTGGATCGAAGAAGAAGTCGAGCTCCTGCCTGGTGGCATGGGATGGTCGGTCTTGATCTGGGGGCGGGCTCATGCTCTGGAACCCTAGCGTGCTTGGTGAGGAGTGGAGGCAGAGGCGGCCAGAGCTGCTGCCGACTCGGCGCTGTGGTAGTTCGTGGCGTCATAGAGGTCAGATCCTGACACCCATGCACACTCGCTGTGGTTCCCGTCGGGAGCGACCGACACCACTAGATCTGCTGCACCGGAGGGAGGCGACTTCGATGCAAGATAGGTGGCCAGGGTCATGGCGACGGACTGCCAGGATCCGCTTGCCGGTCCCGCATCCATGAGCTCGATAGACCAGCCACCTTCTGTCCACATGGCCCACGTGGATGGGCCGGCCGGGCACGAGGAGACCGATGCGGTCACGTTGTCGCCCAGCTTGGCGCTCGATCTGACTGGCAGTGTTTGCTGGCATGTGGGCGGCGGGGCGTCGGGCGCGGCATACTGCCGGAGGGCCTTCTCCGCCGCTTGGCTACTCGGTAGCTTCTGGCCACCGAAGCTACCGTAGTAGTCGGCCATAGCGCCACAAGATGAGCCTGTGCCGATATGAGATGAGTTCAGAGGCTCTGCCGTAACACAGGCGTACAGCGATATAGCATAGGAGCCCGGAGCGTAGCGTACTTGAGCAGAGAGGGGCCGTCGGTTCGAAGCTGGCGGGAGCTGTTCTGGGGCGACTATCGGGATGCCCTGAACGCGTGAGCTTAGGTAGTCGACAGCTTGGTTGACCGGTGGCGGATATCTGGTCGCGGGCTGTTCCCTGGGAACCGAAGCGCCGCTGCCTCCACGCGGAAGACGGGATGGCGCCGACTGGAAGGTAGGTGTCCCGCCGGGAGGTAAACGTGAGGTCGTGGAGCAGGCCGCGAGCAGCACCCCGGCGGTAATGCTGCCGAGCAGGCACAGAGCTGATCCCGGTAAGGGGATGCGGCGTTTCACGGTATTACATGATACGGTAGCTGCGCCGATCACAGAGAGCGGGAAGGCCGGGCGCGCCAATTAGGCCGGACCGGCATCGCGCTCGCGGCGCAGGGCAGCAAGAGCGTTTGTCCACCTTGGCAGCTCAGCAAGCATCAAGATTCCGGCATCCCCCAGGACATCGTTCGGGTGAAAGGCTCCATCGTCACCGAAGCGCTGGTGCTTCGGCTCGTCGAACATGGGAAGGTTGATCTCAGCGAGATCGAGTACCTCGATGTCGAAGCTTTCGTGAGAGCGGGCCTTCTCGGTGATCCACTTTGCTACGGGGAGCCCGACGCGGCCGGGGCGAGTGCTGCCGATGACGATCTGGAGCACAGGCCGGGGAGCGCCGTGGCTCTGCGCTGGGATCCCTCCGGGGATTGTCGAGTGCGGGTCCTGGGTCATCTCGAACATGATAAACAGGGCAAGCGGTAACCCGTTCGGGGCAGGTCCCCGGGGCGGGTCCCCGGGGCTGGAGCTCGTGCCTGGCTGTGGCGCGTGCTAGCGTCGAGGTGCCGGGCCGTTGGCGCAGCTGGTAGCGCACTTGCATGACGCGCAAGGGGTCAGAGGTTCGAGTCCTCTACGGCCCACCCGCGCTTTTGGATAAAGACCTGTGGGACGGTTCGATTAGGCCGCTTACGGTCACCGTCGGGGTTGTGGCTACCGTTGCTCACGATGGGGGTCAGTAGGGTACCTGGAGATCGGTGAACATTGGGAAGTGCCTGACATTGCGTGTCAGGAGTCGTGCGTCGGCGCGGATGGCGGTGGCGGCGATGGCGAGGTCGGCGCTGTCGATGGTGTGGTGGCTAGGAGGCCGCTGGCGGCCGAGGGCTCCGGCGGCCTCCGCGATCTCGGCATCGACGGGGTGCCAAACCAGGGTGGACAGTAACGCGCGGGTACCATCCTCTTCTGACGGGCGCATGCCGGCAAGGACCTCGATGCGAGTGATTTCGCTCGCATGAAGGACGTCCGCGGCTCTCTCCCGTTCGAGGAGGTCCTCGGCGCCTGCATGCCCTCGTAGGTAGTCGATCAGTATAGAGGTGTCTATCAGTGCCCTCACCGGCAGTCGCTCTTCAGGCGAGAACCGGAGCGCAGCTGATCGACCCAGGCTGCGCCGTCGAGATCGTGGTCGTTCCAGCAGCCGAAGGCACGGCGCATCGCTGCGAGGTCGTCCTCGGCGGAGCGCTCCGAGCCGTAGACCTGCTCGACCGCGTCACGGATCAGAGAGGAAAGCGATCGACCAGTGCGCACCGCGGCGGCATCCAGGGCACGCCGCTCCTCGTCGGTCAAAGAGATCTGGGTCCGCTGCATGATGCAAGTTTACATCACCTACCGAGCGGACTCGAGCGCCTCGAGGCGTTTCCGCACGTCGGGCGAGTTCGAATAGGAGCGTCTACGGCCCACCCGTGCCCCTGACATGCAGGTTCGCGCCATCAATCGGAACGGTGCGCGAACAGAGCGGTAGAATGAGCTCGATGGAGTTCACTGCGGCGATCACGCACGAGGGTCCCTGGTACGTGGCACGATGCCTCGATGTTGAGGTCGCGAGCCAGGGCGAGTCAGCCGAGGAAGCCCTAGCGAACCTCAAAGAAGCCCTCGAGCTCTACTTCGAGGACGAGGTTCTTCCTGAGAATCTGGAACCACCGATAATCGCCACCTTGCGTCTCACCGCGTGACGTCTGCTCTCCCGGTCCTCTCGGGAGCAGACGCGGTCCGGGCTCTGGCCAAGGCAGGCTTCGTTAGCGTGAGCCAACGAGGAAGCCACGTAAAACTCCGTCATGGCAACCCGACCGTCGCTTGGCACCAGCTTAAACCTGCGGAGGTAGCCGTCGAATGGCCTGCCGTGCCCGACGAGGTCGATCTCGACGAATCCAGGCACGTTTTCGCTCCATTCGGCCCAGGTGCGGATGGGGATCTGGGACTTGAGCAGCGTGCCCGGCTTGGTGTGGGCCCGTCCGCGCGGGAACAATCTGGCCCGCTCTGGGGCGAGGTGGCGGTCGCAGACGCTCTGAATCTGCGCATCTCGGTTTTGCCAAGCGAGGACGTGGCCGAACGGTCGTCGACATCGAGCCCTCGGCCTACGGGAGCGCGGGTGCGGGCTACCGTAGCACCTTCCCGTACTTCCGAAACTCGGCGACGTACTGCCTGATCCGCGCGTACTCGCGTGGGTGCGCTGCAGTTCTAACTCGCTTGGTGAGTCCATCCAGGCAGACTATGCTCGGGTCCTCGCCAGGCCGGCCACGAACGCCGCTATGCGCTGAGCCTCGCCGCGATGCGGGTCGCGCGGCAGCGAGAGGTAAACCATTACACCTGATCGAAGCGGGAACGGATACTGAACGAGATGAGGTCCCTTGCTGTTCCCGTGGGTCAAAAAGCGGAACAGCAGGAGATCCTGAATGTCCCCTGAATATCCAAAGGGGGGGCATTGACAGCATCCGAACAAACAGTCTATCCTATAGATGGAGGATATAATCGTCATGAGGGGAGGGCATCGACACGTGGGGAAAAATGCTGCAGTGTCACAGGTTCGGCATGTCGCGCCGAAGATCCTGTTGGTAGTCTGTCTGCTTAGCGGTACCGTACTGCTCGTTCTCGTCGGGGCTCCCGTTGCAGGTGCTACACCGGCTCAGCCAGCCCCGGATGCGAGCTTCTATATGAATACGACCAGTACCAGTACGGCGTATACCCTCGGATGCAACCAAGGTAAGTACGATGCCAGCCATAGCCAGAGCAGTATGGTCATACTGGATTTCGGCGGCCAGCTGGCGAATGGGAGCGGGACTGACGAGATAGGTAATCAATTTACGTTCAGTAACTCGCAGATCGAGTCAATAGTGGTCTCCTTTGGCCAAGGGTACTACGTATGCACTGGGTCGGACACGACTACCACTGTCACGATCGGCGTCGGAACGAATAGCTCGTATTATGACGTCAGCTATGCCGGTGGACAGGCGTGGGGTAACCTTGTAAACTCTATCGTATCGACTGTTGTTAACGATGGATATAACACCCAGGTGGATATCACCGGTGCGAACGATATCGAGCCGGGTTTCAGCACTCCATCGGCTGCCATCTCGTGGTCCCAGGGATATGCCAGTGTCACTTCCTATAATTATCTTGACTATGGCTCTGCTGATGGTTGCCCGGCAAGCAGCGACGGCAATGGTGCTTGCAACAATGGGTGGGACCAGTACGATGTGTGGTACGTGAGCTATGGATCGCCGCCTGCCCTGGCGACCCCGGAGATCTACTACCAGGTAAACGCGAACCAGTGGCAGGAGGTCAGCCTTTACGGCTATCAATACCAGTTTGGCGCCGTGCAGTATCAAGGACCACTCGATGAGTACCCACTGAATTCGTCTACGTTCACCAGTACACAGGCGTGGGACGCATTCGAAAATGCACTTGATGGCAATCCAGCGACAGCACAGACCATGCTTCACTCGCTCAACCTTCATGATGAATGACGGTGACAAGTAAGTGGGACGCGCCAGCAGTATGATGAATAGCGAGAAAGAAAGGGAGTGATGGCCATGCGATTGGCTAGTGGGTTCTCATCGATGGGTAAGCGGAAGGTCCTTCTCGGTGGGGTTGTGGGTATCCTGGGGTTGCTTTTCGTGGGGAGTACCGCCGCGTATGCTGCAACAGGCGGTCATGGAACCAGTCATGACCCGACAAGTGCCAACGCGTGGCTGTCGGAACCATCTGGGTCCGCGTGGCCGGCCTACCCGAACCTGCCTCTCTCGAAGCTGCCTCTGGCGAAGCAGAGAGACATAGTCAAGACTGAGCACATGCTGGAGCAAGCACATGGCGTCGCGAAGTCGAGTCTCAAACCCCCAGTCGAACAGGTAGCCGCGCCCCAGCGGCCGCAGACCGGCATTTTTCCAACCGCGCAGGCTCCGTTCGCGCAGCAGTGGTTCTCGGTGCAGAACTCGGCCACGACGGTAGTCGACGGCAGTTATTTCACTGTTTATGCTGGCGTGAAGAAGCACCCAAGCACGGGAGCAGCACCTGAGGCAGCGGTGGTTGTCTATAGGGATCCGGCGAATGTGTTCGGTGGCTCCCAGCCGCAGAAGCTGGGTGTCTATTTTTCCGGTACTGGATCGGCGCCGCTCAAGATCGTCCGTGTGGACGCTGGTCAGCTCGCGCTGGTCAGCTCCAGTGGCCAGATGGTCCGCTTCGACGTGCAGAACCAGACATTCCAGGCTTCGTGAATGGTGTGGAGCGCTTGTTCAATACCATGTGCCGAGGCACCCGGAGGCGTCTGAGCGTAGCTGCCTGCTGCGGGGTGGCGGTCCTTCTCCTGGCGGCGTGTGGAGCGGCCAAGACCTCGCAGCCGAGAACCACCACTCCCTCAGGGCCTCCCAAGTGGGCCGTTCAGCACACATATTCGTTTCCGCAGTTGACGGCGAGCTCGGGGGTCAGCGCTCTTGCAGCAGGGGCGGGGCGCATCTTCGTCCTCGCCGGAGGCGAGCCCGCTACGCACAGGCAGGGCGTGCTGCTCACCGTTAATGCTGGTAACGGAAGAGTCCTGTATACGAGCCCTGCTGGGGGCGACCCGGGCCCAGCAGCATGGGAAGCCGGCAGGCTGTGGGTGGCAAACGGCTCTCTCGGGGAGATCCCTGGTGTAGCCGGGGCTAACACGGTGTCGGAGCTCGGCACAACTGACGCCCCTGCCTTGGAGGGAACCTACGATATTGCCGACCCGTGGACGGTCGCTCCTGCTGGGTCCGATGCCTGGACGCTTACAGGTGGAATTGGCGCAGTTCCCACTCGCCTTGTCTTGCTGGGCGGTGGCAGTGTCCGTAGATCTGTTGCCACGACGGGGGCACTTGCCGGTCCAGCCGGGGCCAGCGGTGCTGCTGTTGTTTGCAATGGAAAGCTGTTTTTCGCCGTTTTGTCGGCGACGTCGGGTAGCACGAGGGTTGATGAGCGTAATCTGGCGACAGGTGCAGCGATCGCCAAGTTTCCTCTTCCAGTTTCCGGAGAGACGACCTTGACATGCAGCGCGGGTCGAGAAGTGGTAGCCGGGGTATCCGCTGCTACTGGAGGGGGTCTCTTCGTGCTCGGTCATGGAGGGGTCTGGCAGCGCATTCCTCGAAGCCCGTCCTATTTCTCTGCCCTGACATCGACGGGAAGGACCGTATGGGTAGTCACGCAGACCCCGTCACCGGCTGGCTCACCGGCTGGCAGAGCCAGCGCGCTGGCTTACCGAAACGGCCGATTGCAAGTAGGTGTTGCTCTGCCGAGAGGCAACACAGGTCCGGCCACGGTCTTGGGGAATGACCTGTGGTGTGTCGTAGGTAACAAGCTGGTAGAAATCGGGCGTAGCTGATCTCTCCCGGGTCGTGGGGAGTCGTCACGGGAAACGTTGATCGGGGCACCTGTCCGGCCTGCCTTGTGTGAACGGCTGACCGATCATGAACGCCGCCGGCGCCGAAGGGCGGAAGAGCCGGAGAGCCTCCATGTTGCTCTAGTCCGGAAAAACCATCTGCAGCTCGTCAGCTCTCGCCATGGCAGCTTCTGGGAAGATGTTCCTCAAGAGGAATGGGTCTCGGACCATCACGTAGTCTGGCGCGAGGGCCTTCGTGTATCTCTCGAGGTATAGGAGCTGCTTGGTTATCAGGACCATCTCCTTCGGAGCCGTGGCTCCGAGTGACTCGGCTATGTCGTAGGCCTGCTTTATTATCTCACCCAGATCCAGGCCGGCTACGGACTGGTCAAGCAGGGGGTCGATCACCATCGCGAGCTGATCTGCCACTACTTCGTCGCTCAGCTCGAGGTCTACGGGGAAGATCGCCATGGTCCGGAATGCTCTGGCAATGCGGAGGTATTGGCGATCGAACATTATGGTGAACAGCACGTCGCCGAGGAATGCTCTCCACTCGGGTGGGAGCTCACCCATGATACCGAAGTCGAGGAACGCAGCCCTGCCATCGTCCAGGACCCAGATGTTCCCGGCATGCATGTCACCATGGAATGGTCCGTGGACCAGCGCGGCCTCTAGCCAAACCTTGCAGCCTCGCCGGAGGATCAGCTCCTCGTCTATATCGCGGGCAAGGATCGCATCGAAGGAATCCATGGGCGTTCCCCTCATTCGCTCCATGCATATCATTCTGGGGCCGCAGTATTCCCAGTAGACTTCAGGTGCGGTGACGGCCTTGTTGTCACCGAAGGCACCGATATGGTCGCGGAAGCTCGCTTGACGGTACGCTTCCAGGGCGAAGTTCAACTCCTGGTTCGTGACCCTGTGCAGGTCCTCGATGACGGCTGGTGCGTTGAAGCGCCTCCCGGCCTTCGTTCTCGCCAGCGCGAGAGCCAGCTTATGGAGGATCCTGAGGTCCGTGTTCATTCGTCGCGAGATGTCTGGTCGTTGCAGCTTTACGACGGCCTCTCTCTCGTCGGGCAGAACGCAGGCGTGGACCTGAGCTACCGAGGCTGCGGAGAGCGGAGAATCGTCGAATGAGGAGAAGATCTCACATGGAGGTCGACCCAGGTCCTCTTCGATGAGCCGGTGGACAATGGCCGAGTCGAAGGGCGGAACCTCGTCCAGGCAGCGCTGGCATGCGTCGGCGAGCGGTTCCGGGAAGAGGCCTGGGGACGATGCGATCAGCTGGCCGAGCTTTACGAACGTTGGGCCCAGGCTCTCGAAGCCGTCGACGATAGCATTCGATGTGACCACTGCCCAGGCTTCCCCGGGCTGTCCGAGCCGCTCGCCAGCCAGTAGTCGCACCAGCTTGCCGAGCAGCCAGCGTGCTACGGCTGCCACGACTGGAGCTATCAGGGCACTGGCGATGGTGACCATCCTGTACAGCTCCCGCCACCCGAAACGGTCCAGCGCGGGAGATCGGATCACTAGAGCATCGGGCGGGGGCCCATCAGCGTATGGACCCCGGTAGCTCGAGATGGGAGATTTCATGGGTAGCTGACCGGCGATGCGAGCCCCGTGAACGCGTCATCTGTCATGAGTGAACGGCCCAAGCTGCTATCTCGTCTAGCGTCTGGACAGTCCACGAGCGATATCAGGCCAGACACGAGCGATATCAGGCCAGAGAAGTGCTCGCCCTGGCGGCGATCTTCGCATGCTCACGCTCGAGCATGCGAGCCCTGTGCGCATATGGGTGGTAGCGGATGCTCTCCGGAAGTTTCGGGACGACGGAGCGCACGCTGGCTGCGAACGCGTTGAACAGCGCCTCGTCGGCGACCGACCACCGTAGCTCCAGGATGTCGCGTATCTCCTGGGGAAGTGTGGCGACTGTCAGCCAGTAGGCCAGGCTCCCGGTCAGCTTCCCCCATGGTGTCCACAGGCTGCTGAGCGCCTGCGGGATGATAGGGGGGGCTGTGGTGCTGTCTCGCATGCTTGCCAGGACTTCGCGGGCCGTCGGATGGTTCTCCAGGTGGTTGGCGACCATGTCGTGGAAGTACGACCAGTACGCGGATCGGCTGGCCGGAAGGCGTGACGCGGGGATGCGGAGGATGGCACCGAGCCTCAGCACCTCCTCGTAAGCACTGTCCTCCTCGGCTTGGCTGAGGGGTGTCCCGTAGACCCTGCGGAGGGTTACCAGTCGCTCGAAGGCGACACCGTGGACCCACGCGTACGGCTCCCAGTCGTTCGCGCGATATGCCCGGCCGTGATTGTCTACTCCGCGAATCGGTCTATGGAGAGCGCGCAGGCGCCTTCCCTCTTCCAGGGAGCTAGAGCCTCCGTATACCCAGAGCATCATAGAGTCGAGTGAGCGAACCAGCCTTCCCCATGGGTCGCTCTTGTACACCGACAGCTCGCCGACAGCCGAGCCGACTGCAGGATGCATGACCTGCATGAGTAGAGCTCCAGGCAGCACGAGAAGGAAGCGCAGATCCCCAGCTTCCTCCCAGAACATCGACCCAGGCCTGAACGGCTCCGTGCTCCGGGGCTCACGGGAGTCCGCTGCTCTGATGGGCTTCACGATCTGGTCTGTCACTCTTCACCTCCGCTGAGAGAATAGCTTAGGGTACTGCCCTTCTTGCCAGCGGCAGGCCCCTCCAGTACTGCCCTTCTTGCCAGCGGCAGGCCCCTCCAGTACTGCCCTTCTTGCCAGCGGCAGGCCCCTCCAGCGGCAGGCCCCTCCAGTACTGCCCTTCTTGCCAGCGGCAGGCCCCTCCAGGTACTACCGCCCCCTGTTGGGCATGCAGGCTCCCCTCAGTATGCCAGAATGTCCGGGTGGGTGATCTGGTCCGGATCGGGTTCCTGGGCAACGGGCTTATCTCTTGGGCGCATTCTCTGTCCATAGACGCGATGGTGAAGAGCGGGGGTCTCGAAGTGGCGATATCGGCTGGATACGACCCTGATCAGGAGCGCGCGGGGCAGTTCGCAGCCGTGCACGGATCGACGCCTATGAGCTCCCCGGAGGCCGTGTGCGAGGCCGCTGATGCCGTGTTCGTCTGCACGCCCACGGCTCTCCACGCTCCCCTTGTCGAGGTGGCCGCCAAGCGCGGGTGCGCCGTCTTCTGCGAGAAGCCGCTGGCCGTCGACGTCGAGAGCGCCAGGCGAATGGCTGAGGTGGTCGAGAATGCCGGGGTACCCGCCCAGGTAGGGCTGGTGCTCCGCACTACCCCTGTCTTCCGGGCTCTTCGTGCCCTG
>DAHXND010000215.1 GCA_027366675.1 Acidimicrobiales bacterium
GGCCGCTGAAGATGAGAGCTGGGTTCGCGTGGACTATGCCGAGCCAGTAGGGAGAGTAAGCCACTGCTATGGCAGCACACAGGGCGATCACGGCCTTCGGGCGGCTCATAGAGTAGCCCTCGTGCCTGCCGGGGCCGGAGCTCTCGTGCCTGCCGGAGGTGGGCTTCGGCCGCTCCGTAGCAGGCTCGCCAGGACGGCGAGGTCCCCTCCTGTGTACCACCAGAGACTGGCCAGCGCTGTAGCTCACGTCATGGCTCACTGCCTGCCGGCTACCTCAGAGCCCCGCCATGCGCATCGGCCCTATGGCCAAGGTCAGGCCAGCCGTGGATCCCGGAAGCCAGCGAGTGTCGTTCCCGATAGCTACGACGGACTGCAGCATTCGCTGGATCGTCGATGCGATGGTGACCTCCCGCACCGGATCAGCGAGCTCGCCACCTCGGATCATGAGCCCCTCGGCACCGACGGAGAAATCGCCGCTCACGGGATTCACCCCGGAATGAACTCCTGTCACCGACTGCACATAGAAGCCATCTCCAACTGCCGCCAACAGCTCGGGGAAAGCCAGATCTCCGGGGTGCAGGTAGAGAGCCCGCGCTCCCGTCCCGGGAGTTGACGCGTAGCCACCGCGAATGGCCGATGCGCTAGACGGAACCCCCAGAATGCGACCGGTGTACGTATTGTTCAGGAACGAGCGCAGCGCCCCTCCCTCGATGAGGACGTTTCTCCTGCAAGCCAGTCCCTCTGCATCGTAAGCAGATGCGCCGAAGGCCTCAGGTATGGTAGGATCGTCGACCAGCGTGAGCTCAGCCGAAGCGACTGCCTCCCCGCTACGCCCTGCAAACAGGCTCCTGCCCTTGGCCAGAGCGTCGCCGGAGAGCGTCCCTGCGAGGATCCCGAGCAGTGCCGCGGTTACACGGGGATCGAATACCGCTACGACCTCCTGGCTGGGAGCCTTCTTCGCCCCGAGAAGGCGCACTGAGCGCTCCACCGAGTCCCTCGCTGCCTCCTCGAGGTCCAGAGCTCCTGGAGAGCGCCCTGCCGAGAAACCCACTCCCGCTTGAGCGGCGTCTATCTCTCCCGAGAGGACCATGGCGGACAGCTCGGCGACGCTGCGCCTCTTCGACGCATGCATTCCTGTCGATGTCGCAACGGCCGACTCGCTCCAGACGTCGCCGTAGTCCACTGACGGTACCTGCCGGACCCTGGCATCAAGTCCCCTCACCATGCGATCCAGCTCCAGTGCTAGGGATGCCTTCTGCTCGGGCGGCCATGAGAGCACCTCCTCGCTCCATACCTTCAAGTCAGCCGCGGCCGTGCCGTCAGGCTCGGCTAGACCGGCGTTGGGATCCACCGAGGCGAGTGCAGCATTCTCCCGCGCCTGGCTCAGCACCTGCGAGACCATCTCGTCCTCGAGTGCCCCGGCTGAGGCGAAACCTACGCGGCCGCCCTCGGCTATGACGCGGACCCCGATACCCTCGCCCTGCGCCACAGTAAGCGACTCAACACATCCCTCGAAGACCCTTACAGAAGTCTCAGAGTATCGTGAAGCGTAGACCTCTACCTCTTCTCCGGGAGCAGCCGATGCTGCCAGGCGCTCGACTAGCTGCTCGAGGGCGCCCAGGGAATCCGCTGCCCGCGGCTTCGCTCTAGAGGATGCCCGACCGGAGGCTCTGGCGGGAAGGCTCTCAGGCACCAGCAGTTCCTCCTATCGTTACGCCGGCTATGCGAAGCGTAGGTTGCCCGCATCCCACCGGCACCTGCTGACCGTCCTTGCCGCAGGTGCCTGGCGTCATTGCGAAGTCGCAAGCGACGGCGTCTATACGCTGGAGGACGTCAGGGCCGTTACCGATGAGGTTCGCATCCCGAAGGGGGGTCGTAAGCTGGCCGTTTTCGATCAGGTAAGCCTCCGTCATGCCGAAAACGAAGTCCCCCGTGGCAGTGTTCACCTGACCGCCGCCAAGCTGAGCCACGTAGACACCACTTCTAGTATCAGCTACCAGGGCATCGGGATCCCCGGATCCTGGGATCAGGAACGTGTTCGTCATACGTACCATGGGCAGGTGACGATAGCTCTGACGGCGACCATTGCCCGACGACTCGGCGCGCCCGGAGTGACCGGCGCGCAAGCGATCCCACAGGTAACCGACCAGGACACCGTCTTCGATGAGCACGTTCCTCCGCCCGGCATGGCCCTCGTCGTCTATGGCGTAGGCTCCCCACTCTCCTGCCACCGTGCCGTCGTCGACAAGAGTGACCAGCGGGCTTGCCACCTTCTTCCCCAGCGCCCCGGTGAAAACTGATGCTCCTTTGACGATATGATCGGCCTCTAGACCATGGCCACATGCCTCGTGGAAGAGGATGCCGCCCGACCCCTTGGCGAGCACCACGGTAGCGGTACCTGCAGGTGCAGGCCTGGCCTCTAGCTTCGAAAGAGCCCTGTGTGCAGCGCGGCGACTCAGCTCCGCCACTTCGTCACCCTCCAGGAGCTCGAAGCCGACAGTTCTCGCGAGCACGTCGTAGCCGGTCTGCATGCCGGTGTCGCCGCTCGCAGTGCAGGTAACGGCGAAGCGGGTGCGC
>DAHXND010000218.1 GCA_027366675.1 Acidimicrobiales bacterium
AGAGAGGTCCCCAGGCTGGAGAGGTAGAACCCGTCGTGAAACATCACGGCCACCACCTGCGACGGCGGGGGAACCACGTGACGCCCCGGAAACACCACTGCCGTCATCAGCTCCCATAACCCAAGCAGCACCGCCGAGCCCGCCAGCCCCTCGAGCCAGCCTGCGGGAACAGCCGCCCGCAACCTGGCTGCCCCCGACCTGCCGGGCCGGGTCACCTCGGGCCGGGTCACCTCGGGCCGGGTCACCTCGGGCTGGGTCACCTCGGGCTGGGTCACCTCGGGCTGGCCTGCCCTTCGGAAAACAGCAGCCGTGAAACCCTGTCGCAGATCGCGTGAAACGCCGGCGAGCGCATCGTGTCGGCGGACCTCGGCCGGGGGAGGCCGACAGCAAGCTTCTCGATCACCCTTCCGGGCCGCGGAGCGAGAATCGCAATGGTGTCCGCCAGGAACACCGCTTCGCTGATCGAGTGAGTCACGAGAACCGTGGTCGGCGTCTGGTCACCCCATATGCGAAGCAACTCTATGTTCAGCCGCTGGCGCGTCATCTCGTCCAGGGCTCCGAAAGGCTCGTCGAGCAACAGGACATGCGGCTCCAGCACCAGAGCTCTTGCTATTGCAACCCGTTGACGCATGCCGCCGGAAAGTTGCGCGGGCTTGGCCTGGTCGAAGCCGTCGAGGCCCACAAGGCGGATCAGGTCCGACACGATCTCCCGGCTCTGACGCCGCCCGGCTATCTGTAGCGGAAACCTGATGTTGTCCGCCACTGACCTCCACGGCAGGAGGGCCGACTCCTGGAACGCTATGCCGGTGTGGTGCTTGCTTCGTGCCACCTCGGGTGGCTCTCCGTGGACGGTCACCGACCCGGTGGTCGGAGTATCCAGATCGGCGAGTATTCGTAGCAGCGTCGACTTGCCACATCCCGAGGGGCCTATCAGAGCGAGAAACGACCCGCGAGGAGTCTCCAACGATACGTCCGACAGGGCAAGAAGATCCCCTTTCTTCGCCTTGAAGACCTTGCTGACCTTGTCGATCACGATTCCCGAGCCAGCGCCGGTAAGAGCACTCGGATGTCCCCTGGCGCGCTCGGGGGAACTCCCACCACGGGCCTCGGGGCCGGGGGGCGCCGCTCCGAGCCTGGCATCAGCGTCGGGGTGCGCTGGTCCGAGCCTCACCAGGTCCGGAGCGGCCGGAAGTGCATCGAGGCTGAAACCCACGGACGCTACGGTGAGCTTCATGAGATGATCCCATGGCTGTAGACCTCGGCGAGGATCTCGTTGGTGAACATTCCCGGAGTCGCGTTGGTTCCGCCAAGGGCGAGCGACCTCACCGTCTCGGCCACGGTCTCCGGCGTCATCCAGAGCAGTCCGTGGGAAGCCGTGGCAGCACTGGTCACCAGTGCCTGCTCAGCCTTGACCGATTCGAGCTGCTGCTGGAACACCAGGTGAAGACTTTTGCCGTAGTCGTAGACAGCGAGCGAGGCAGCCTCGTGCGGATCGGCAAAGGCTGCGCGCCATCCCTTGGCTTCGCCCGTCATGAGGCCTACGATCTCCTTGCGCGTCGAGGCATCCGCCAGATCTGAGGTCCGGGCGATGTAGATGTCGTCGACAATCGGGTAGCCGAAGTCGGCCAAGAGGAAGGCGTAGGTCGGCACCCCTTGAAGATCGAGGATTATCGGCTCGTTGGTGTAGAAGCCGATCAGCCCGTCGATCTGGCCATCAGCAAGTGGCTCGGTCGAGAACTCCACCGTGTTGACCTTCACCGCGCTCGGCGAGATGTTGTTGACCTTCAAGAAGGCCTTCCAGATCGGCAGGTTCGTATCGGACACCCCGATTGTCTTGCCGATCATCTCCTGGGGATTGCGGATCGGATTGCTTGCCCGCGAGACCAGGCACGTCGGACTCTTCTGGAATGCCGCACCGATGATCTTGAGTGGTGCCCCGTTCAAGATCGCCTGGGCCCCCTCAGCAGTGTGCGTGACGCCGACCAGTGCCCTGCCGCTCACAACCACCGGCTCGGGAGCAAGGTTCGGACCACCTGGAAGCACCGTCACTTTCAGTCCCGCTTCTCTGTAATAGCCCTTGGACATTGCCATCAGCGTTCCCGCAAACTGGACGTTCTCCAGATAGTTGAGCTGTATGGATACGTCGGCGAGACTCGCCGATCCCTTTGCCGCAGAGGTGGTGGATGGCGAGCTGCTGCAAGCGGCCAGGAGCTCCGGACCTACCGCGAGTCCAAGAGCCATCGCCCCTGCACGCTTGAAAAGCTTCCGCCGGCTCAGCGGAGCCGACATGAAGCCAGAGGAGGTCCCCGAGGGGGTTGTGCTCTCCGATACTTCTATTGCAGAACCAGCAGACATTGGCGCTCCTTAACGTGACAGGCAACTTCAGGGTTGGGAAAACTACGAGATGACCACTGCTCGCTACCGTACCGGTGGCACATTTCTGGCTTGTTACCGGCTTGTTAAGAGCCTGTTGCATGAACCCCCGCAACGATCTGCGAACTCCCTGGTAGAGCGCGCCGACAATCAGTCGGTGTCGGAAGCAGTTCGTGCCGCTATCGAATAGCAATCGGAGCTCGTCGTGGCAACCGGGCTTTCCGGGAGCGCCTGAACGCCTTGTTTGAGGCGGATCGCGAGGTGTTCTAAAAACTCGCCCGGTTGTGACAGGCTATCTCGACCTTGTCGATCTCCCACTCATCGCCGAGCGCGTTCTTACGGCTCTTCGGATCCCAGCGGGGCGCGCCCTGACGTAGGTCCCCCAGAAATTGCCGAAGATCGCCACGTCCCCGAGCGGACGACGGGATTCGAACCCGCGACCCTCACCTTGGCAAGGTGATGCTCTACCAACTGAGCCACGTCCGCAGCGAGCCAATTATACACTGCCCGGCCCGGCAGGTCGCCGCCGTAGAGGCTCTGGCGCTGCTGGCGGGGATTCCGTTACCCGAACAATCTCCTCCAGCTCCACAGAGAGGGTGTGGCGTACACCACGCCCCACGTCTGCCGAGGAGCTGCCAGGGGCTTCGCCGGGCCGCGCTTGCACCGGGGCTCCTTCTGGCACTCGCTCCCCCGCCGGATGCGCCACGTCTGGCAGGGCAAGCCTAGCGCTGCCTCTCGAAACCCTGCTCCGCGCTTTTCCGCTCCTGCGCTCGAGCGCGCAGGCCAGCTCGGCCCCAGACTGCTCCAGGCCATGAGCTAGATCATCCAGGTGGGGGACACGATCCCGGCAGCCCAGGAGTCCGAAGAACACGGTGCCCATGTAGCTCATAGCTGTCATATTAAGAGCTACACCCTCAACGATAGGGCCAACCGGATACATAGCGGTCATGCGTGCGCCTACCCCATACAGCGGGAAAGACGGCCCTGGCACGTTCGAGATGGTCACGTTGAACATGGGCCGTAGCCGATCGAACACCTTGGTCCTGGACACCAGCCGGGCAGCCCGAGCAGCGACAGCAGGTGCTGCGAACTCCGCCCAGTTAGTGAGTGTGTCAGCTCCGATGGCCCGGTCCTGCTCCTTCGCTGAGCGCGTTCCACGCGCTATCGTCATCAAGCGCTCCAGTGGATCATCTATGTCCGTTGCAAGCGATACCAGCATGGCCGATATGCGATTGCCGAGCGTGCCACGCTCCTCGTCGGAGCGCACAGACACAGGGACCATCGCTACCAGAGGGTCTTCTGGGATGTCGGCGTGATCGATCAGATAGCTGCGTAGGGCTCCTGCACAGATAGCAAGTATCACATCGTTCACCGTCACAGCCATAGCGTTCTTCACATCTTTTATCGAATCGAGCGATAACTCGGTGAAGGCATAGCGCCGGTGCGGGCCTATGCTCCCGTTGAAGGCGCTCCGTGGAGCGCTGAACGGAGCAGGCGGAGGCGCCACCCCGGCCTGGCGATTGCGTTCTCTCAGGCTAAGCGCACTCTCCACGGTGCGACGGACCGCCTCTACGAGATTCGTAGGGTGCTCCAGCATGGACCTGCCAGCATGAACGAGAAGCTCGACATCGGATGGCACCCTGTCGGGTGTCCAGGGACGCTCCGGAGGAGCAACCGGGGGCGGGTCCAGCTCCAGGTCGAGAAATCCCACGGCAAGCTCAGCTCCCGAGATCCCATCGATCGCAGCGTGATGCATCTTTGTAACCAGGGCGACCTGGCCATCCTCCAGCCCCTCTACGACGTACATCTCCCAGAGGGGCCGCGTTAGATCGAGCGAGCGACCTGCCACGTCAGCAACGAACTCGGCCAGCTCCCTGCGCCCACCAGGAGCAGGCAGGCAGGCCCTGCGAAGGTGGTACTCCAGATCGAAACCGGGATCCTCTATCCACACAGGATGGTGGATCTGGAAGGGTACCGGGACGGCTCGCCTACGGCATGGAGGCAGCAGGTGCAGCCTGCTCTCTATCGTCTCCCTGATCCTGGCGAAGGAGAAGCCGCCTGGGACCGCGCTTGGATCGAACACGAATACCCCGACAACGTGCATCTTCATGGTCGGGGTCTCCATGGACAGGAAGGCCGCATCGAGCCCGCTCAGCCGTTGCACAACAGAACCGATCCCGTTTCGCACCCATGCCTGCGCATGCCAGAAGCCACGCCACAGGATACCACCGCGTTCCTCACGTTCGAGCTGAGCCCGTATGTAAGCCTGTCCACAGGTAGCATTGGGCCTGGCCGGAGGACCTCGGTCTCTATGATGCTAGCGACCCGTGTGCCCGAAACCACCCATCCCGCGTTCGCTCTCCGGCAGCGAGTCGACGGTCACCATCTCCACCAGCGCCACCCGCAACACGACTAGCTGGGCGACCCGATCACCGCGTTGCACTTCGTAGTCATCGGACGGGTCGTTATTTATGAGCAGGACCTTTATCTCGTCCCGGTAGCCAGAGTCGATGAGGCCAGGCGAGTTCAGCACAGTTACCCCATGCTTCAGCGCGAGCCCGCTACGGGGCTGGACGAATCCGGCGAAGCCCCGAGGAATCGCGAGGGCGATGCCCGTAGGTATGAGCGCCCTTCCGCCTGCTGCCGGCAGCACACTACCGCACCGGGCGAACAGGTCCATGCCAGCGTCACCTGCACGGGCAGGCGTAGGCAGCGCCAACCCTGCATCCAGTACCCGGACCAGCAGCTCCGGCCGCTCGGGCAGAGCGCCGCCCATCAGGTGTAGGGATCCTTTGCTACGATGGGGCGACTTAGCCCCCTACCAGGGGTGATACAGCGGGTGCTGGCTTCCGATCTCGGCCGGAGAGCCCGCCATGGGCAATCTGCCGTGGAGCCTACGACTTGCGATCTCTGGAACCTCACGGCTCTACCGTACCGAAGAGCACCTTCCAGGGCTACCGTAGGGGATGATGCTCGTCTGGATGGACCTAGAGATGACCGGCCTCGATCCTGCCCGTGATGCCATAGTCGAGATAGCCACGCTGATCACAGATGACTACCTGGACGTCATCGCCGAAGGCCCAGACGTCATAGTTCATGCCGACGAGATCCAGCTCAGCTCGATGCCTGAAGTCGTCCGGAAGATGCACGACCGAAGCGGTCTCCTCGCCGCCATACGCACCTCCAGGGCGTCACTGCAGGATGCGGGCGCTGAGACGCTGGCCTTTATCAGAGAGCACGTCCCCGAGCCTCACACAGTTCCTCTCTGCGGCAACTCGATCGGTACCGACAGACGATTCCTTGCAACACACCTACCTGATATAGACCGGTACCTGCACTACAGGTCAGTGGACGTATCCAGCGTGAAGGAGCTCTGCAGGCGCTGGTACCCAGAGGTGTTCTCCGATGCACCGGGCAAGGAGGGCCATCACCGAGCGCTCGACGACATCAGGGAGAGCGTTGCTGAGCTGCGTTATTACCGAGAGAATATCTTCGTAGCTCCAGGGGACACGAGAAAGAACTGAACTCTCGGCAACCACCTGCCCTCTACCGGGACGGACGGGGAACAGGGGCTGCGCCGTGCCGGCGCTGGTCGTCCACCTGCGCTCTACCGGGACGGACGGCAGGCTGCCGCTTCCTGCGAAAGCCAATCAGCATTCTCAGGAATAGAACCTCAGCGCGTCGTGTTGCACCTCGTAGGGTCTGGGTGTTTGCCCTGAGCCCACGTCCAATCAGCAGACCATTCAAGGGTACGAACGTGCCAACTGAAAGGAGCAACGATGGCAGACACAACGACCAATCTGGTTCGCAGCTACGAGGGGATCGACATTCCCGCCCCTGGGGTATTCGAGCTGGATCCTTCCCATACCCAGATAGGCTTCGTCGCGCGACATCTCATGGTTACGAAGGTACGCGGACGCTTCACCGACTTCCATGGCACAGCTACGATCGCCGATGATCCGCTCCAGTCCACCCTGGAAGTCGAAGTCCAGCCCGCCAGCGTGGATACGCGCGACCCGAAGCGAGACGAGCACCTGCGCTCAGCCGACTTCTTCGAGGTAGAGCGCTTCCCGTCGCTGACCTTTCGTAGTACGAAGATAACGAAGACGGGGAAGACCCAGTTCGCCCTCGAGGGGAACCTTACCGTCCGCGACGTGACGAAGCCCGTGGTCCTCGAGTTTGACTACGAGGGTGTGGTACAGGATCCCTGGGGAGGCCAGCGTTTCGGCATCACAGCCAGCGCAGACCTGGACCGTGAAGAGTTCGGCCTGATGTGGAATGTGGCGCTCGAAACAGGTGGGGTGCTCGTGGGGAAAGCCGTGAAACTCGAGCTAGAGGCTGAGCTCGTACGCAAGGCGTGATCTCGTAGGCCATGCCGTGCCCGGCATCCGCCCAGGTGCCGGGCACGGACACTTGGCCGCCCCTCTCCGGTGCGGTCACGCTCCGCCTCCGCTGGAGCTCTCTCCTCGGATAAGGACTCCAGCCAGATCGCTGCACCTCTCCAGTGAGGCGCCTATCTGATGTTCACGCTAGCACCTGGCCTGGAAGGCGGCCATTCGTCCGTAGCTGGCCGGATCAAAGCGAAGGCGCTTTGATCCGGCCTCCGGCTTTCCCAGACCACGGCGTTACCATCGACGAATGCGCGGATCAAAGCGAAGGCGCTTTGATCCGGTCTCCGGGGCCAGCCACCAGCACCAACGCCATCAAAAGTTATCCCGGGCCGTCGCCAGATAGGCAACTCGGGCCGTGGCCAGATGGCCAGATAGGCAACTCAGGCCGTGGCCATCAGAAGTTATGCCGGACGGTGCCAGCAGGCGGTCGGATGCCGACCAGCCCCCTCGCTTATAGCATCACCGTGGATCTACCTGTTCGGCTGGGGCGTGAGACGGAGGTAGGGCTTCAGGGTGCGGAAGCCCTTCGGGAAGCGCTGCTTTGCCTCGTCGTCTGGAATGGCTGGAGCGATTATCACATCATCTCCGTCCTTCCAGTTAACCGGCGTTGATACGCTGTAGGCGTCGGTTAGCTGGAGAGAATCGAGAACCCTCAGGATCTCGTCAAAGTTACGTCCAGTGCTGGCAGGATAGGTGATGAGAGCCTTTACCTTCTTGTCCGGACCGACGAAGAACACGGAACGTACCGTCAGAGTGTCGCTAGCTTTCGGATGGATCATTCCGTACAGGTCTGCGACCTTCCGATCCGGGTCGCCAATAACAGGGTAGTTCACAGTCTGACCCTGGGTCTCCTTTATGTCGCCCAGCCAGCGATTGTGCGAATCAACGGGATCCACACTGATGCCGATGATCTTCGTATTCCGCTTGTCGAACTCAGGCTTCAGCCTCGCAGCCTCTCCCAGCTCGGTGGTGCAGACAGGAGTGAAGTCCTTCGGATGGGAGAAGAGCACCCCCCAGCTACTGCCCAGCCATTCGTGAAACTTGATCGTTCCCTCGGTGGTCTCGGCGGTGAAATCCGGAGCTGTATCGCCGATCTGTAGTTCCATCCTTCATACCTCCCGGTAGCTATCGTGCCCTGGCCGAGGCAGGATACGCCCTGGCCGACGTCGTATGCTCAGCTTGCCTCGCTGTGATATCTGGACTGATCGCTCAGGGCGAGGCGCCTGCACTGCCTGACGTCCTCAGACACCCTCTCTGTAGTCCAATGATGATTAGCTTAGTCATATTTTGCGGACCTGTCAACAGGTCCGGAGCTCGTGCCGCACCGACATCCGTCTGGCCACCTCCGCCGGGTAGCGCGTCCGGCGCTGCACGAGTCGACTGCGCACCGGCTCGCCTGCGAGCTGGGCCGCCTCCCCGGGTAGCGCGTCCGGCGCTGCACGAGTCAGCCAGTGCACCTCCTAGCATGCCTCCGTGGCCAGGTCCCCGCACGAAAGCCCCGACCCCGTGGCCCGCAGCGCGCCGGGAACCTCCGGCAGCGCTCCTCCGAGCTCCTGGGGCGTAGCAGCCTTCGACCTTGATGGCACGCTGACACTCGGTGACAGCTCCTGGCGCTTCCTGGTCTTCGCCTGCGGATGGAAAGCTACCGTGCGTGCCGGTCTGGGAGCCAGCCTACAGATCCTACTTGGTACGATAGTTGGCGGCAGCAGCGCCGATCGGGCGAAGGCCGCGCTCTTCTCACGCCTTTTTGCCGGTATGTCCGAGGCAGATCTCAGCGAACGCGGCAAGCAGTTCGGCGACCACATGATCTCCCGGCGCTCCCGCCGGGAGCTGATGGAACGCTTTTCCGAGCACCTGGCAAGCGGGCATGCCGTCGTCGTCATATCTGCGTCGCTGGATCACTACGTGCGCCCGATCGCAGAACGCCTCGGGGCGCGCGGCGTCCTGGCCACAGAGCTCGAAGCCGACCCGGACGGGGTCCTGACCGGCAGGATCCTGGGCACCAACTGCAGGGCCGCCGAGAAAGCCCGCCGCCTGCAGGCCTGGATCGCGGAGCACCAGCCAGCCGGGGCACGTCCGGAGATCTGGGCCTACGGGAACAGCATGGGTGACAGGGAGCTGCTCTCCATGGCCGATCACCCTGTCAACGTCGGCCGCATGAGGCATCTGGGCCGCCTCGCTCGGCACCACAGCCCGAGCCGGCTGCCATGATGGACCAGGCCATTCCCGATAGCCCGATCGGCCCCGGAACGGCTTCCTACTCGCTCACTCACGCCTGCCCACGCGTAGGAACGGCTACCTGACCGGAAACGCACCGGCAAGCCCGGCTCTTCAGGGCCGGGTGGTTCACCCACGCACCGCCATTGCCACCACCCCTGCCGATGGCGAGGGGATCCCCGCCTCGAAGAGGTCACCGAACTGAGGTGCCTGGCCGAAGTTCTCGACGCCTCCCCCAGGAGTCGCGACCAGGAACCCATGGCCCCCCACGCACGCTGACAGAGCTACTGCGCCATGCCTTATGCCAGCCTCGATCAAGTTCCCGTAGCTGACGGCATCCCCGAAGGAGTAGACGGCCCCGTCCGCCGCCGCCAGCCAGTAGCCGCGACCGTCAGGGGTGGCAGCCATCGCCACGACCCGAGACGGCAGGGAGGCCCCGGAGAGGTTCCCGTAGCTGCCGGAGACGCTCCCGTAGCTGACGGCATCCCCGAAGGAGTAGACGGCCCCGTCCGCCGCCGCCAGCCAGTAGCCTCCGACCCCCCCTGCGGGGACCGATGTGACAATGAACCAGTCCGACCTCAGCCCGAACCCGGCCGCGAACGCGCTGCCAGTGACCTCGATGCTGCCGGTGCTGCCTTCGAGCTTCAGCTCTTCCACCCTGCCTCCCCAGTCGCCATAGCCATTGCGCTCCGTCACAACCAGGTTCTCGAACGTACCTATGGACGGGTATGCAGCCTCGACCGTACCCACAGATATCTCGGCACGCCATACGTGATTCGTGTTACAGGCGTTCGGGACACAGACAGCGTCTCCCAGATCCACCACCGGGGGAAATGCTCCTCCAGCGGTGTAACCTCCGGTAGAGGCCGAGTAGTCCGTTCGAGCCACCGAGCCGTTGGATAGGTCCAGCACCTCTCCCGCCGTATCCGCTACAGCGAGGTCGCTTATCGCTGTCTGTGCGGCGACCCCGCCGTACACCTGGCATGCCGCGGTATCGCATATGTCGGCTACACCCAGCGACCCGAGGCCGGATTCCACGTATGACCGAGCAGCCACAGCCTGGGCTTCCAGCTCCTGGAATCCCTCGGGTTGAGACTGAGCTCCCGCCCCGCCCAGGCTGCCCCATCCCGCAGGAGACTCCGCCGGCACCACGCCAGCCACGTACGTCTCCAGTGGAACTATGTTTATCGTCTCAGCCCGACCTTGGTAGGCATCAGCCTGGACATCTCCCCCCAGGTAAAGCGATTGATCGCCAGGCAGGCAGAGCTCCAGGGACTCTGCCATGTCCGGGAAGCTGCTCGTCTCGCTCGGTACCACGATCGGGTTGTCCTCCACTCCTACCTGCGTCCACTGCGATGCTGCACACGAGCTCCCCTTGGCTATCGACCAGCTCGTCCCGGCGCCTGTATAGGTGATCATGGCGGCCTGCCCCGGAGCGAAAGCCGTTCCTGCCACGCTGAAAGCCGACTGAGATGTCACTACCAGGGTATGGCCGGTCTCCTGCGTGATCTCCACGCGGATATTGGCGTTGGTAACACTGGCCATCGTCGTACCGCCGTAATAGTGAGAGAGGATCTGCCGGTAGCTCCACCCATCCAGCGCGTAGCCCAATGCCCCCCACTGGCCCATACCGTAACCAGGGCCGTAGCCGTGGCCTTCCAGGGAGATCTCTGCGGCACCAGGCGAACCTGCCAGAGTCGCACTGGTCAACTCGGATCTGGATGCCGGGCTGTACGGCACCTGCCCCCCCTCCCCTGCCCCGAACAGGAAGCCACCTGCCCCCAGGGCGATGAGCATGGCCAGTGCCAGCCTGGGAGGCCTGCAGTTACCACGAAGGCTATGAGTGCGCCGGACGCTCCTCGTGTGCCCGAGCGTTGCCAACAGGGATGACAAGGCCGGCAGTAGCTTCACCGAACCTGCCGGACCATCATAGCTATTGCGAAGCCCCGATCTTTATATCCCCCTGGAGCGGGAAGAACACCTCCCCAAGGCTCTTCGTGGGATTCATCACAGAGAACCTGTCCTCACCTTCCCGCCAGTCGTAGATGGCGCCACCGTCACCGTTCCTGATGCCAAGAGTCAGGTCGTAAGTCCCATCGAGCAACGGCACCGCGTCAATCCGAAAGCTCACTCGCCCAGGGCCGACGGGAAGCGCCGTAGGCAACCCCAGGATCTCTGTGTCCGAAGCGAAGAGAAGATCACCGCGCCGGTTGTGAATCGCCATGCCGAAGACAGCATCATCCACCGGCTCCTTCACCTCGTAGTCGACCATCACTTCCAGTCCCTCCCCAGGCAAGAGATACTCACGCTCCTTCTCGGCATCGAAATGCACACTCACTCCACGCAGTGCCACCAACCTGCCACCGGTCGAGCGCAGCTTGGGCTCACTCTCGCTCTGACCGGCAGGCGCTTCTTCCTGCCCCTCGCTCTCGCCCTCCTCTGCCAGCGCGGCATCGGCTGCCGCGGCGAGCTCGTCGTCAACGCCGCGCATTACCTCCCGAAAGGCCCGGATAGCCTCTCCGGGCGGGCCCTCCATAACCTTCTTCCCTTCGTGCAGAACCGCGGCGCCATCACAGATCCGCCGTATCATGTCCACTGCGTGGCTCACGAACAAGATGGTGCATCCATCGCCCTGCATCTCATGTATGCGATCAAGGCACTTCGCCTGGAAGCGCTCGTCTCCCACCGCCAACACCTCGTCCACGAGCAGGATATCGGGATCGAAGCTCACAGCCGTTGCGAAGCCAAGCCTTATGTACATACCTGACGAGTAGTACTTGACCTGCGTATCTATGAACTGCTCGAGCTCGGCGAAAGCGACGATCTCATCGAAGCGCTTGTCTATCTCCTTATGGGTGAAACCCATAAGCGTTCCGTTCAGGAATACATTGTCTCGCCCAGATAGATCTGGCTGGAAACCTGCCCCAAGCTCCAGCATTGCCCCGATCTGGCCGCGCAGCCTT
>DAHXND010000220.1 GCA_027366675.1 Acidimicrobiales bacterium
GCATCACTGACTTGCGCGAGCAGGTCGAGGAGGAACGCTGGGTCCGTGAGCAGGAAACGGCGCGAGGCGTTGAGGAGGAGCGAGAGTCGCCCGTGAGGACTGCCGTCGTAGCGGTCGCGGCGGGAGACGGCATCAGGCGTATATTCCGCTCACTGGGCGTCCGCGCGACGGTTACGGGCGGCCAAACCATGAATCCATCGACGACAGATCTTCTGGAAGCCGTGGAAGCGCTGGCCTCTGATCAGGTGGTGGTGCTCCCCAACAACGACAACATCGTGGCAGTCGCGAACCAGCTTCCAGCTCTCACGTCCAAGATCGTGCGCGTCGTGCCGACCAGTGGCATCGTGGAGGGATTCGCTGCCCTCTTGGAGTATGACCCCGAGGCTGGCGCGGAGGAGAACGCGACGAAGATGACCGAGGCGATGAGTCGTATCGTTGCTGGTGAGATCACGAAGGCCACCCGCGATAGCAAGACGGCCACCGGACCCGTGAAGAAGGGTGAATGGATCGGCTTGTCGCGCTCGGGTCCAGTGGTTGCAGGCGGTGATCTGGGTGATGTCCTGCAGGCTCTTGTCGAGATGCTGATCGTGCCCGCGCATTCGATGGTGACACTTATAGAGGGAGAGGGCTCCACTGCTGCGGCAACTCGGCACGTAGAGGCGTGGCTCTCCGAGAAGCGTCCCGGCACGACGGTGGAGGTGCACCACGGTGGGCAACCACTCTACCCGTACCTAATATCTATCGAGTAACGAGGCATGATGTAGCGTGACACAGTTTGATGGCAGGAGGATGGATGGCTAGTCACCATGCCGGCGCTCCGGTGAGGGGATCCAGCCCCGCTCGGGCGCCTGACAGGCCGCGGCCCGTCAGGACCCTTCCCTACCTCGCGGGCAAGCCGGTAGACGTGCTAGCTGGCGTAGGGGAGCGTAAAGCCGATGCGTTCCGCGCTCTGGGAATCGAGTCAGTATGCGATCTGCTGCAACACCTGCCGAGGCGACACCACGACCGGAGCAGGCAGGTGCCGGTGCGGGATCTGGCTGTAGGCGATGACGCCTTTGTCATAGGAGTAGTTGACGCGGTGGACGTCGTGCGCTCCAGGAAGGGCCCTTCCAGGGTCGTCGTTACCGTGACGGACGGAAGCGCTCATTTGCTATGCACCTTCTTCAACCAACCCTGGCGGGCAAGGCAGCTCGACTCCGGCGCCGAGGTGGCGCTCTACGGGAAGGTGAGCTCCTATAGGGGACGTAGGCAGATGGCGAACCCGACTCTTGACCTGATCGGTCGAGCTGGTCGTAGGCGCACCGGAAGCATCATCGCTCTCTACCCCGCATCCGAGAAGGTGCGACTGTCTTCCTCGGAGATAGCAGACGCCATCTCCGAGGCACTCGATCGCTCGGGGACATTCGCCGATCCGCTACCCGAGCGCTGGCGTGTAGAGCTCGGACTTGTGGATCGTACTACTGCTTACTGGCGCATACACCAGCCGCGTAGCCTGAGCGAGCGAGACGCTGCACTGCGCCGCCTGGCGTTCGACCGGCTGTGGCATCTCCAGTGCCTTCTCGTGGCGAAGAGGCGCCAGATGGAGCAGAGCGCGCTCGGGATCGTCCATGCTGTTGATCCCGGAGTGCTGGATAGCGACGCGTCGCGCGCTGCGGGGATCGCCGTCGTTGATTCGCCAACGGTCTCACTGCTCGGCTCGTTCCTGGAGAGACTGCCGTTTGGCCTGACGGGAGCCCAGAGGCGCGCTGTTGGGGAGATCCTCTCCGACATGGCAGGTCCGCTTCCGATGCATCGCCTCCTCCAGGGGGACGTCGGTTCTGGAAAGACCGTCGTAGCGGCCTTCGCACTGGTGGCTGCCGTGCAGGGAGGGCATCAGGGGGCGTTGATGGCGCCGACGGAGGTTCTGGCAGAGCAGCATCATGGGGCGCTTCTCGGCCTCCTCGGGGATCTCGTGGTTCCTGATCCCGGGCGTCTGGGGGGTGAGAGGGATCTGAAGGTAGCGCTGCTGACCGGGAGGCTGGCAGCCCGTGAGCGCCAATCAGTGCTCGCGGGGCTCGCAGCCCGGGAGGTGGATGTCGTGGTAGGGACGCACGCCCTCTTGACCGAGGACGTCGCGTTCTCCTCCCTCGGGGTCGTGGTGGTGGATGAGCAGCACCGCTTCGGTGTCGAGCAGCGCTCAGCGCTCAGGTCGAAAGGGACCGGGAGCGATCCGGACGTGCTCGTGATGACAGCTACTCCGATCCCGCGAACGGCAGCCATGACGGTGTTCGGAGACCTCGACACGACCGTGCTCGACGAGATGCCGCCCGGGCGCAGGATGCCCGAGACCCATTGGGCACGAAGCGTTGCCGAGGTCGCTTCGGCCTGGGGGCGGGTGCGCTCCGAGGTCGCCATGGGCAAGAGGGCATACGTCGTCTGCCCTCTCGTGGAAGGATCGGAGAAGCTCCAGGCGAGGGCCGTGACGGAGGAGTACGAGAGGCTCTGCGGCGAGGAGCTGGCTGGCCTGCATGTCGGTCTCATGCATGGGCAGCTGAAGGGCGGTGAGAAGGACGAGGTGATGGACGCATTTCGCTCCGGTGCCATATCCGTGCTGGTTGCCACCACTGTCATAGAGGTCGGGGTGGACGTGCCAGAGGCGACGGTCATGGTGATCGAGGATGCGGATCGCTTCGGCCTCGCCCAGCTTCACCAGCTTCGCGGCCGTGTCGGGCGTGCAGGGGGCGAGTCATGGTGCTACCTGCTGGCAGAGGACGTGAGCCCTGACGGCGAGGCGCGGCTGCGGGCGCTCGAGCGCCTGGACGATGGTTTCGAGCTCGCCGAGGTGGACCTGGAGCTTCGGGGTGAGGGCACGATCCTCGGAACGCGCCAGACCGGGCGCTACGGGTTGGCGCCCGCTCGCCTGGGTCGCGATCGGGATCTTCTCTTTGCAGCGCGCAAGGTGGCCGAGGACCTGGTGGGCTCCGATCCGAGCCTTGGCGAGCACCCGGTTCTCGCTGCGGAGCTTCGCGAGCTCATGGGGGAGGAAGCCGAGTTCTTGTTCAAGAGCTGAGTTCTTGTTCAAGAGCTGGCGGAGAGCGCATCGCATCTCGCAGATGGCTCCGGGTTTTCCCCTGCCTGGCTCGGGTGCCGCTCCCAGGCTCTGTAGCCTGTGGGTGTGCGTGTAATAGGTGGCCGGTGGCGCGGCCATGCTCTTCGGGTGGCTCCCGGGGGTCGGGTGAGGCCAACCTCGGACCGGGTGCGCGAGGCGATGTTCGACATCTTGGGCTCCATCTGCTCGCTCGACGGGGCGCGCGTGGTCGATCTGTACGCGGGGAGCGGGGCACTCGGGCTCGAGGCACTTTCACGTGGTGCGGCTGAGGCGGTGTTCGTGGAGTCGGACCCGGTTTCTGTGCGCGCCATACGGGCGAATCTTCTCGCGACCGTCTATGCGAAGAGCCCCAAGGGACTTCTCAGGCAGGAGATACCTGTGCCAGACAGAGGGAACCTTGCCGTGGGCATCGGTTTTCCTGACCCTTCTCCGAGCCCGGAACCTGCTGGTGGCCTCATGGGGGAGGTCATCGGGGGTGCCGCACAGCCGCCATCGCAGCGCCAGATGGAGCCCTGGGTCCGAGGCGTGCCCGGCCGCCCTGAGCTGGCTCCGGCCGAGCCCAGGACGGAGGTGGTGCCTATCGATGTGCTGCGGTGGATCGGGCGCATTGCCGAAGGCGGTCACGAGTGCGGAGGCTCGGGAGAGGAGACCACCTGGTTCGACTGGGCGTTCGTCGACCCACCCTATGCCTTCGGGGGCTGGGCCATCCTCCTGGCTAATCTCCCGGCCGACCAGGCAGTTTGCGAGTCGAGGGATGCTTTCGACGTGCCTTGTGGCTGGGCCACCCTGCGCCGCAGGCGCTACGGGACTACGCTCGTAACGGTGATCCGGCGAGCCAATCCGGTGAGGTTGCCTGGCGAGGTGGCTGGGAGCGCCGGAGGCGTGAGCGATAGCGCTTCCAGAGATAGCGCTTCCAGAGATGGACCTCGCAGAGATAGCGCTTGCAGAGATGGAGCTCGTAGCGCTGGAGGCAGAGCGCTCATCCGAGGAGTCGCCTCCAGCGAGCGTGGCAAGCTACCTGGACCGGGAGGGATTCTCTTATGACCATAGCGATCTTTCCGGGATCTTTCGATCCGTTCCACAACGGTCACCTCGAGGTCGTCGACAGGGCGAGCAGGCTGTTCGAGGAGGTCGTGGTGGCGGCCATCCGTAATCCCGGCAAGAGCGAGTCGCTGTTCGACCTGGACGAGCGACGCGCCATGCTGGAGGAGTCGCTCGTCCACCTGAAGGGCGTCAGGGTGGTCTCGATGTCAACGCTCGTGGTGGAGGTCGCGGCGGAAGTGGGTGCCTCGGTCATCGTGAAGGGCCTTCGGGCGGTGAGCGACTTCGAGAACGAGCTGCAGATGGCCCAGATGAACTACCATCTGGCAGCGCTCGAGACGCTTTTCATCCCGACCGGGTCGTCTTACTCTTTCATAGCCTCGCGCCTCATTCGTGAGGTAGCGAGGCTGGGCGGCGACGTGAGCGACCTGGTCCCTGCACCTGTCGCGAAGCGCCTCCAGGAGCGTTTCGGTCGGTGAGCATGGCAGGTGATCGGGGAGCAGGGACGGGCTGGGATTCGGGGGACTGGGCTTCTGGCGGTGAGGGCTCGGGCGGCTGGGATTCGGGGGACTGGGCTTCTGGCGGTCATTCGGAGCTCTGGGAGGATCCGGAGCTTGACGACGGCAGCGACTGGGATGCTCTTGCCAGGGATGCCGAGGAGATCCCGCTTCCCGAAGCCGGGGGAGCCGGAAGGGCTGCCTCGAGAGAGCGTGCGACCAGGCACTCGCACCAGGCCTCCGGGCATCGAGGTAGTCGCGAGACGATGGGTATTCCTTCTGGCGATCTGCCTTCGGACAGGGCTGGCGATCACGCAGGCAGCGACAGTGCCGGCGGTGCAGGGGGTGGTACGGCGGAGCAGATCCTGGCTCAGCTCCACGCCCTGCTCAGATCGGCGAAGGCTATGCCCTTGTCTGCGTCGGTGCTTGTCAGTCGCGACGAGGCTCTCGAGCTGATCGAGTCCGCTATGGCCAGCCTGCCTCGCGAGATCGAGGAGGCTCGCCGCCTCCTGCGCGACAGGTCCGACTATCTCGAGCGTGCCGAGCGCTCAGCCGAGCAGATCATCGAGGACGCGCGCATCCAGGCGGAGCACCTGATCGAGCGCACCGAGATCGTGCGGCAGGCGAATCACCTCGCCCAACGCATGCGCGACGAGGCGATGGACGATGCCCATCGGATGCGCACTCAGGCAGAGGACTACTGCGATAGGAGGCTTGCCGCTTTCCAGATCGTGCTCGAGCGCACGCTCGCTACCGTTAGCACCGGACGTGCAAGGCTCCAGGCGGCTCTGGCACCGGCCCTTGAAGAGGAGCGGTCGGCGGAGTCCGACGTCGCCGAGGATGGCGGCTTCTTCGATCAGGATCGTCTCGACAATGGCGCTCCGCACCATGGCGAGGGGTGAGGCGCCGGGAGCGGTGATGCGCCTTTGAGACGCGAGGCGCAGGTGAGGGCTCGGTCGCAGTGGCGGGTCAGCTTGGCCGATCTGCTGGGGACAGGCCGTGCTCTGGTTGGTTCGTGGCCAAAGCTGGAGGTTTCGCGCTCCGCGGCCATGGAAGGCTTGGAGGTGACCGGCAGCTCCGTTCCGGCGGGAGCGCTGGTCGAGGCGAAGCTCACGCTCGAGGCAGTGCAGCACGGGGTGATCGTCGCTGGCAAGGTGAGCGCGCCCTGGCAGGGAGAGTGCCGCCGTTGCCTGGAGGTGGCCCGTGGCACCCTGGACATCGATGTTCGCGAGCTCTTCTGCGAGGAAGGAGTGGCGTCGACTCATGGCAGCGCCAGCGGAGCCAGCCGGGGGGCCAGCGGAGCCAGCCGGGGGGCCAGCCTGGAAGGGGAGCTGCTCGTTGGCTCGGAGCTGGCGTACGCTTTCTCCGGAGACGAGATCGATCTTGCGCCACTGGTGCGTGACGCCGTCCTGCTGAACCTTCCGGCTGCCCCGCTATGCGGTGAGGGGTGCTTGGGGCTGTGCCCTTCCTGCGGCATCGACCTGAATAGGGAGTCCTGCGACTGTGACCGGAACGGTTACGACGAGCGATGGGCTCCGCTTGCGGCGTTGCGTTTCGACGAGGGGCGATCCTAGCATTGCGCTTGTCATCGGAATGCGTGCGCAAGCCTGCGAGCGTGCATGCAAAGGGCGTGGGCGGGTAAGCTACGTGGGCTTGTCCAGCCCGATACGCTGGGCAAGTATCGGTGGCGCCGGGTGGTCCTGCCAGAGGCAGGCTGCGCTGCCACTGCCGGATAGCCTTGCCGGTGCCGGATGGCCTTGCCGGTGCCGGATGGCCGGTGCTGCGGAGTCGAGGGCCAGTGCAGCCGTCAGACGGCCCCGAAGAGCTGCCGAAGACCAGAAGAGCTGCCGAAGACCAGAAGAGCTGGCAGAGGACCAGCCCCGATAGCAAAGGACGAAGTGCCCCTCATGGCCGTACCGAAGAAGAAGACATCCAAGGCGAAGAGCAGGAGCCGGCGCTCGGCCAACTGGCGCCTGGACCCGCCAGCGCGGAGCTTGTGCCCCCAGTGCAACCAGGTGAAGGTACCCCACGTGGTCTGCCCGCACTGCGGATGGTACAAGGGTCGTGAAGCACGCGAGGTGAGCTGAGCGTTGCCGGCGCCTGAAGGATCTCCCCGGGTTGCCCCGGTAGCGGTGGATGCCATGGGTGGGGACAAGGCCCCAGGGGTGGTGATCGAGGGCGCGCTCCAGGCTGTGGCCAGGGGCAACCGGGTCATACTGGTCGGTCGTCCAGAGGAGATAGTAGGGGCAGGAGATATCCCGGTTCATCCTGCTTCCGAAGTGATCTCCATGGAAGAGGATCCGGCTAAGGCCGTGCGCCAGAAGAAGGACTCGTCGCTCCTTCGTGCTGCGGAGCTCGTGCGTGACGGCGAGGCTGCTGCCATGGTCAGCGCCGGGAACACCGGAGCAGCGATGGCGAGCGCCCTACTTCGCTTCGGGCGACTGCCGGGCGTGGTGCGCCCCGCCATAGCAGTGCCTGTTCCAGGAGGTGGGCCACATCCAGTTGTGCTGCTCGACGCCGGGGCGAACTCGGAGTGCACCGCCCAGATGCTGGTGCAGTTCGCCCGTATGGGAGCCGTCTATGCTTCGGAGCGCTACGGGATTGCCCTTCCCAGGGTGGGGTTGCTATCGATAGGCGAGGAGCCGGGCAAGGGAAGCCCGCTCGTGAAGGAGGCCCACAAGCTCCTGGCAGCGGGGGGAGCAGGCTCAGAGCTCTCCTTCGTGGGCAATGTCGAAGGCCGGGACATCATGACCGGGGACGTTGACGTGATAGTCACGGACGGCTTCACGGGGAACACCGTTCTGAAGACGCTGGAGGGCGGGATGGCTTACGTCTTCGACCGGCTGATGAGCGTCTTCAACTCCAACCCGGAGTCGAGGGAGGCGGCTTCTGTGCTGCTTCCCCTCCTGGCACCAGAGGCAGAGCGCCTGAACCCTGACAGCACGGGCGGGGCGATACTGCTCGGAGTCGACGGGGTGTGCATAATAAGTCATGGAGCTTCATCTGCGCACGCGGTGGAGCAGGCGATCCAGGTTGCCCGAGACCTCGCCGATCATGGGATAGTTGCCCACCTGGCCAGGGCTCTTTCGGGCAGCTAGCATCTAGCCCGAGGAGACACGGAAGACAGGCCATATCGGAGCCCGAATCCGGCTCGGGCCTCGGATTCCGATAGACATTCAGTGGAGGAGTTATCTGCCATGCCAGCCGAGACGCACGTAGAGCAAGCACCCATGGATCGCCAGCAGGTCTTCGAGCTGATACGCGACCAGCTTGCCGACATACTGGAGATAGATCCGGGTGGCATCTTGGAGTCGTCCACATTTACCGAGGATCTGGACGCAGATTCGCTTGCCCTGATCGAGCTGGTCGAAGCGCTCGAAGAGGAGCTGTCGGAGCGTACGGTAGGCTTTCGCATCGACGACGAGGATCTGGAGGATCTCCACAGCGTGCGGGATGCCGTCGAGTACGTCATGGCGAAGCTCGCTGCTGATGGCCAAGAGTAGGCCAGGAGCGGGCCTCTAGTAGTGGCTGGGCTCAGCGGTCGAGCTGCCGCTCCTCGGGCAGGCAGGGCGGCATCAGAGAGAAGCGAGGTGGAAGCCGGTGATCCCATCGGCGACCTCGCTGCACGCATAGGGTGCCCTGGCATAGGCTCGGACTTGCTTGCCACTGCGCTTACTCACAGGTCGTGGTGCGCAGAGACCGAGGGCGCCGTCTCGAACGAGCGCCTGGAGCTACTGGGTGACTCGGTCCTCGGGTTCGTGGTGGCCGATAGGCTCTACCGGACCCATTCGGAGCTTCCCGAGGGAGGCATGGCAAAGGCGAGGGCGGACGTGGTGAGTGCTCCAGCGCTTGCGAAGCTGGCTCGCCGGCTGGATCTGGGGAGTGCGCTGCGCCTCGGCAAGGGCGAGGAGGCGAGCGGGGGCCGGGACAAGGACTCACTCCTTGCCGATGCTTTCGAGGCTCTGCTCGGGGCGATCTACCTGGCGTGTGGAATGGAAGAGGCGCGCTCCTGGCTCGTGGATCTGATCTCCGGGGAGCTGGAGACGGCTGCGGCCGTCCCGGGGTCGCAGGACTTCAAGACGCAGCTCCAGGAGCGATGCGTTCAGGAGCGGGGGGAGCTTCCGCGCTATCAGGTGCTGGCGACTGGCCCGGACCACGCCAGAGAGTACCGTGCGACCGTGGCGCTCGGAGGGGTGGTTATCGGCGAAGGGATCGGTAGGTCGAAGAAGCAGGCCCAACAGGCTGCAGCTGAGACGGCCTGGAAGTCCCTCGGGCCATCGTGACGCTCACTGTCTAGGCAGCCGAGCATGGCGGCGATGTCGGAGATGGCCTGGAAGTCCCTCGGGCCATCGTGACGGCCCGTCCGTTCCCGCTGGTGGCGCTGGTGGCGCTGGTGGCGCCGGGCCGCGCTGAGAGCGGTTCACCTGCCACGAGACGAGGATCTGATGACTTAGGGGCACCCCCCCACTGGCCGGTGCGGCTACATGCTGCTACGATGAGATCGGGAAGTGCCCGGAGGGGAGAACGGGGTACCTGCAACGGGGCAGTGGCATGGTGCTCGGGTGATGTGTCCCGGTCCGGCACCTGGGACCAGGGCCCTCCGTGAGGGTCTGGCTGGGCGTTCAGGTGCTCTTTGCGGGTCCGGTGACTGACAGCTAGCTAGGAGGGGCGCGGACATGCCGGAGCTGCCGGAGGTGGAGACGATCCGGCGTGAGCTGGACCACGAGGTGGTAGGTCGCCGTGTGAAATCTGTCGACGCCCTTCCCGGCTCGAAGCGCACCCTGCGGCGTCACAAGACCTCGAAAGAGGTGGTGACCCGTCTGGAAGGAGCGAAGATCACGGGGGTTCGCAGGCGCGGGAAGTATCTTCTGATCGATTTCGACAATGGCGAAGTCATGGTGGTCCATCTCGGGATGAGCGGCCAGCTCCTCTACGTGAAGGCGACGAAGACTCCCGTTGCCAAGCATACGAAGCTCGTGGTTCACTTCACGCAGGCCGGGGAGCTGCGTTTCATCGACCCGCGAACATTCGGCGAGGTCTTCGTTACGAAGGGCGATCACATGGGAGACACCGTGCCCGAGCTGGCCGAGCTCGGCTTCGACCCGCTTGTCGACGTAATGAGCTGGATCCGCTTCGGTAGCCTGCTGCAGCAGCGATCAGGCAAGTTGAAGGCAGTTCTCATGGACCAGCGCTTCGTAGCAGGGATCGGGAACCTCTACGCGGACGAGATCCTGTTCGCGGCTGGGCTGCGCTTCGACAGGGATGCGGGATCTCTAACCACGGAGGAGACCCGCCGCCTATATCGTGCTATGTTAGAGACTCTGAACGAGGCCGTGAAGCAGCGCGGCTCCTCACTCGCAGACGAGCAGTACAAGGACATCTTCGGCGAGTTGGGTGGCTACCAGGCCAGTCACGCTGTCTACGGGCGCGAGGGGAAGGCCTGTCTCCGCTGCCGCGGAGTGATAATCCGGGTGCGCACCGGAGGCCGGTCGACGTACTACTGCGAGCAGTGCCAAGTATGAGCAGGCAGGTAATAAGTATGAGCAGGCAGGTAAGTCGCTCGCCGTGCCAGCTCGAGCTCCTTCGCCTGGACGAATCATATGTTACGAGGTAACGTGTCGAGATGGCATCACTCGTGATATCTCGGACCCGCGTCATTCCCGCTCCGCCCGGCCGGATCTTCGACCTGCTGGCCGATCCGGCAGCTCATGCGCGCTTCGATGGATCGGGCACCGTGAGGTCGGCCGCCGGGAACCCTGGCCGCCTGGTCCTCGGCTCCCGCTTCGCCATGAACATGCGCATAGGGCTTCCTTACCGGATCACCAATACCGTGGTGGAGTTCGAGGAGAATCGCTTGATCGCATGGCGCCACTTCGGCGGCCATATCTGGCGTTACGAGCTGCGCCCTGTCGATGGCGGCACCGAGGTGACCGAGACTTTCGACGGGTCGAAGTCCAGGGCACCGCTGCTCCTCGTGCTCATGGGCGTCGGGAAGAAGCACCCGCGATCCATCGAGCAGACACTGGAGAGACTTGCCGAAGCTGTGGCTGCCTGAGCTGCACAGGGCTCATGGCCTGGTGCGGCTGCTCCAGCGATGTGAGCTTCCTGAGCTGCTGGTAGGGACACATCCACGCATGGTGTCCCACCCAGCCGGTATGGTGTCCGCGTGTTCCTGAAACGCCTTCAGCTGAAGGGATTCAAGTCCTTCGCCGACCCCGTCACACTGGATTTCGAGCCCGGTATCACGGTCATAGTGGGGCCGAACGGGTCGGGGAAGTCGAACATCGTAGATGCGGTTGCCTGGGTCCTGGGGGCGCAGAGCCCCAGGTCTGTCCGCTCCTCGAAGATGGAGGACGTGATCTTCGCCGGGACCGAGAAGCGCAGCGCTCTTGGCCGGGCAGAGGTTTCCCTGGTGGTCGATAACCGATCGGGTCGCCTGCCGGTCGATCTGCCGGAGGTGACTATCACGCGGACGCTGTGGCGCTCGGGTGAGAGCGAGTACTCCCTGAACGGCGCTCCGTGCCGCCTGCTCGACATCCAGGAGATTCTCTACGACACCGGTGTGGGTCGCCAGCAGCATGTGATCATCAGCCAAGGTCAGCTCGACAGCGTGCTGAATGCGAAGCCGGAAGAGCGGCGCCTCGTCATCGAGGAAGCCGCTGGGGTCCTGAAGTACCGCCGCAGGAAGGAGCGAGCCGAGCGCAGGCTCGAGTCCACCGAGGAGAACTTGCAGCGCGTCAGCGACATGGTCAGGGAGAGCCGTAGGCGGTTGCGTCCCCTGGAGCGCCAGGCGGCAGCCGCCCGCACTTACGAGGGTCTGGCAGCGGAGAACCTCGCCCTCCAGCGTTACCTGGCTGGCCAGGAGCTCGCACGGCTGGAGGCAGCGAGGGGAGAGCAGGAGGCGGAGCTTGCAGCGAGAGCCGCCGAGAGCGAGGATCTCGCACGGCGCTTCGCTGACCTGGACCGTTCAATGGGACAGATCGAGGCTCAGCTCGCCTTCGATCATGGGGATGACCTCGGGGAGCTGGTGCGCCGCGCCGGGGCGCTCTCGGAGCGAGCGCGTGGGGCGCTTGCCGTCCTCACGGAGCGCCGTCTCCGGCTCTCGGCAGCTCTGGATGCGGCTGAGAGCGAGGATCTCGTCTCGACGCTCGAGCACGAGGCAGCAGGGCTGGCGGCAGAGCTGACCGAGGCAGCGGGGGAGCGTGCGGCACTCGCGTCAGAGGTGGCAGGCGTGGCCCTGGAGCAGGCAGCGCTCTCTGCCAGGCAGTCGGAGCTGGAGGAGCGGGAAGCGGCTGCAGGAGACCTACGGGCGCTCGAGCAGGCGGCGCTGCGGGGGCAGGCAGATGAGGGCTCTCTCGCTGCATCGGTAGACCGTGAGCGTCATGGCGAGCTCCAGCTCGAGGAGCGCTGCCAGCGCCTGGCGGAGAGGCGCGGCGCCATCGGTGCCCAGTCGGCAGCCATCGAGGAGCGCGTGGAGGAGCTGGGAGCTCTGGCAAACGAGGCACGAGAGGCGCTGTCAGCTGCCGAGGGGGCGCTCGAAGCCTCGAAGAGAGCGCTGGATCGTGCCGCTGGCGAGCGTCGCGAGGCAGACCGTCACTGGCATGCGTTGGCTGCGCGGGCCGAGGCGTTGGAGAGCGCCCTTGCCGAGCAGTCGCAGGCCGAGGGGATAGCGCTCCTCACGGGTGAGGGTGGCACGCCAGGGGAGGGCCAGGAGGATCCTTCGACTGGAGACGGAGCGAAGGCCGGAGCGGCG
>DAHXND010000228.1 GCA_027366675.1 Acidimicrobiales bacterium
CGCCGACGCCCACCCCGAGTACCTCCTGACCGGGCTCATCACCTGCTCGCGCTGTCACCGCCGCTACGTCGGGGCCGCGGCGCATGGCAAGCGGCACCGCTACCGCTACTACGTGTGCTGGACCGCCCAGCGCTACGGCAAGGACGCCTGCGGAGCGGAGCGCATCCGAGCCGACGCCCTCGAAGACGCGGTCCTCGCCGCGCTCGTCGACCTCTACAGCGACCCAGCACTCATCACCCGCGCCATGCAGGCGCACCAAGACGCCGCCACGCTCACCGCCCGCCAGCACCACGACGAGCTGGCAGCTACCGACGCCGAACTGGCCAAGACCGAGGCCGCCGTCGAGCGTTACATGCACGCCTTCGAGGCCGGCACCCTCACCGCCGACATCTTCGCCGAACGCGTCCGCGAACTCGGCAACAAGGCCAAGTCACTGCGCGCCCGCCAAGCAGAGCTCGCCGAGACAGCGACAGACGCAACCGCGCCACCCCCCACCCTCGCCGAGGTCGAGTCCCTGCGCGACCAGCTCCGGGCCGTCGCCCTCCACGGACCCGGGCCTGTCAGAAAAGCGGTCGCACAAGCCTTCGTGCACAGTCTCACGGTGGAGACCCGCGACCGGATCTTGCCGAAATTCGAGATCCGGCGTGGACTGAGCATCGAGGACACCGGCGGACATGACGAACACCCCTCCCAAGGGAGGGGTGTTCGCGCCATGACACCTACGGTGGGCGCTAGAGGACTCGAACCTCCGACCTCAGCCGTGTGAAGGCTGCGCTCTAACCAGCTGAGCTAAGCGCCCGGCATCCCCGCTGCCAGATGGGGCAGGCGCGGAACATCGTAAGAGCTTACTAGGCCGCTGCCGGCCCATCCCCCATCGGCCAATCAGGCAGCGCGGCGCTCCAGGATGTGTATGGCGCAAGCCGAGCCCAGCCCTATGACATGCGTAAGCCCTACCTGCGCTCCCTCGATCTGCCTGTCTCCCGCCTCGCCGCGCAGGTGGGTAGCCACCTCGTAGAGGTTCGCTACCCCTGTTGCCCCGAGCGGATGGCCCTTCGAGATAAGACCACCGGAGACATTCACAGGGGTCGTACCGTCTCGCCAGGGGCCCCTTTCATCTATGAACGCGCCAGCACCACCTGGCTCGCAGAGGCGGAGGTTGTCGTAGTGGATGAGCTCGGCCGTGGCAAAGCAGTCATGCAACTCCACCAGGTCAAGGTCCTTCGGCCCTACGCCAGCCTTCTCATAGGCCTGGTCTGCAGCCTGGCGTGTCAGCGTATTCACGTCGGGCTGCACCTGGGCAGATTCCGTCCACGGGTCACTCGTGAGCACGGACGCCGATATCTTCACCGCACGCCTGCGCTGATCCGGGTCGAGGCTCTTCAACTTCGCGTCGGATACCAACACAACGCCGGCCGCGCCGTCACCCGTCGGGCAACACATAAGGAGCGTATTCGGATACGCTATGAGCTCGGAACGCATTATCTCCTCCAGGCTGAACGCTTTCTGGTACTGCGCCAGGGGGTTCAGGGTGGAGTGGGAGTGGTTCTTCTCGGCCACCTTAGCGAACTGCTCGAAGCCCACACCGGAATTCGCGTGCGCATACTCCATCCCGGCCTGGGCGAACACGCCCGGCATCAGCCCAGTCCCCAGGATGCCCTCCACTCCCATGATCGATCCGTAGCGCCCCGACGGGGTAAACTCGTTCCTATCGGAGCGCGCCTTGTTCGCAGCGCCCAGCAGACCAGCCTTCCCCATCTTCTCGACGCCCACCACTAGCGCCATGTCGGCCTCCCCTGCCAGGATCGACAAGTAGGCGATGCGAACAGCCGTTGCCCCGGTCGCGCAGGCATTGGCTGTGTTGTAAGCAGGGATGCCAGTCTGCCCGATCTGCTTCTGCAGCCGCTGAGCGACCATGGCACTCGACTCCCCTATGTTCCCAACGGCGAGCACATCCATGTCCTGCATCGTGACCCCGCCATCTCCGAGCGCGCTAAGGGCTGCTTCCGTTGCAAGGTCTATGACGTCTTTCTCTGGATAGCGCCCGAACTTCGTCATCGAAGCCCCAAGAATCCACACCGCGTCAGACATCTTCTCTCCTCTCGAACCTCTAGAAGCCGTGCTCGCGAGCGATAATACCGTCTACGCGGGAGCGTAGCCGAAGGCCACTGCCTCGGTGCCATCATCATCGGTGCCCGCTACGAAGGTCTTCAGGCGAACCGGCATCCCCATGACGATCTTGTCAGGGTCAGGAGGCACATCTATCAGGTTCGCCTTCACCACGCCCCCACCCTCCAGGTCCACGATCGCAGAGACGTAAGGCGTGGGGACGCCCTTCGCAGCCCGCGTGACGATCGTGAAGGCCCGGACACTCCCTACACTTGACAGCGAAGATCGCTCGAAGGAGGTCTGCCCGCACTTTCCACAGGCGTTGCGCCGGTCGAAGTAGCGAGCTCCGCAGTGAGTGCATGTATTCGCGACTAGATAGGGTTCGCCATCGTCGATGACCAGGTAATCGACCAAGGGAAGCTTTTTCGCCATGGCGGTGTTCTAGCACTTGAGCTGCTTGGTAGCCAAGTTGCCGCGGTCAGGTGCACCAGGAACCGAGATATGAGCCACTTCAGAGATGAGCAAGTTCAGAGATGAGCCAATTCAGACGTAGAGAAAGCGAGGATGAGCTGCCATGACCAGGGACGTCAGTCCAATCACTGTTACCATTCCTGCCACGATCGAGGACGTAGAACCCAGGTTGCGTGCCGCCTTGGGGGCCGAGGGCTTCGGGGTCCTCACGGAGATCGATGTGGCTGCCACGCTGAGGGAGAAGATCGGAGTCGAGCGCCCGCCCATGAAGATCCTTGGCGCGTGCAACCCCAAGTTGGCAAACCAGGCTCTGACCCTCGATCCGGCGGCCAGCCTGTTGATCCCATGCAACGTCGTCATGGAAAGCATTGGCAGCGAGCAGCAGCCATTGACACGCATCTCTGCCGTAGATCCACAGACTCTGCTAACGAATCCGAAGGTCGCAGACATGGCCAGTGACGCTGCCGCCTCGCTACAGAAGAGTCTCGACACGCTGGCAGCAGAAGCATAGAGCTCCCCTGTTCAGGTAGCCACATCTCTACTGAGCTCCCCTGTTCAGGTAGCCACATCTCTACTGTCCTGACCTGGTCTCCTGACCTGGTTTCCTGTCCGCGGGCAAATCCGGCAACTGTACTTCCGCTGCATGCTCACCTCGCCGGCATGCTCACTTCGCAGGCGTCCATCCTTCTCAGGCGTGCTCACTTCGCCGCAAGCCGTCCTTCTCCGGCATCTCCAGCCGCCTGCCCTGCGCGGCTGACCTGTATGCAGCATCGACGAGCTCGTGCGCCAACACTCCCTCCGCGAAAGATGGCACCGGGGGCTGATGGCTCTGGACGGAGTCGCAGAACGCCTTGTCCTCGACGGCATACATAGCTATGGCAACCCCCAGGTCACCTTCCAATGGCAGGTCCGCGACCCACGCGTCCATAGGGCATGGCTGATCCACCACGCCTTGGTCGTCTTCGATGTGAAGTGGACCCACGAAGTCATCCTCGAGCCAAGCCAAACCATGCTCGAAGAAGACCTCCAGCCGGCGGGTGGAATGGCGGCTCAGCATCTCGTGCCAGACGCTCGTCACGGTCGAGATGGCCCCCGAGTCGTGGACGAGGATTACGGCTGCCACTTCCTCCACTCCCGGATGGGCATCTCCATAACCCATCTCGGCGGACACGCTGCGCACCGGACCCAGGCACCACTGCAAGATGTCGAGGTCATGGATGGAGTGCTCTATAAGGGTTCCACCACCGGTCATGGCCGGGTCCCCTCGCCAAGAGGATGCATAATGCCCTTGAACAGGAAAGAACTGGTCGTCTCGGAGAACAGCGGACAGCGGTCGCCCGAGCCGCCCTGACGTCACCAGGGCACGAAGAGCCCGGAAGACAGGGGTAGTGCGGAGCACCAGCCCTACCTGGGCGGGTACCCCGGCATTCTCGACCACCTCAGCCATTCGCCTGGCGCTCTCGACGTCGACGGCCAGCGGCTTCTCGCAGAAGACGGC
>DAHXND010000008.1 GCA_027366675.1 Acidimicrobiales bacterium
CACTCTCCCGTGAGCGGTACGGACCAGTCGATCACCTTAGGCTCGAAGGGATACCACCGCCTCGCCACGCTGGCTGATACGAGCCGTTCGGCTACCTTCCGTGGCACATCCACCTCAACAGGCATAAGAGCATTCCTCCCCTCTCGGCACTTCCCGGCACTCCAATAGCTACGGCCTCCATCGAACCCAGGGTGGTTCAGCTACCTAACTGTAAATCTCCTGGGAGCGGCAATCAAGGAGCTGCGAAAGACCTTCAGCCGCTATAGGCCACCTGGCGAGCCACGCGCCCGCTCGCGCGGCCAGCCCCTGCGGCGCTCCCACCGAACGAAGCGCCGGCCCGCGTCCATCGCGTCCCACGGCCCACCCCGCTAGGGGACACCAGCCCCTCGTTCTTCATCTCTCGCAGAACCAGACGGGCGGTCTGGTCACTCACGCCCGGTACGGCGCGCCAGACGTCGGCCATCTCGAATGAGTCTCCCGCGTGGTTCAGTGCCCAGTTGCGCACCCGGTCCTGCTTGGTTGCCCCCGAGCGATGATCGGCGGCCCGCTCTGCAAATGCCTCGTATGCCTCCGCCACGGTCTCGACGAAGAGCTTGAGCCATGGCCAGGGGTCGTGCGCGCTCTCGTGCCAGCCGGACGCCGAAGCGGCCAGAGCTTCGTAGTAGTCGTCGCGGCGTGCGTAGGTGAGGCTCTCGATGGAGACGTAGCGGCCCACGCCGTATCCGGCATCGGAGAGCAGATGGGAGGCGAGAAGCCGGGAAACCCGGCCGTTGCCGTCGACGAAGGGGTGGATTACCAGGAAGTCGAGCACGAACAACCCGACGAGGAGTACCCGGTGATGGCGGTCGCCGTAGCGCTCGATCCCGTAGCGCTCAACGAGCTCTGAGACATAAAAGGGCGTGTCTTCGTAGCCGACCGGAGTGAACCGCACGGTCGTGGTTCCGTCTACATGTCGATCTACGACGGGATTGTCGACGGCCTTTGGCTGGCCGCCCCCTCCGGCTCCGTTCCGGGCCACGCCCCCCCACTGGGAAGCCCTGACCAGCTCCCTGAGCCGCTGGAGATCGTCCGGCCGGACAGTTCTGTAGTACGATTCTGCAGTGGATGTCCTCCCATCTGCGTACCGCCACAGCATCGACGTGGAGGAAACCCTACGCCATACGCAACGCCGTGGTCGTTGAGGAGGTCGACCAGGACCCGACCCGCTACCTGGTGCTCGGCCCCGATCGGGCTGGGAACCTGCTCGAAGTGGTCGTGATGGACCGACCTCACGGGCCGGCGGTGATCCACTCCATGCCGATGCAAGCGAAGTACAGGACCCTGCTGGAGGAGAGAAGGTGACCATGGCAAAGACACACGGGAGCAAAGCGGACGGCACCCCGATCACCGACGACATGGTCGAGGCCCTGGCGGACGAGGCCGAGCGAGGCTACGACCTCGAGGACATCCTGCGACGGCGCAGCGGTGGTCGTCCGACGATGGGGGCTGCCGCGTCCTCGGTCGAGTCGGTGCGACTCGACCCCGAGCTCAAGCGCGACCTGCTGCTGCGGGCCGCCGAAGAGCACATCAGCGTCTCGGAGGCGATCCGCCGCGCCATCGGTCAGTACCTCCAAGCGAGCTGACCGTTGCTCTCATGCGGGCCCGCTGGACGATCGACGAACGGGTTGCGGACGCTGCTGGCTCACACTGATAGGCGTGAGGGCCACCTGCTGATCACCTTTCGCGACGGACCCACTGGGCTGCGTGCCGGACTGCTCGGTGGACCTGACGTATGGGAGGTCGCGATGTGGATCGACGACCTTGCTTCAGAGCCGGATCCCATCGGAGCACTGGCGCATCATGCCAAGGTGTGAAGCTCCGGTATGTTTTCCTCGGATCGCCTGAGCTGCCTGCTTGCTGTAGCTGTCTGAGAAATCGGGTGAACCTGGGCTTTTGCTAACAGCGTTGCCATACCATGTTAGAAATCTAACAACCTATCGCCAGTGCGTTAGATTTGCGCTAGAACGAAAATATGTTCAATCCGTTCACACCGACACTGGGAGCTACTCCACCAGTTCTGACAGGCAGGGAAGAGATCCTTGAGGATTTTCGCCGTGGACTCCTGAACGGCCCAGGCTCGCCCGAACGAGTGACCCTCTACAGCGGACAGCGTGGCATGGGTAAGACTGTGCTGCTTGGTGAAGTTGCAGAAATTGCCGAGGCAGAGGGTTGGATAACGATTACTGAGACCGGCTACCCGGGGTTCACGGAGCGACTCACGACCAACCTATTGCCAACGGTTCTGAACGGATTGGAACCCGGCACAGCAAGTCACCTCACGGGTGTCTCGGTGGGACCTGTCGCAGCGAATTGGTCCGCAGGCAGAGCCAGATATCCTGTCACCGAGACTCTTCGCAGCCAGCTTCAGCGAGCAACCGAACTGCTCGCAGGCCATGAGAGCGGAGTCCTCATCACTCTCGATGAGGTTCACCATAGCCAGATAGGTGAACTGCGTGAGCTCGGAGCGGTCATCCAGCACGCGATCACCGAGGGTCGCGACATTGCCTTTGCCGGTGCCGGATTGCCGGTAGCACTCGACATAGTTACATCGGATGCGGTGTCAACGTTCTTGCGCAAAGCAGAGCGCCAGGAAGTCGGGCTCCTGGGCTCCGTCGATACTGCCAGAGCTTACAGTGCGACCATCGAGAATAGCGGACGAAAGATTGGCAGATTGGCTTTGGCGGCAGCGGTCGACGCTGCAGGCGGGTACCCATTCATGATCCAGCAGATCGGTTATCGAGCATGGTTGACATCTCCCGATACCGTGGAAATAAGTCTGTCGGACGTTGAGAACGGCATCTCACTGGCCCGCAGACGATTGGACCAGCAGATTATCGGTCCTTTGGTTTCCGATGCGTCACCTACCGCCCAGAGGTTTCTCGCTGCCATGTCAGTCGATGAGGGACCGTCGCATATGTCCGACATCATGTCCCGACTTGGCTGTAATGCAAACTACGCCAGCCAATACCGGCTGCACCTCATTTCGGCGGGTTATATCGCCCCAGTTGCTCGGGGCCAGGTCGATTTTGTGCTTCCATATATGCGCGAGCACCTGCGCGGCCTGGTCGCTGCACAGTCGTGGGACAATGCTGAGGCACCGACTGTGACGGACGCGCCGGTACAGTCCGAACTACAGGTGACACACACACCTTTGACCAGTCGGCGGTCGCGAAGGCCAAGGCTCTGAGCCGTTCACCCTATTGGATCTGGCCGTGCTCGGTGGGCTCTTCGCCCAGATCTCCAATATCGAGGGCCAGCTTGAGCAACACGCGGCCGCAACCGTTCGACGGCAGAAGACGCTATGACAGCCCGGACGCGTGGCCTGGCGCTCGCGCGTGGCCCTCAGGAAGCCATGCGCGCCGCCATGGAAGACAGCGCATGGGCCGCTACCGCGAGCGGGAAAGGCGCGCTGCGATCTGCGAAGACCACCTCCGCCAGCAGCTTCCCCTCCGAGAAGAACACGATCGCCAGGTGCGGCGCTCCCGCTACGGTGCTCGCCGAGGTATAGGCAGCCACGGCTGAAGCCTTCGGCACACCGATCTTCAGATGCACCACCTTGGACGGGCTGCCATGATCGAGGCAGGCCACCCCTCCACTGCTTATCAGGTAGTGCACGACCGAGCTGGCTACGGCCGGGCTGGTAGCCGTCCATAGCCCTGATGCTGCCTCCAGCGACGGTCCGGCTGCAGAGGTGGCCTGCTCGAGTACCGGGCCCTCCACCGGTCCCGAGAGCGACCCTGTGGGGAACCCGCTGCAGTTCGGCAGGGTGCCCACCCCGGACGTCGAGGCCTTAACTGTTGTCCAGCCTGCAGGCATCTCCGTGAGCTCCAGGTTCTTGGCCCCGAGCGAAGCTGCCTCACTGCTCTTTGGCTTCGACATCTCCAGCCCACCGCTTCGCGTAACGCCAGATGGCGTTACCACATGTGCGGTGGAAGGAGGGCGCGTGGAGTGCGCCTTGCTGGACGGTGCCTTGCTGGGGGTTGCCGCATTGGGGTGGGCCTTCGAGGTGCCACACGCGCCAAGAAGCATCGCGGCAGATACAGCCAGCACCACGGCAAGGAACCTGCGCTGCCTCATGACGGGCCTGGTCCGCTTGGCTGGGGTCGGAAGTCTCATCTGACCAGATAGTCTAGCAGGCTGGCACTTGCTGCGAGGAGCGGCACGGCACGCGCGCGTAGCTGGCGGCGCACCTCGTCCGACCCTCCTCTCCTGCCGCTAGCACCACCATTCGCCGTTCCAACTGAAGTTCGGACCAGAAGCCGTGCCAATGCTCGTTGAGACGTCGACTTGGCCGCTGTACTCCTGGTCCCAGGCGTCTGTGGCAGTGATCTGCCCACTGTTGTCCACGCTGTAGCTGACGCTGTTACCACCGATCGTCACCTTCGTCGCTCCGGTGAAGTTGCTACCGTAGATTTGGATCGTGGAGCTCCCAGTATCGCATCCACCATAACTCGTGGGGTTGATCGACGAGATAGATGGCGGGCCCTGGTAGGTGTAGGTCTGGGAGTTCGAGTTACCCACGCCCGATGGCATCTGGACCCAGACACCGACCTGAGCAGAGTTACCACCGTTCGACGGCGCTGTCACGCAGACCTGGCTGTTGTTCCCGTTGTAGCGCACATTGATGTAGTGATCGTTGAACACCACATTCGTCGCGTACTGCAGGTTCGAGCCGTTTACGCAGACCTGGTTCCCACCGTTGGCGTTCCCGCTGGACGGGCTCAGGCCCGACGTGGAGGCACCATTCTGGTATGTCCAGGGCGAGAAGCTGGTGGAGCCACCGATCGTGGACACGGTGATGGTCGTCTGGAACTGATGGGTGTGACCGAAGTAGTTGCCACACATGCCTGTCCAGCTAGCTGTGTTCGGTACGGTCACGTTCACGGTACCGTAGTTGTTGCCCCAGTTGATCGAGGCGTTGCCCGGGCAGCCGAAGTTGACCGAGGTGTTGAAACCCGGGCCGTAGAGCCAGGAACCTGAGATCGTGATGGAGTACCCACCACCCTCACCGCCGCCGTGCTGGGAGACC
>DAHXND010000050.1 GCA_027366675.1 Acidimicrobiales bacterium
GGGCGGCGGGTGGTGAACTACAGGCTGCGCGACTGGTTGATCTCGCGCCAGCGCTACTGGGGGTGCCCCATACCGGTCGTGTACTGCCCGAGCTGCGGCATGGTTCCCGTCCCGGAGGAGCAGCTTCCGGTGCTCTTGCCTGATGACGTCGAGCTCCGACCGACCGGGGAATCACCGCTGGCGAGGCACGAGGGATTTCGCATGACGGTGTGCCCTGGGTGTGGCGCTCCGGCCGAAAGAGAGACCGACACGATGGACACATTCGTGGACTCCTCCTGGTACTTCCTCCGCTTCTGCGATCCATGGGCGACCGGCAGGCCGTTCGACCCGGCCCTCGTGGAGCACTGGATGCCGGTAGACCAGTACATCGGCGGCGTGGAGCACGCGATCCTTCACCTTCTGTACGCGCGGTTCTTCACAAAGGCCCTTGCCGATCTGGGCTTCGTGACCCGCGAGCTGCGCGAGCCTTTCGCTCGCCTGTTCACGCAGGGGATGATACGTATGGAGGGGTCGAAGATGTCGAAGACGAAGGGAAACCTCGTGGCTCCCGAGAGGTATCTCGAGACAGCAGGAGCCGATGCGCTCAGGCTCTATCACCTCTTCGTAGGTCCCCCGTCTGATGACGTCGACTGGTCGGAGCAGACAGACGAGATGATAGACGGCTGTGCCAGGTTCCTGGACCGGGTCTGGCGGCTCGCAGCTCGCGAGCCAGGCACGCCGGCTCCAGTCAAAGGCGAAGCAGCTCGCGAGCCAGGCGCGACATCTCCCCAGCCGGCTGCATTTTCGTCACCTGCCACTTCAGGTGAGCTGACCGAGGCCGATCTGGAGCAACGGCGCGCGACGCATCGCCTCATAGCGAAGGTCACCCATGACTTCGAGCGATGGTCCTATAACACAGCGGTGGCAGCCTGTATGGAACGGGTGAACAGCCTCACGCGTTACGTGCGAGAAGATCCAGATGAGGGTGTTCTCGCGGAGGCCATAGACAGCCTTCTCTGCCTGCTCGCACCGATGGCACCGCACGTGAGCGCTGAGCTCTGGGAGCAGCGCCATGGCGGACCTGGCGAGAGAAGTGACCTGGCGGGCGGAGGGAAGGCATTGCCGGGCATCGGAGTCCGAGGAGCGAAGGCATTGCCGGGCATCGGAGTCCATGGCGAGGCATGGCCCGTGGCAGATCCCGAGCTGCTGGCTGCCGAGACGACCACTATGGTCGTTCAGGTGAACGGCAAGGTACGCGCAAGGATAGAGATGGATCTTCAGGCGAGCGAGGAGGAGGCGGTGCGCGCCGCCCTGGCTGATGGAGCAGTAGCGAAGGAGCTCCTCGGCCGTACGCCGAGGAGAGTGGTGGCCCGCCCGCCGAAGCTCGTGAACATAGTGGTCTGAGATGGCGGCGGCAGGCTGGCGGCTGCCGGTGAAACGCGAAGCCGGTGTGGCAGGTCTAAGCCTCATGGACGGAGCGCCAGAACCAGAGGGAACGCCAGAACCAGAGGGAGCGGCAAGGCCATACGGAACGCCAGAGCCAGATGCTTACCTCGAAGGGCCATCGCTCGTTCCCCTCGGACCCGCGACCCTGACAGAGCGCATCAGGAAAGCGGCAGTCTCCGACAGGGGAGTCTGGTTCATAGGCTCGGCCGTGGGCCAGCCTGCTGCCAGGAAGTCTGCTGGCTTCCTGGCGGGACCGTCGGGGCCGGGTGCAGCAGCTCTATCAGACGTGCCCGTAGAGAGCGCCAGCTGGGCCGAGCTCCACGAGGAGGCGATGTCTCTGGCGGGCACGCTCCAGGCTCGCGGGGTCGAGCCGGGCGACCGGGTAGCGGTGCTCGGCTCCACCTCCAGGCAGCTCATGACGGTGGTCCAGGCCGTCTGGCTGGCAGGCGCCGCGGTGGCGGTCCTGCCGCTGCCTCTGCGCCTGGGGTCGGCCGAGGACTTCCTGGAAGCCACCTCGGCTCGGCTGTCGAGCGCTGCTGCGCGCCTGGTTCTCGTGGCCGACGATCTGGCTTCCCTCGTAGATCTATCGGGGCGCGATATTCATGTGGTATCGATGAGCGAGATCTTCTTGCAGGCTGTGGTTGCATCGCGCCTGGATGAACCACAGGTGGCGCCAGGTGACCTCGCGATCCTGCAATACACGAGCGGCTCTACATCTGCCCCTAAGGGCGTAATCCTCACACACGCCATGGTTACTGCGCAGATCGACGCTGCTGTCTCTGCAGCAGGGCTCGATCCCCACGAGGATGTCATGGCCTCCTGGCTTCCTCTATATCATGACATGGGCCTTATAGGATTCCTCGTAGCTCCTATGACGACAGGTACCGGTCTCGTCCAGGCATCGCCGCAGGACTTCACCGCCGACCCTCTCCATTGGCTGCAGTGGATGAGCGCTTGGCGGGCAACGGTCACCGCGGGTCCGAACTTCGCCTACGTGCTGGCCACTCGTGCATTCCGGCGGGCGGATGGCCTGGATCTCTCTCCCTGGCGCATTGCGCTGAACGGGGCAGAGCCCGTGGAACCCGCGATGATGGAGGAGCTCGCGGCGGCAGGGCGTCCATTCGGATTCGACGAGCGGGCTGTGTTCTGCGCGTTCGGAATGGCCGAGGCAACTCTGGCTGTGACGTTCCCCGAGCCTTTCACCGGCATGAGAGATGATGTGGTTGACCGGAGCGCTCTGGAGTCTCGCCAACTGGCGGTCCCGGCGGGTCCAGGCAGCGACGGGAGCCGTCGGCTGGCACGGCTCGGAAGGCCGATTCCCGGTATATCGGTGAGGATCGTGGATCCACCCACGGGCAAGGTGGTGGCCGGGAGAGAGGTGGGCGAGCTGGAGATCCGTGGAGCCAGCGTGACCTCTGGGTACTGGCGCAACGAAGGCGCTTCGGCGGGGCTGTTCCGTGACGGCTGGTTGCGAACGGGGGACCTCGGCTACGTGGCCGACGGGGAGCTCGTGGTGTGTGGTAGGGAGAAGGATATGATAATCGTCGCAGGGCGAAACGTGTATCCGGAAGACATCGAGCGAGTGGCAGGGACCGTTCCTGGCGTAAGACCTGGCAACGTGATAGCTTTCGGCGTCGACGGTCACAAGGGCCGTGAGGCTGTCGTGGTGGTGGCAGAGACGCGTGACGAAGCTATCGAGGATCTGCAGAAGACGCTCGAGCATCGCGTGCGCCATAGCTCAGGAATATCGGTAGAGGAGGTCGTGCTGGTGGCTCCCGGGACGTTGCCCAAGACGTCATCAGGGAAGCTTCAGCGGGCTCTGTGCCGTGAGCGCTACCTGGCAGAAGAGCTGGCCCGCGTGTGAGCGAGGCGATCCTGCGCCCATACGAGGCTTCGGATAGGGCCGGTGTGCGCTCGGTCTGCTACCTGACCGGCTACATGGGTTCGCCGGTGCGCTGGCTATGGCCGGACGAGGAGAGCTTCTGTGACATGTTCACCGGTTACTACACCGATCAGGAGCCGGGATCGGCAACGGTGATAGACGACGGGGCCGGTCGTGTCATCGGCTACCTGCTCGGTTGCGTCGACTCGAGGCGGGCGTGGAACCCGGCTGTGGTGGGAGCGCGCCATGCCATAGCACGTGGTCTCGCGTTCCGGCCCTCCGAGCTGCGTCCTGGCGGCATGGCAGTAGTGCTGTGGCGCTCCGTTGGCGATGCCATATCAGACGCTTACCACCGGCGCCCGGTGATATCGGAGATGAAAGACGAGCGCTGGCCAGCGCATCTGCACATAGACCTCCTGCCCGAGGCCCGTGGCAAGGGGCTGGGCGGGCAGCTCGTCCGGATGTGGCTCGGGAGGCTGGCGGAGCTTCAGGTCCCAGGCTGCCACCTGGGAACGATCCTCGAGAACCGCTCTGCCATTGCCTTCTTCGAGGCGATGGGCTTCGAGCCGCACGGGACTCCAGGGCTCATCCCAGGTTGGCGGTCTCCCGATGGCGGTCGCCACCACGATCTCGTGATGGTCCAGGACCTCCAGGGAAAACGGCGGCTCAGCGCTTCTTGAAGCCGGCGAGCACCGGCCGCCAGCGCTCCGGGTCCACCCGGTAGGGAGCGTAGAAGCTGAAGCGGTCCACTATGTCCCCGAAGCGTGCCAGAACAGCCTCGGGAACCTTGTCGGGCTCTGCAACGACCGCGAAGGCATTCAAGACCTCGTCGTCGATGCACTCGCCCATTTTCACCCACTCGCCCTGCTTTGACAGCCTGTTCAGCTCGGTCTGGAGATCTCCCCATCCGTGCAGCTCCAGGACGGGTCTGTAGGCAGGGGTGGACCCGTAGAAGGCCATCTGAGCCTTCACCGCAGTGGCAGCGGCTGACATCTCCTCCTCTGTGGTCCCTGTCACGACGAAGCCCGGGTAGGAGACCTGGAAGTCCTCCCGGCGCTTGCCGGCCCGCTCCAGCGAGCGTTCGAGAGCAGGCATAGTCACCTCGCGTACGTATCGCTCCGTGGTAAAGCCATGCACGAGGAGCCCGTCCGCGACCTCGCCTGCCACCTCTGTCATCAGCTCGCCAACGGCGGCGAGGAAAACCTTCGGGACTCCGTAGGGATTCGGTCCCGGGTTGAAGAAGGGGGTCATGAGCGTGTGGGTGTAGAAGTCCCCGCGGAAGTCGAGCTTCGTGCCGTGGTTCCAGCAGTCCCAGATGGCACGCATTGCCAGTATGAGCTCTCGCATCCGGGGCGCCGGGTGGGACCACGGCATGGAGAAGCGCTTGGTGATGTGGGGACGGATCTGGGAGCCGATCCCGAGCATGAACCTTCCGTGGCTGTATGCCTGGAGGTCGTTCGCGAGCATCGCCAGGTTCATAGGGCTCCTGGCGAAGGCCACAGCGATACCGGTCCCGAGCTCCAGGTGCTCCGTAGTCTGTGCTGCGAGCAGCAGCGGGAAGAACGGATCGTGCCCGGTCTCCGGTGACCAGACGCCGTCGTAGCCTGCCGCTTCTGCCTGGCGAGCGCTTTCGCCGGCTCCGTCCGGATCGAAGCCGATACCTCCGTCTACCTTCACGAGAGGAAGGCTATCAGAAACGTGTGAGGCGCCAGAAGATGGGAGCGCCCCCCAGTCCCCGGGTGATCGCCACCGGTATGTCCACTGCCCGCGAACCCCTGCCTACCACCAGATCGCCCAGGATGTCACCGGCAGGTATGGCTTTCGTGGGCTTCACGTCGAGCACCAGGTGCGCCGGCATCTTCAGGCCGCCCCATCCCACCAGGGTCGGCACTGACTTCGTGACGACGTCTATCGAGCTCCCCCAGGGGGGGACGATCTTCGCTACGGCCATTCCGGCCTGGGCGGCAGGTACCGTGGTTACGGCTGACACGGCTGCATTCACTAGGGACAAGGCCTCCTGGAGCGCCCCGGCTAGGTCACTCGGCTGTGCAGTAGTGGCGACCACGTCCATTATCACGCCGTCTATGGTGACCGCCTGCCCGTCGGCTGTGCGGTTCGCCTCGAACGCGAAGACTGCGTTCGAGGCATTGCCGGTCTTCACGCCTATGATGCCGTCCTTGCCCAGGTCAGCGTTGTAGTTGTAGTCGACCTTTCCCGTCGCGGGATTCGTCATCTGAGGCTGGCCTACGATCTCGGCGAACACCGGTATCGCCATCGCCTTCCTCATGATTATCAGCTGGTCGGATGGCGTGCTGACCGTGGCAGGCGACAGGCCGCTCGCGTCCACGTAGTGGGTATGGTCCATGCCGAGCGCCTTGGCCGTGGCGTTCATCTTCGCCACGAAGGCACTCTGGCTCCCCGCGTCCCATTGGGCGAGCATCCAGGCGATGTTGCACCCCGAGGGTATCAGCATGAGCTGGAGGGCTTCGTACTCGCTGAGCTGCTCGCCCAGCGTCACGGCCGCGACCGATGCTCCGATCGCAACGTCATGGTTGTAGTCGGCGACGTCTGCGGAGCTCACGGTGATGGTGGGGCCGCTCGACCCCAGGGTGAGCGGATGGTCCTTCAGCAGGATATAAGCAGTCATCATCTTCGCGACGCTCCAGGTCGGAGCCTCTGTGCTGCCAGAGGTCCCCAGGCTGCCTATGCCCTGGACATAGAGCGTGGCCTCTCCGTTCGTCGGCCAGGGTATGCCTGGGGGCGCTCCCGGCAGGCTGAGCGCGGTCGGAACCTCGGGGACGACTACCGGGCTGCCTGTAGGCCGGGCCAGCTGGACCACCCCGATCACGATGATGACGGCGATGATGACCGCGAGAAGGCGCCCAGGGGTGAACACCCCGCCTGCGCCGCTGTAGACGGTGCCACCCGTGCCGTGACTGCCTGCCATGTGAGTGCTTTCCTCCTAAGGGGTTCTGGACTCTGGATCTTCCCGGCTGGGTCGCCTATGGCTCATGAGCCTATGGCTCATGACGGAGCCCCGGCGAAAGAGCATTTGCCAGCAACGAGGATAGTGGCTGCCGGGGGAAGAGTGGGGTCACCTTCCTGCGAGCTCGTTCAGCCAGCTCAGGAAAGCAGATCGAGCGCCCGGCCGGCCAGCTTCTTCACCTGGGTCACGAAGACGCCTATGTCACTGCGGTCGCCTGCACCGGCCCCACCCAGGTACCTGGACACGACTCCCTGGAGTATGCATGCCAGCTTCCAATAGCCGAACGCGATATAATAGTCCAGGCTGGCCAGGTCGCGTCCAGATCTGGATCCGTAGAGATCGCGCAGCTCGGAGCGGCTCGGGAATCCGGGCAGCACGGTGGGCGCCACGCCAAGCACTGGGTCCAACTCGCCGGGCTCCGCCCAGTAGACCATGAGCAGGCCGATGTCTGCGAGAGGGTCGCCAAGCGTGCATATCTCCCAATCGAGCACCGCGAGGATATCTCCTGACGGAGCGACGACGGCGTTGTCGAGACGGTAGTCTCCATGCACGATCGTGGTGTCCGCCTGGGGGGGTGCCGCATCCACCAGCCGTGCGTGTGCCACCTCGACGGCTGGCACCGCATCCAGGCCGTGTGCCGCACCGGTAGCGCTGGAGCGCTCGTACTGCGCCTGCCATCTTCTGAGCTGGCGCTCCAGGTAGCCATCTCTCGGGCCGAGATCACCGAGACCCACGGCATCCGGATCAACATCGTGCAGCGAGGCCAGCACCTCCACCAGAGATTCTCCAGCACGCCTACGGGCTTTCTCGTCGAGGAGCGATGCGCTATCGGCATCACGCAGTATGTGGCCATCCACGTAGCTCATGCAGTAGAAACGAGCTCCTGTCACGTTCGTGTCGTCGCAGTAGGCGAGGGCGCGTGGCACAGGCACGCTCGTGGGCCCGAGGGCGGCTATCACCCGATGCTCACGGGCCATGTCGTGGGCGGTCGGGAGGACGTGGCTCGTGGGAGGACGCCTGAGGACGAACTCAGAGCTCCCACTCGTCACACGATAGGTAAGGTTGGAGCGCCCCCCGGCCACGAGCGTGAATCGGTAGGGCGGGGGGAAGGCGGGGAGGTGCTGCTCGAGCCAGGGCACGAGGGTGCCCAGCGTGAGACCCTCGGGATTCGTAGGATCCGCACTATCGGTGGCTGTCCCAGGCATCACGTGCCACGCTATCGCGCCCGGCAGGTAATCTGGGATGGTGATCGACGTAACAGATGCCACGTTCGAGACGGCTGTGCTCACCCGGTCCGAGACAGTTCCGGTGGTAGTTGACCTCTGGGCTCCCTGGTGCGGGCCGTGTCGCCAGCTCGGGCCGATAATCGAGAGCCAGGTGGCAGCCACGAACGGGGCAGTGGAGCTTGCGAAGGTGAATGTGGACGAGAACCCGCAGACCGCGGGGGCCTTCCGGGTCCAGTCCATCCCTGCCGTGTACGCGGTGCGTGACCGGCAAGTGGTCGACGGTTTCATAGGCGCCCAGGGGGAGGCCGAGGTCAAGGACTTCGTCGAACGGGTGGCAGGTGGGCTCTCGGAGGTGGCGAGCGAGGCAGACGAGCTGGTGGCCGCCGGTGACGAGGCTTCCCTGCGAAAGGCGCTCGAGCTCCAGCCGGACCACGCAGGAGCCGTAGTGGCTCTGGCAGAGATGCTTGTGGGCAGGGGTGACGACGACGAGGCGCTCCAGCTTCTCGCTCGCATACCCGAGAGCCCCGAGACGCGCCGGGTAGCGGCGCTCGCCAGGCTCGGCGGCAGCACGCCGGATGCAGAGGATCTGGACAGGCGGCTCGACGCCCTGCTCGCAACCGCTAAGCAGGACGAGGCTGCTCGCCAGGAGTACCTGGACATCCTCGACGCCCTGGGTCCCGACGATCCCCGCACCGGGCCATACCGGCGGAAGCTCGCCACGGCGCTCTTCTGAGCACTGCCGGGCGGGGGCGGAGCTGGTTCACGGCATGGCCGTCGTTCGCTTCCTGATGCTGGGTGAGAAGCGCTACGACATAGCTCGGCGCGCTCTCGTGATGGCAATACTGAACAGGACTCCTGACTCTTTCTCTGAGCAGGGCCGGTACTGGTCCTTCGATGCGTTCCTCGTTCGTGCGGAGCAGGTGGTGGGGGATGGAGCGGACATCCTGGATGTAGGTGGGGTGAAGGCGGGTCCCGGGCCGGAGGTGACCCTGAGTGAGGAGTTGGATCGTGTGGTTCCCGCGGTGGAGGCCCTTCGGTCTCGTTTCGATCTTCCTGTGTCAGTCGATACCTGGAGGGCCGAGGTCGCGGCCGAGGCATACCGCGCCGGCGCTGTTCTCGGGAACGACATAAGTGGCTTCGGCGATCCTGGCTACCTGGCGGTGGCCTCTCGGGCGGGGGCGTCGGTCGTGGCGACTCATATCAGGCTGGCGCCGCGGGTTAGGGATCCCGATCCCCGCTACGAGGACCTGGAAGGCGAAGTCGAGAGGTTCCTACTGGATCGGGCCCGTAGGGCGGAGGCTGCAGGGATAGCCAGGGAGAGGGTGGTGCTCGACTGCGGGCTGGATCTCGGCAAGACGAGCGAGCAGTCGTTGGAGCTTTTCAGGGCCTCGAAGCGATTCTCGTCACTCGGATACCCGCTCTTGCTGTCGGCCTCGAACAAGGGATTTCTCGGGGATCTCCTGGGGCTCGGGGTGCATGATAGAAGGAGAGCGTCTCTCGGAGCGGCTGCGGTGGGCATCGTGCTCGGATGCAGGATCCTGCGGGCTCATGACGTAGCCGGGCATGTCCGGGTGCGCGACGCCCTGGCGGCGGTGATGGCGGTGAGGGATGGAGCGGAGGTGGAGCTGTGACCGGTGCCGCAGGAGCCGGTAGAGCGGGAGCTGGTGCCGCAGGAGCCGGTAGAGCTGTGACCGGTGCCGCAGGAGCCGGTAGAGCAGGTTCTGGCGCCGCCGCGGTAAAGGCGGGTTCCGGCAAGAAGCCGGGAGAAGGCGAGAAGCCCGCTTACCTGGTCACTGGAGATGACGATGGCCTCGTGGCACAGGAGGCTCACCGTCTTCTGGAGAGCTTCCAGGACAGCGCAGGTGATTACGACATCGACACCTGGGGAGCGGACGGGCAGCTGGACGTGGAAGGGGTCGTGGCAGCCTGCAGGACCCAGTCGCTGTTCGGGGGGAAGCGTGTGATAGTGGTGCGCCAGGCGGGGCGTCTGACCCAGGCCCAGGCGAAGCCGCTCATATCCTACCTCGATGAGTCCGAGGAGGGAACCGTGCTCGTTCTCGTGGGCGAGGGTGGCACGGTGCCTGCGGCGCTCGTGAAGGCCGCCGGCGCGACTGGGGAGGTGGTGGATGTCACCCCTGGAGGTGGGCGCAAGCGTCAGGACTGGCTGGCTCACCAGGTGTCCGCCTCGCCGGTTCGACTAGATGCGGAGGCGCAGGCTCTGGTCCGCTCCCATCTGGGCGAGGACATGGGACGGCTGTCAGGTCTTCTCGATGCGCTGGCTGCCGCCTACGGCGAGGGAGCCTCCCTCCGGGCTGATCAGGTGCGCGAGTACCTGGGGGTAGCGGGTCGCGTGCCCCCCTGGGAGCTGACCGATGCCATCGATGGGGGCGATGCTCGCGCCAGCCTCGCAGCCCTCGCCCGGATGCTGGACGCCGGGGAGATGCATCCTCTGGCTGTTCTGTCGATACTTCACAGGCACTACCAGGCGATGCTCAGGCTGGACGGTGTAGCTGTTGGAGACGCCGACCAGGCAGCACGGCTGCTGGGGGTTCGCAGCAGCTTCGTGGCGAAGAAGGCGCTCACGGAGGCGCGTCGCCTCGGGAGCAGTGGGATATCGCAGGCGGTCTTGCTTCTCGCAGCAGCAGATCTGGACTGCCGGGGGGCGACGGCGAACCCGCCCGAGACCGTGCTGGAGGTCCTCGTGGCACGCCTGTCAAGGCTGGGGCACACAAGGCTGGCGCACAGAGGATCGTCCCGCAGGCCAACACGGCGAAGCTGACCGGGCCCGCTGGGCTTCCCCGAGTCTCACCAGCCTTTCTGCGCTTCCCCGAGTCTCGTAGTCGGAGGGCTATTGCCTCCCGTCTTGAAAGCCTGGGTCCTGAGCTGCACCCCGATAAGACCAGGATTATGGGCTCTTCCCACTGAAGCCGGAAGAGCCGCATATTCGCGATTACGCCTCAGGCGGAATATGCGTCTTTGCCGGTAGGCACTTCCAGCCCTTGTCGAACCAGGCCCGCAGCTCGGCGTAGGACCGCGGGTAGTCCCGTCCCGCGGTAGGGTTCACCTGGGCAGCTCCTCCACGGGTCAGGAGTATCTAAGTGGAAACCCCCTTAAGCACTTTCCACCGGCGGTAGGCAATATAGCACCAAAGTAGTTGAGCTGCTAGAGAACTCACAAGGAGTCCGACTATCGTCCACGAGATGTCACCCAGGCGACTGGACAATATTGAATAAATGATCAACAAGATAACAGCAGCGAGCGTGGCGGGGAATTCTAAGCCAACAACGAATTCAGGTCGGTCCTCTAATCGAAGAGCGCCTTGGTGCCGCATAGACCTGTGTGCTAAGACACTAGATATTAATCCCTCACCAAATGTCATCCCTCCTGCGAAGAAGGCGACGACTCGTGTTGAAGCCGTAGCTTCTCCATGAGGGACATGCGTGGCAGCTACTGTGGCTCCGATGATGCTTATTGTTATTCCAAGGAAAAGCTGAAAACGCTCCAGTCGTACTCGATCATCGTTGTCGGGCCTGTCTCGCAACATTTAGCGACCACCGACTAAATATTACACGCGGCGATAGCTGCCGCGCCAAGTCCTCCGCTCAGTCCAGCTTCGATGAGTCCACCTGCAGTCATACCCTGGCTCAACCCTTCTGCCCCAGAAAAGAACATTTCATCAGTAGTTATTTGATAGCCAACAACGACAGTCACTTCAGGTGCCAGTGACCCGAGAACGATGCCTACGAATGACGTAAGGATTCCCAAAGCAAGGAATGCCCCTGTGATCAGGGCTGCGACCTGCGTACACGTGAGGCACAACCCTGTCGGATCACTGGCGCTGATCGGGTCGTTGCCAGCGTAGCTATATGGCTGGTCCGTCAGAGCCACGAGTGGATCGACGGAGGTGAACTGCGCGGTCTTAGGGTCATACCACCTGGCACGCATGTAGTAGAGCCCGGAGGCTTTGTCGAGGAACTGCCCGGCATAGAGGAAGGGGTTGGATGGGCAAGAGCCCTTGTCGAGTATCGGGCTTTGGCTAAAGAGCTGCTTCCTGCCAAAGATGCGGGGAGCCTGGGCCATGCAGGAAGCGGTCGTCATCTCCCCATAGGGTGAGTAGGAGTACCTGGCCACCACCTGTCCTTTCGTATTGGTAAGGGCCCTCGTCGATCCGAGTGCGTCGTGTTCGTAGAAGAGAACAGCGCCAGAAGCTGTGATCTCTTCCAGTGGAAGCCCTGCCGGCCCGGTTATGTAGAAGCTCTTTCCAACACCTATGAGCTCGGGAACCTTCTCGTTCGTGTCCCAGGTGAGCAGGCTCGATGAAGCCCTAGAAGAGACCCCGGTAAGTAGCCCTGCCCCGTTGTAGGTGTAGCTCTCGGTCGTGGTCCCACCGGCGCCGGGGAGGAGTTTCCGGGATAGAGCGTGATGGACCGGCATTTCTCCAGGTGAACGGTGGTATTTGAGCCCGCGAGCTGTATTACCTAACTCAGCGCTTGGGAGCGTAGGCGTCGAGGCCGAAGAGGTCGTAGAGACGCTGCGCGGC
>DAHXND010000051.1 GCA_027366675.1 Acidimicrobiales bacterium
GGAAGGCGTAGAGGGCCCCGCCACTCCCAGCAGCAGCAAGGGTAGCCAATCCCCAAAGGAAAACACTAGATGAGATGCCGGCATTCCGGACACGACCGCGCCGGGCAGGCTCTGGCGCGCCCGTCACCATCACAGCCTTCAGCCGGGGCCGTGCAGCGATGAGGAGCACTCCGGCCGCCAGAGAAATCGCGATAGCTACGCCTGCCAGAGTCTCGCGGCGCGGGTCTATCGCAGCACTGCCAGCGACCAGAGCGATCCCGGGTAGCGCGCCGAGACCACCAGGAACGCTCGGGCGCTCGCGGAAGCTGGCAGCCATCTGGGCAAGGGCTCCCATGCTGATCGCCAGGCCGGCCAGGACGACCAGGACCCCGGCTGTCGCCGGAAGGGGGGCATGAAGTCGGGCGAGAGTGCCGTGTGCTGCCTGAAGGCCTCGCCCCATGAGAATCCACGTCCTTCCCGTCGGGAGCCCGTCATGGGTGGACGCGGGGAAGGCAACCCATACAAGGGCCATAACGCCCGCCAGCACTGCGAGAATGGCCACGAGCAGGGGAGAGGCATCCTTGCCGCCGAATGGGTAGCGCCATATTGCCACTATCCCTCCTGATACGAGAGATATGATCGCGAGGGCTGCTCCCACGGAAACGCTCGCTATGCCACCTAGTTCACCCGCTGGATGCGATACGAAGAGGCCCAGTGACGCCGCTCCGAGAGTGGAGAGGGCAAGCACCAGGATCGTCTCTGCGATGCGGGAGGCCATCTCGGGCCGCCAGGATCGACTGGTAGCAGGCAGGGCGCTTATTGCCCGGCTAGGCATGTGACCTTCGTCATGGAGAGCGTCTCGCCAGTCCCCATGGTCACAAGGCTGGCCTCCGCACCTGGCGTCGTGACCACGATCTCACGGCGCTGGAATCCCTGGGCGGGTAACCCATGTAGGGGATCGCAGTCACGGGCAGTGAGCGCTGCTATCCAGGTGCGCGCTGCGTGGAGATGCTGCGCGCCGGGCACTGGAGGCTGCCTGGACGCGGGAGGCAGTCCTGACGTGGGAGGCTGCCTGGACGCGGCTGCGCGTCGGGCGGCGATAGTCTGTCTGGGCATGGCAGCCGGTCGGGACATCGCGGTCATCGCAGGAGAAAGGATCAGCGGCGCAGGCTGGCCACTCAAGGTCAGGAGCCGGATCACCTCCCCTTCAGCCAGCTCCGCTGCCACGACCGCAAGCAGGGCTGAGCACATCTCCTCGAACTCCGAGCGGCGGTGGACACCGGCCCTGTCATCCACCACGATAGACAGCACCGAATCGCGCTCGGAGCTGAACTCCCTCACCAGCAGCTTGCCGTGGCGCCGGAGCGAACGAGTCACGATGAGGCTGAGCCTGTCACCACTCCTATACTCTCGGAGCCCGATATACTCCCCTACGGATTGGGCGGGTTCTGCCATTACCAGGCGGGATCTCGGCGCTGGAATCGGCGCTCCCGCTGCACCTGGCACGGGCGTGTCATATACCGTCTGCGGATAGACCACCACCCGGCAAGAAGGCAGCACCGCGACCATCTGCCCGAATAGCCCGAATGGATCATAGGCCCAGGCCCCGAGCGGTCCAGCCCTCCATACACCGCGCTCCAGCACCGGCAAGGGCATGGCGAAGCTATAGGAGCCGTGGGGCCTGAGTGCGTAAAGCCCCATGAGAAGGCCCGGCCGCGTCCCGATCTTCTCACCAGGCAAGAGATCAGAGCCGCGAGCATCGCGATGGGAGACCAAGTCGGTTCGGCTCCAGGTGGAATGAGGGCGTCCCCGGCGCGACCCTAATGGCTCGATGCGAAATGGAGGGAGATGCCTGCTCCCCTCGTTGGATGCGACTGCCATCAGGCTCGGAGGGTGTCCACCTACCGCCAGCGCTCGCGAGGATGCCGGCAACAAGAGCTCCTCTGCCGCCGGGAAAAGCGCGAGGTCCGCCATGAGCCGGCGCGAATAGGAGCTGGCAACGATGAAGGCTGCCAGCACGACGGCCGCGATCGCTCCTGCCAGGGACAGGAGTCCCCACCACCCGAACGCGTCGGACAGCCCTACGAGCACCACCAGCAGCGACAGGAGACCATTGGCCCGCCACGTAGGGTTCGGGATCCAGGCCCCCCTCACCTGGCGTCCTGGCCCGGATCGCCGGGCAGCATCGAGGGGACGCCGGCGTCCGCTGGAGTAGGTAATCTTTCGTCGGTCTGCGCCGGAGCTGGCTCTCGCTGCGAAGGGCCCGCCTCGGGGGAATACAGCCTCACAGGAACAGCTTCGAGGACCTCCGCCACGACCTGAGCGCTGTCCAGGCCCCCTACTTCCGCAGCCGGTGTGAGCACGAGACGATGGGCGAGCACGGGACCTGCTGCCGCCGCGAGGGCGTCTATGTCCACGTAGTCCGTGCCCGAGGCGACCGCCAGAGCTCGAGCCATCGCGAGCACCGCCCGCGCCGCGCGGGGCGAAGGCCCTACAGCTACTGCGCTGTGGCGTTCCAGCGCCCCGGCCAGCTCCACCACCCATGACCTTGCCGAGCGCGAGACGTGTACTCGGCCAACCTCGTCCTGCAGGAGAGCGAGCTCCGGGAGGCGAAGCACGGGCTCCATGGAAGACGCCGCCACGAAAGGGTCATCGGCCTGGAGCAGCCGGTCCAGATCCCCTGCTTCGGGTCTCCCAAGCGATACCCGCGCGAGGAAGCGATCGCGCTGGCCCTGGGGTAGGAGCGCCGTTCCAACCGTGTCGTAGGGGTTCTGGGTAGCGATGACGATGAAGGGCTGCGGCAGGGCATATGTGACGCCGTCTATCGTGACGTTCCCCTCCTGCATCGCCTCTAGTAGCGCGGACTGGGCGCGCGGCGATGCCCGATTCAGCTCGTCGGCCATGAGCAGGTTCGTGAACACCGGACCTGGCTCGAAGCGCAGCTCTCTCGTCTCTGGATCCAGCACGTTCCCGCCTGTCACATCGGCCGGGATTAGATCCGCGGTACCCTGGATCCTGCGGAAGTAGAGGCCAGAGGAACGGGCGAGAGCCATCGCGAGCGTCGTCTTTCCCGTGCCAGGCAGGTCCTCTATCAGGAGATGCCCCCCGGCAGCCAGGCACCCCACCGAGACTCTGAGTGCCTCGGGCGGAGCCACGACCACCCTCGAAACCGCTGCCAGGAGAGCGTGGAAGGATCGGGATGCGGCGCTCGTACCTGGGGGCGCCGTTACGCACTCTTGCCCTGCCGGAGCATCCTCCATCTGCCGTCCCTCCACGGTCGCGCTCATCCCACCCGACTCCTGTCCTCGATGCTGCAGAGCGTAAGAGCCATCGCCTGGCCAGCTTCTATGCCCTTAGAGCGTAACTCACCACGACAGCCCAGGTCCTGGCAGGAGCGGGAAGCGGTCAGTGCCCGACGGTGGCCCGAGCGCCGAGCTCTATCCGGCAACCACCTGAGATTGGCCATCCCAGATCGTGCTGGCAGCTATCGAGGCATAGCGCTGTCGTATCTCTGAACGCTGTGCTATATCACGGGGCTCCACTACCTGGCCGGCGTCCAGGTTCCACTCCTCCATCACCTGATCGACGCTGCAGCCCCTAGCCACGGCAGCAGCCTGCACGCATGCGCCCGTTGCCACCGACTCCTTCACCTCGGGGACTATCACCCGAGTGCCCGAGAGGTCTGCCAGGATCTGCTGGTAAGCACCCGAGCGCGCTCCACCACCTACCAGGAACAGTCTCCCGGGCTGCGCGGATCTCTCTTGCCCCGGCTCCTGCTGGCCCGCCACAGAGAGCGCACCCGCGTCTTTCACACTCACTGCAGAGTGCAGGTGATCGGCCGCATCCAGCATGCTGCATACCACCCCCTCGAAGGCTGAGCGAACGAGCGAGCCGGTGGTCGCCCCTGTATGGATGCCTGCAATGCCTCCCCGCGCATACGGCCTATCCGGCGTCCGCTCGCCGGATAGATAGGGCACGAGCACGAGCCCCCCCGCCCCTGGAGGCTCGTCCAGAGCTAATCTCGCGAGCTCGTCACGGTCTATATTCAGTAGCCTCGCCACGGTGTCGGTCACGAGCGTGGCATTCAGGGTGCAAACCAGAGGCAGGAAGCGCCCGGAGGCATCAGCGAACCCCTCCACGTATCCGGAGGCGTCAGCGGTAGCCCCAGCCGAGACCATGAAAGCAGTGCCAGAGGTCCCTAGAGAGATGGCCGTATCCCCGGGCTTCAGCCCAATGCCGAGAGCAGATGCCATATTGTCACCGGTGCCGGGACCGATTGCGATCCGGCCCCATTCCCCAGCGGGTTCCGTGGGACGAAGAACCGTGGGCAGCAATGGCTCCCAGTCGAGCTCCGAGTCCACGAGTGCGAGGAGGTCCAGTCGCCAATGGCCCTCGCCAGGTGACCAGTAGCCGGTACCCGATGCATCCCCCCTATCAGTGACTGATCTTCCGGTAAGCTGGTACGTAATCCAGTCGTGCGGGAGCATTATCCGCGCCATATGTTTGAAGGTCTCAGGTTCGCGGCGTTTGAGCCAGGCGAGCTTCGCTACCGTGAGGGCAGCTACCGGTACGCTCCCGCATGCAGCGGCCCAGGCTGCGTCCCCACCCGGAAGAAGCTTCCTCAGCGCCAGCGCATCCGGAGCCGACTCAGTATCGTTCCATAGCTTTGCCGGCCTGAGCACCGTGCCATCATGGCCGAGAACGACCATTCCGTGCTGCTGGGCGGCCACGGATATAACGGATATAGCGGCCAGTGATTCCTTACCGAGCAGCGAGCCAGTCCTAGCGCCTGCCTCCCGCAGCGCCATGTCCAGGGCGGAGTGAAATGCCTCCAGCCATGTTGCCGGATCCTGCTCGGACACCGGTGGGGCGACTGATGGGTGTGGAGCCCTTCCTGTACCGACAAGCTCTCCTGATTCGGGATCTCTCAGCTCCACTTTCGTTGATTGGGTGGACGAATCCACTCCGGCGACGAGCGGCACTTCGCTAATCCGCCAGCGATGGAACCACCATGGGCTTTATCCGCGACGGGTCTTGCTCGGATGCATTGAGGGCATCGGCTACCCGAGACAGACCGTACCGGCCACCAATGAGCGGCCCTACATCCACTCTCTTTCTCAATAACAGATCTAGAGCTGTGGGATAGGTGTTGGCATAGCGAAACGTCCCGGCAAGAAGGATCTCTCCTGTCTGGATGGAAGCTATAGGAAGCATCTGCTGAGCCTCAGGGGCCATCCCTACCAGCACCGCCCTTCCCGCGGGAGCGAGCACCCCTATCCCGCCCCGGACGACGCCGGTGACGCCGGTGCACTCGATCAAGACATCGACTTCGATGCCCGAATCCTCGAGCAGAACAGCTCTGGGGTCATGGAGCTCTTCGAACCCGAGGGACTTAGCCACTTCCAAGCGCTCGGGAACTATATCGCTCACGATGACCCTTCCACCGCGCTCGCGCGCCACTTGCGCAGCCAGAAGACCTATCGGTCCACATCCCGTCACGAGCACGCGATCATCCGGCTCTACCGAGGCCTTGTGGCTCGCCCAGATCCCGACGGACAATGGTTCGCACAGTGCTGCCTCGTCGTCGCTCAGTGAGTCCGGCACGTCATAGACGAAATGCTGGTCATGCGCTATGTAGTCGCAGAACGCCCCGTCTACCGGGGGCGTGGCCAGGAACTTCACATCCCTGCACAGGTTGTACCTCCCGGACCTGCACTGCTCGCAGTGCCCGCAGGGCACTCCGGGCTCTATGGCGACCCTGCGCCCGACCCTATTAGGGTCAGCCTCTGGTCCTGCCTCGACTATGACGCCCGAAGACTCGTGCCCCAGGACGAGCGGCGCCTCCACCACGAAGTTACCTATCCTTCCATGCTTGAAATAGTGAATGTCGGAGCCACATACCCCGACTGAGCTAATCCTTATCAGATATTCATTCCTCCCAGGAACCGGAAGGCTCTCTTCGTCAATGACCAGCCTCCCGGGACTGACCATCTTGACCCTGCGATTCACATCCATCCGGCGCTTTTCACCTGCCTCCTGCCACGCGCGCACTGGCGCCTATCTCCAGTACCGCCCTCGCCCTTATGTCTCCCCTCTTCAGCCTGGCAAGCACAGCGGGAGCTTCGTCCAGACGGTAGGCCTC
>DAHXND010000055.1 GCA_027366675.1 Acidimicrobiales bacterium
CAGGATGCTTCCGACAGCACCCGCGCCACGAGGCCGGCGTAGTCGCGAGCGCCCCAGGGCAGAGGGGGGGGCGGCGAGGCCCCGAAGCCCGGCAGGTCCAGAGCGAGCCCGCCCAGATCGCCCGAGAGGACCGGCACGAAATCCTCATGGGTCCGGCGCCAGCCAGGAAGGGCCACTACGGGCAGGCCTGGAGCCCCCAACCACGCGCCGAACACCTCACCTCCGGCGAAAGCCTGTAGCACGCCCCCAAGCTACTCCCCGGTGCGGCAACGACACCGTAATCCCAGGCCAGACGGGAGGCAGCCCCCTGGCCCATAGGATTGGTGCGTGTGTGGGCGCTTCGTAGCAACCTCGTCACGCGAGACCATAAGCCTCAGGTTCGCGGCTACCACCGGACCCGATGCCCCGCCCCCCTTTCCTCCCCGCTACAACGTGAGCCCCGGGCAGCCGATCGAGATCCTGGTTGCCGGCGCCAGCGGAAGGCGCGAGCTTGCCGTCGCGCTCTGGGGCCTGGTACCGCCCTCCGCAACCGATCCTGGCATCGGCAAGCGGCTCATCAACGCCAGGTCCGAGACAGCCGCATCAAAGCCTGCCTTCCGGCACGCCTTCGCCGGGCAGCGCTGCATCATCCCAGCCGACGGCTTCTACGAGTGGCAGGAAGGCCAGGCAAGGCCCCGGCACGAGGGTGCCGGCGGAGCGGTGGCTGGGCGAGGGGAAAGAAAGATCCCCTGGTACATAGCTCCCCGTGACGGCTTGCCGCTAGCTCTAGCCGGACTGTGGGAGAGACGGCGAGACGGGGGAGGCGCGAGCTTTGGAGTGGGGCACATCCTGGCCACTGCAGTTATCCTCACCACACCAGCCAACTCACTCCTCGCTCCTATACACGATCGTATGCCCGCTATCCTCCCTCGAGCCTCCTGGGAAGCGTGGCTGGCACCTGGCGAGCTCGATCCCGGGCATGCCGCCGAGATGCTCCGGCCAGCCCCCGATACGCTCCTCGAAGCCCGGATGGTCACGGCGCTCGTGAACGACCCGCGCCACGACGGCCACGAGCTCGTAGCGCCCGAGCTCGTGGCGAAAGGCCGGAAACGCTCCCTGGATAAGACCGAAATGTCCGATCCTGGCGAATAATCCGCAAGATTTACCGCCGAGCGTCGTTACCTTCACACGGAGAGTGTGATATCTATATGGATTGGGGGAAGGCGATGAGCCACAGTGCAGAGCCGCTATCACGCTGGCAAGCGGAAGGCGGGATGCACCACGGCAGTCTTTCACGGAAGCAGGAAGCATGAGCGAAGATCACAAGCACAGCCTTCCCGAGCCTGGATCCTCAGGCGAGCTGCCAGGCTGGGTCGCCGAGGTCCAGGCCAGGTGGGGCGAGTGCTGCACAGCCCAGGGTTGCGACCCCGCGCTCGCGAGAGGAGAGAACGCCCGCAGGCTGGTAGAGGCTATCGCCGATGCTGCAGGCGGCAGGGGCATACCAGCCAATGCAAGTCGGGCTGCCCACTCTTGGGGAGCTTCATGTGAGCTCCCAGCCGACGCCGCTGCCTCCATAGCTTGCCTACGCGAGGTGCTCTCTGCCTGCGGACCAGCTCCCGGACCGGCATGGGACCGGGATCGCATGCACCAGTCCATAGATCGGATGCTCGTGGGCGCCGTCGAGGCGGCGACCAGTGGCCTCCGGGAAGAGGCTCTCACCGACCCGCTGACTGGATGCGCGAATCGCAGAGGGCTGGAGCGCGACCTACGGGACGCTATCAGCAGCGCCCGCCGATCCGGGACTGACGTGGCGGTTATTGCGATAGACCTGGACGGCCTG
>DAHXND010000060.1 GCA_027366675.1 Acidimicrobiales bacterium
AACGGGCAGATCCATTACCCCCGCCAGTAGCTGCTGGGAGTCATGCAGGGCCAACGCGCACTGGAACCACGCCCCTGCACGGGTGCGTCGCTGGGAGATGCCGAGCACCTTGCGGCCACTGATGGTCACCTCTCCTGGCCCCAGGGCGCTGAAACATGCCAGCTTCGCATATCGTCCCTGCTCCAGGCGCCCTGAGTGCGCTGAGAGGTCATCGTGAGCTATCCCAAGACTCGCCAGTGACCTGCACCAAGCCGCTCCGAGCCAGCCTGCCCCACGAACCACATCGGAATCGAAAAGAGAATCGGAGCGTCCCAGCCAGCAGTCCACCCACAGGACAGAGCTGGGAGCGAGCAGGACTGCGCCTCCTCCGGTACTCCGATGCACCACTGACAGGCCGTGAGCGGATGCCGCCTCCATATCTACTACCTGGTCAGGTTGCGAGCTCCCGAGCACGATGGCGGGTGCATCAGCCTCCCGGACGAACAGGCACCTGGCTGGCCGGATGCCGGCATGGCTGCCTGAACCACCTCCCGATGGGACTTCTTCCGGTGCGTCGAATGGCCCACTGCTCGGCAAGGGCACGAAGAGCTCCTCCGGCGACCCGGTGCTCCTGAAGACCTGCCAGCCGTTCCCGTGGCCAGCGGTGCCGCTCACGCGCTGCGGGCAGTGGCGTCCAGGTAGGGCTGCCAATCAGCGCGGATCCCGGCCAGGCTGGCCAGCAGCCGTACAGCAGTGTCGGGCGCCGCTGGTGCCTTGGCGAGAAGCATTCCAGCCTCGGCGGGTAAGCGATTCTCCTTCCTCGCGTTACAGCGGCGACAGGCTGCTACCACATTCTCCCACTCGTGAGCCCCCCCGCGGCTCCTAGGGACCACGTGGTCTATGCTCTCGGCAGCGCCACCGCAGTACTGGCACTTGTAACCATCACGGGCAAAGACCGTCCGCCGGTTCAGAGCCAGCCGGCTGCCGTGCGGGATCCGCACGTAGCGACTGAGCCTCACGACTGATGGATGCGCTACAGCCAAACGCTCCGATCGGTAGACATGCTCACCTGCATGGAGCAGCTGAGCCTTCTCGGAAAGAACCAGTATGAGCGCGCGGCGAGCGGAGACGACAGCGAGCGGCTCGAACGTAGCATTCAGCACCAGGGAGCGCAGCGATACGGGGCCTCGCTGCGGCTCGTGCACATGGGGCCCCGGGGGGCCAGGAGACTCGTGCAGGTTCACAGATCGCGCGGCGGTGACAGCCCTAACGGCTGAGCTGGAGCGCTGGGAAGCGGGATCGTGCCCAGACGCAGGAGCGCCAGCGCGCGGGTACGCTGGTGCGCTATCGGCCCGCTGGAGCGCTCCCTCTGGCAATATGGAGCTCCCTCGCCTGGCTAGCAGCCCCATAGGCAGCGCCAACGTGGGCGCATGCACCAGTCGTATGACATGGTGCCAGGCTAGCGCGAGGTTCGCCTCTGCACACTGCTGCACCTGCCCATCGACCGGCACCAGGCAAGGTAAGCGATCACATCCTCGGTGCCAGGAAGAGCCTGGGGATCACCGTAAGCCGTCTCCATCCGGAAACGCCAGTAAGAGGCCAGAGATCCGGCGGGGGTGCCAGAGTGAACCCGACCCCGAGGCTGCCAGGCTGCCTGATCTGCTATCTCAGCTGTCTCTGCTGTCTCTGCTGTCGCCAGCTTCCCCTTCCTTCGCTCTGATCGGCGTGCTACCCGTGTGCTCACTCCGAGAAGGGATGACATGGCGACCTGCACTTGGCTCAGCGCTATGGGTATGAGGCCGGGACGGCTGAGCAGAGCCCAAGTGGAAGAGGCGATCCAGACAGCGATAGCGCGGAAGCGCCTGAGCCTCTGCCCTCCTACCCCGAGCAACCGCGTGCTCCGCGAAAGCCGCGATCCTGCTGGTCCCCAGCCTGCTGCCTCTCAGTCGGCGTGATGGAACTTCTCACGAAAGCGCTTCCAACCCTCCTCGAGTGGGCTGGACGATCCCTTCTCCTTTGCAGCTGAACGCATATCATGCCAACCGGCCTTGCCGATACGACGCATGTTCCGCTCGAAGAACACGGCTGAGACAAGCATTATGAGAAAACCCAGGACCCCCAGAAATACGCTCACAGCGAAGAAGCCAACCATGACTATCGCGCCAATGACGAAGCCCAGGCCCGCCCACTTGCAGTTCCGACCTGCATACCGGTAGACGGTCTCCTTGGCTACCCGGTCCGCGAAAGCCGGGTCGTGATCGTAGAGCTTGCGCTCCAGCTCATGTAAGATTCGCTCTTCGTGTTCGGAGAGTGGCATGACCTCACGTCCTCCCTGAGCTCTCCTCTGATCCTGACTTGACAATCTGGCCCCGCTGTCGCCACCCCTACGGCCTGCGGTCACTGCTACGCACCTTACCAGCCATCATCGCGCGTTCCATACCGGTTGGCAATGGGCATCCCCCGGATTCCCGACCTAACCGGCGAGAGCCCTGAATCGTCCCCGCTCCCCCGGCGAGACTCCCCATGCTTGGGCTCCCGGCTGCGGTGACCTGGAGAGCCTAGAGACCTGGAGAGCCTAAAGATCAGTCACAAACCTCCCGGCCCCACGAGCCAGCGGAACTCCTCTGCATACTCCACACCGGCGCGCTTCCCCGCCTGGCGCGCCCGATCCCTGACGAGGCCGTCAGCCTGCTCCAAACCACCAGGAAGCTGCGTCCCGTGACATCCGACGGCCTCTACCTTCACCTCTAGCGTGCTCCCTATGTCCACCCAGGCATCGGGCTCCAGAGTGCCTGTAAGAAGCAGCCACGCGACAGCGTGGGCTGGGCCGAGCTCGGGAAAGTAACCGGGCGAAGCCGCTGCCGGCACGGCTGCGTCCAGAGCCGCCCATCCTACGACACGGTGATCTCGGTGGTTGTAGTAACGGGACCCGAAGAATACTGCTGTCGGATCCGGACAGATCAGTACGTCTGGACGCACCCGACGGATCCAACCTACGAGCTCGGCTCGTAACGAGGCTTCGTCCAGCTCCCCATCCGGCACGCCGATCAGGTACTGGGTAGCAACACCGATACGCCCGGATGCTTCGCGCGCCTCCTGCGCACGCAGCCTTGCGAGCTCGGCGGCATCGCAGCCCGGATCTGCAGTCCCCTTCTCCCCCTGGGCGCAGATCACTACATGGACAGCACATCCGTTGTGCGCCCACAGTGCCAGCGTCCCGCCGCACGCGACATGGGGATCGTCCGGATGCGCATACACTGCAGCAGCCACCGCGGGAACCCCCACGAGACAGCCAGTCCGCGGGTCAGGAGCACTCAGGCCAGAGCGTGCCATGCTCACGAGGTGCCCGGCAATCCTCTGGCACGTCGCCCACCTGGCGCTCCCCTCGACTGGCTCTTCATAGCCTCCCTGCCCGGGTCGCTATGGCTTCGGCAGTAGACGCGACCAGCATCGGCTCTACGACCTCATCCATGATCTGAGCTTCCAGATGTCTCGTGCCACGCGTTACCTCCACTATGGGAACTCGCTCGATCCTTCCGCAGCGCAGGGAGACCATGACCCCAAAGGCACCATCGTGTATGCCGTCAATCGCAGCGACTCCGAATCTCGTGGCAAGCACGCGGTCGAAGGCCGTCGGGGTTCCCCCGCGCTGTATGTGGCCCAGAATGGTCACCCTCGACTCGAACCCGGTGATCCGCTCGATGTCTGCTGCGAGCTGGGCTCCGACCCCTCCCAGACGTGCGTGACCGAACTCGTCTACACCGCTCGCCTCTACGATGGGCCCGACCTGACCGGCGTTGCCCGGATGGGGCCGGGGCACCGCTCCCTCCGCTACCACGACCACCGACGAGAAATGGCCGGCCTCATGCCTTGCCTGCAGGCGCCGGCATACTTCCTCTATGTCGAACGGGCGCTCCGGAACAATAACCTCCGCAGCCCCACCAGCGATCCCGGCGAAGGCCGCTATCCATCCTGCGTTCCTGCCCATCACCTCGCAGACGATAACGCGGTGATGTGACTCGGCAGTAGTCCTTAGCCTGTCGATCGCCTCGGTGGCTACCTGCACGGCAGTGTCGAAGCCGAACGTCATCTCGCTGCCTGGCAGATCATTATCTATCGTCTTCGGGACCCCTACGACCTTATAGCCCGCGTCGGACAGGCGAGCACCCACCCCCAACGTGTCCTCGCCACCAATCGCTATAAGAGCATCAAGCTGCCGTGCAGCGAACGTAGCCTCGATCCGAGATAGGCCATCATCTCGCGCGTAGGGATTAGTGCGCGAAGTGCCAAGCATGGTCCCACCTGTGGCGACGAGGTCCGCGCAGAGATCCGCAGT
>DAHXND010000073.1 GCA_027366675.1 Acidimicrobiales bacterium
GCTCAGATGCTCAGGGGACTGTGCACCTGGTGAGTGGATGTAAGACCGGCACCCCGGTGCCAGCCGTCTACGGTGAGGCCAGAACCGAACCCAGCGATGGGGGAGGAACCCCGCAAGGGGTGCATCCGAGATGAGACTCACCAATGCTCACTCGGATGCAACGGCCGTGGCAGCTAACCAGGATGCAGCGATGGAGGACCCGGCCAGCGACAGCCTGGTTCCGCATGTGCTGGGGGCCCCGGCAAGGGAGGCGCGTAAGGGCAGGCCGCGTAGCGAGGAAGCGCACCGGTCGATCCTCGCTGCCACGCTGTCACTTCTCGCTGAGCGAGGGTACTCCAGGCTCACCATGGATGCCATCGCAGCGGAGGCAGGTGTGGGCAAGGCTACGCTCTATCGCTGGTGGTCCTCCAGGGAGGCCCTGGTGGTGGAGGCTATCCATGGACCAGCGCTCGCCATGATAGGTGAGCCGCAGACCGGGACACTGGCAGGCGACGTCAGCTTCCTGGTGGCGAACCTGGTCGAGCTGTTCAGGTCACCGCTCGGTGCGATGCTGATGAGCGTGTGGAGCGAGATGCAGCACGAGCCCCGCCTCGAGCAAGCCTTCAACGAAGTCTTCCTGGAGCGCCGCCAGGAGCTGATCAAGCTGGTGATGACGGCGGCCGGGGCAAGGGGGGAGCTCAGGCCGGGACTCGACCTGGAGGCAGTGAGCGACATGGTGCTCGCGGCGGTGATCCAGCGAGCCAGGACTGATCAGGGCAGCCTGGATGCCTCCTACGCTGCAACGCTGGTCGACATCGTTCTGAACGGGATATCCCTGCGTTCGCATCCCCATCTCTGAGCGAGATCCTCGCTCTCCGGCCCCGAACGGCTGGGCTGCTTCCCGGTACCATGGGCACCGTGAGTCTTCGCAGCGACATGGCGTCTCCCGGGCTGGCGGCAGGTGTGGGCGGGGAGCCCACCGGTTTCGAGGTGGTCGCGCCGTTCCCGCCTGCCGGGGACCAGCCGCAGGCGATTGCCGCGCTGAGCGAGGGCCTGCGGGCAGGTCATAGGTTCCAAACGCTGCTCGGCATAACCGGGAGTGGGAAGAGTGCGACAATAGCCTGGACCATCGAGGCGGCAGGTCGGCCTACTCTCGTCATCGCCCCTAACAAGTCTCTGGCGGCGCAGCTCGCGAGCGAGCTACGGTCTTTCTTCCCGCATAATCGCGTCGAATACTTCGTCTCATATTACGATTACTATCAGCCAGAAGCCTACGTGCCATCGAGCGATACCTACATAGAGAAGGACTCCTCGATAAACGATGATATAGACAGGCTGCGCCATGCGAGCACCTCGGCATTGCTCACGCGCCGGGATGTGGTCGTCGTGGCTTCTGTGTCGTGCATATACGGGTTGGGCGCTCCAGATGAGTATCGAGGGCATTTCCTCTACCTCCAGGTGGGGCAGGCCTTCGATCAGCGGAGCCTGCTGCGGCGTCTGGTGGAGCTCCAGTACGAGCGGAACGACACCAGCCTGGTCCGTGGGCGATTCAGGGTGCGAGGGGACGTGGTGGACCTGCATCCTTCCTACGAGGAGCTACCAGTTCGCATAGAGTACTTCGGAGACGAGGTCGAAAGCCTGAGCCGGATCGACCCCGTAACAGGTGATCGCCTGGCGAGCCTCGACCAGCTTGCCATATTCCCGGCCACGCACTACCTGGCGAGCCCTGAGCGCCTGCGAGCGGCCATCACCGGGATCGAGGAAGAGCTGGCCGAGCGGTTGGGTGAGCTTCACGGTGAGGGCAAGCTCCTCGAGGAGCAACGCCTGGCCATGCGCACCAGATATGACCTCGAGATGCTGGCCGAGGTCGGAACCTGCAACGGGATAGAGAACTACTCGCGCCACCTCGATGGTAGGGCACCAGGGGAGATGCCCTTTACGCTGCTCGACTACTTTCCCGAGGACTTTCTCGTGGTCATAGACGAGAGCCACGTGACCATACCGCAGCTCCATGGCCAGTACGAGGGGGACCATTCGAGGAAGCTGACGCTCGTCGAGCACGGGTTCCGCCTGCCGTCCGCACTCGACAACAGGCCGCTCCGCTTCGAGGAAGTGCTCTCGAAGATAGGGCAGGCGATCTTTCTCTCGGCTACTCCGGCGAGCTGGGAGCTGGAGCACTCGGCTCAGGTGGTGGAGCAGCTAGTCCGCCCGACCGGCCTCGTCGATCCCGAGGTAGTGGTAAGGCCTACGGAGGGCCAGATAGAGGACCTGCGCCGGGAGATCTCAGGAGTGGTCTCGGGCGGGGACCGGGTGCTCGTGACCACGCTCACGAAGCGCATGGCCGAGGACCTGACGGAATACCTGTACGAGGCGGGCATACGCGTCCGCTACCTGCACTCGGACATCGACACGCTGGAGCGTATAGAGATACTGCGGGATCTGAGGATCGGAGCGTTCGATGTCCTGGTCGGTATCAACCTGCTCCGCGAGGGTCTGGACCTTCCCGAGGTGGCGTTGGTCGCGATACTCGATGCCGACAAGGAAGGCTTCCTTCGATCGGCCACCTCCCTGGTGCAGACGATGGGCCGCGCAGCGCGCAACGTCGAGGGTCGGGTCATCATGTACGCCGACAAGGTCACGCCGTCGATGCGCCAAGCCATATCGGAGACGGAGCGGCGCAGGGTGGTGCAGCTTCGCTACAACGCTGACCACGGGATAGACCCGAAGACAGTTCGCAAGGCGGTCGTCGACATCATGGACGAGATCCGCGCGAATCGCAGCATGGCAGCTTCCTCAGGCGGCGGCGGGGACCTCGTGGCCCCCGGCCAGGGTGGAAGGATGGCAGCGCTCTCGGGGAAGGACCGGACCCGTCATGGGGGAACGAGTGCCGGCCGCTCCCGCGGGCGAGCCCGGGCTGAGGAAAAGCTCGGTGCCGGTGCGAACGCTGCACTGCTCGCGGACATCGAGATGGCGAAGGCTATCTGGGGGGCTACCGAGCAGCGAGATCGGGAGAAGCGGGGAGCGGCGCCTGATCGCGACAGCCGGCTACTCGTGCTCCAGGCCCTGGAAGAGGAGATGCGGGTCGCTGCAGAGGAGCTCAGGTTCGAAGACGCCGCTGCCCTTCGAGACGAGATGAGCAGGGTGCTGGCCGGCGAGATGGCCTCCCGCGGTGATGCCAGGGCGCGAGATGGCATTAGAGGCCAAAGAGCGAGGCGCGGGTCCCGGCCCCCTGCTCGGTAGCCTGGACCCCGTGGACGAGCTGGTAATTCGCGGCGCGCGCGAGCACAACCTGAAGGATGCTTCCCTGTCGATACCGAGGGACCGGCTGGTGGTGTTCACGGGTCTCTCGGGCTCGGGGAAGTCCTCCCTGGCCTTCGACACGATATATGCGGAGGGGCAGCGGCGCTATGTGGAGTCGTTGTCAGCCTATGCGCGCCAGTTCCTCGGGCAGATGGACAAGCCGGATGTCGACTTCATCGAGGGGCTGTCGCCAGCGATCTCGATAGATCAGAAGTCCACGTCGAGGAACCCTCGGTCGACAGTCGGCACGATCACCGAGATATACGACTACCTCAGGCTCCTGTACGCGAGGATCGGTCACCCGCACTGCCCGTCCTGCGGCAAGCCTGTTGCCAGGCAGTCTCCCCAGCAGATAGTAGATCGGATCATGGCCCTTCCTGAGGGTACTCGCTACCTGGTTCTGGCCCCGGTCGTCAGAGGCCGGAAGGGAGAGTACGAGAGCCTGCTCGACGACCTTGCCCGGCAGGGCTTTGCCAGGGTCCGGGTCGACGGCCAGATGATCGAGCTCCAGGGGCGTGATCCCCTTCACCTCGCTCGCTACGAGCAGCACCGCATCGAGGTGGTGGTGGACCGGCTGGTAGCGGGCGGCCGGGTGGCGCGGCGCCTGACCGACTCGGTGGAGACAGCCATAGAGCTGGCAGGGGGCGTCGTCATGATAGAGGTGCTGGGCTCCGGCGAGGCATCAGAGGATCCGGGCACCATGACCTTCAGCCGGCATCTCGCCTGCGCGGACTGCCAGCTCAGCTTCGACGAGCTCGCCCCCAGGAACTTCTCCTTCAACACGCCCTATGGAGCCTGCCCGCGCTGCGACGGCATCGGGACGAGGTTCGAGGTGGATCCGGATCTCGTCGTTCCCGATCAGGGCAAGTCGCTCGACGAGGGAGCCATCGCCCCATGGGCGCAAGCCCGCAGCCAGTACTTCGCGAAGCTGCTCGAAGGTGTAGCAGGCACCTATGGATTCTCGATGTCGACGCCCTGGCGCAGGCTGAAGGCATCCGAGAGGAAGCTCCTCCTCTATGGATCGACGAAGCGGGAGGTCGCCATCCGCTACCGTAACCGGTTCGGCCGCCAGCGCTCCTTCACCACGCGCTACGAGGGGGTCGTAGCCTGGCTGGAGCGCAGGCACGGGGACGCGGAATCCGATTCCCAGCGTGAAGCCTTCCAGGCCTACATGCGCCAGGTGCCGTGCTCTGCCTGCGGAGGGAGCCGGTTGAAGCCGGAGTCGCTCGCGGTGACGATCGCCGGCCGGAACATAGCGGAGCTGTGTGCGCTCGACGTCGGGAGCGTCATCGGCGTGGTGGACAGCCTGGAGCTCACGGAGCGCGAGGAGAAGATAGCAGAGAGGGTCCTGAAGGAGATCCGGGAGCGCTCGCGCTTCCTCGTCGATGTGGGCCTCGACTACCTGACGCTCGATCGCTCGTCGGGCACCCTGGCCGGGGGCGAGGCGCAGCGGATCCGCCTCGCCAGCCAGATCGGCTCGGGCCTCGTAGGGGTGCTTTACGTGCTCGATGAGCCCTCTATCGGACTTCACCAGCGTGATAACCGGCGCCTCATAGATACGCTCCTCAGACTGCGCGATCTGGGCAATACAGTGCTCGTGGTCGAGCACGACGAGGAGACCATACGGGCAGCAGACCACGTCGTGGACATAGGGCCAGGTGCCGGGGAGCACGGTGGAGAGATCCTCTGCTCGGGCACCGTGGCCGACCTCATGGCCTGCGAGCGCTCTATCACGGGCCAGTACCTGGCGGGGACAAGGAAGATCCCACTGCCGGTGCGCAGGCGCGAGCCTCGCGAGGGGTGGCTCACGGTGCGGGGGGCGAAGGAGCATAACCTCCAGGGGATCGACGTCGCCTTCCCGCTCGGGTGCCTGGTGGCGGTCACGGGCGTGTCGGGCTCGGGAAAGTCGAGCCTGGTGAACGACGTCCTGTACCTCGCACTGGCGAAGCGGTTGAACGGAGCGAAGGCGTTGCCCGGTGCTCATGTGGACCTGGAGGGCGTCGAGCTGCTGGACAAGGTGATCGACATGGACCAGGCCCCGATCGGGCGGACTCCGCGCTCGAACCCCGCCACCTACACAGGCATGTTCGACCACGTGCGCAGGCTCTACTCCATGACGCCGGAGGCGCGTGCTCGCGGCTACCTGCCGGGCCGCTTCTCTTTCAACGTGCGAGGCGGCCGATGCGAGTCGTGCTCCGGCGACGGGACCATACGGATAGAGATGCAGTTCCTTCCCGACGTGTACGTGCCTTGCGAGATATGCGGCGGAAGCCGCTATAACCGCGACACGCTCGAGATCACCTTCAGGGGGCGCACGATATCCGATGTGCTGGAGATGCCCTGCGAGGAAGCCCTGGAGTTCTTCGCCAACCAGCCGCCTATAGCGCGCCACCTCCAGACGCTCGTGGATGTCGGCCTCGGATATGTCCGCCTTGGCCAGCCGGCGCCGACCCTCTCCGGCGGAGAAGCTCAGCGTGTAAAGCTGGCCTCGGAGCTGTCGCGGCGCAGTACAGGGCATACGCTGTACATACTCGACGAGCCCACGACTGGGCTTCACTTCGAGGACGTGTCCAAGCTCCTCCTCGTGCTGTCACGTCTGGTGGATCAGGGGAACACTGTCATAGTGATAGAGCACAACCTGGATGTCGTGAAGAGCGCAGATTGGGTGGTCGATCTGGGACCGGAAGGTGGTGGAGGGGGAGGGACGGTAGTCGTCGCCGGGCCACCAGAGGCTGTGGCGCAGGAGCCACGCAGCTACACCGGCCGGTTCCTCTCAGCGCTTCTCTAGATGGAAAGCATCCTGTCAAGTGCCTTGCGGGCGTCGGATGCCGTTGCCTCGTCTACCGTGATCCGGTTGGGTACACGGCCGGCCATGAGCTCGTCCAGCACCCAGGCCAGGTGCGCCGCATCGATCCGGTTCATGGTCGAGCAGGGGCAGACGAGCGGGTCCAGCGAGAGCACGGTGCGGTCGGGCAGCTCGCCAGCCAGCCTGTTCACGAGATGTATCTCGGTTCCCACGGCCAGCACGGATCCCGGGGCAGCCTCGCGGGCGGCTCTTATTATGGCGTCGGTCGATCCAACCACGTCGGCCATGGATACGACATCGTGGGAGCACTCAGGATGGACCACGACGATGCCAGCGGGATGCTCCTGCCTGAACGCACGCACGTGCTCGGGGCGGAACCGCTGGTGCACCGAGCAGTGCCCCTTCCAGAGAAGGACCGTAGCGCCCTTCAGCGTTGCCTCGTCCAGGCCACCCATTTCCCGGCGCGGATCCCACATGGCGATCACGTCTTCGTCTATTCCCAGGGCGATGGCGGTGTTCCTGCCAAGGTGCTGGTCCGGGATGAAGAACACTTTCGTAGCTCCCTGCTCCTCGAGCGCCCATTCGAGCACTGCCCGGGCGTTCGACGACGTGCATACAGAGCCTCCGTGGCGGCCCACGAAGGCCTTCACGGCCGCCGAGGAGTTTATGTAGGTGATCGGGATCACAGATGAAGTGTCGGTTACCTGGGCCATGGCATGCCAGGCATCCTCGACGTCATCGCAGTCAGCCATGTCCGCCATCGAGCAGCCGGCGTTCAGGTCCGGCAGCACGACAGCGGTTCCGGGGGCGGTGAGCATGTCAGCGGATTCAGCCATGAAGTGCACGCCGCAGAAGACGATTGTCCCGGCCTCAGGATGAGCAGCCGCGTGGTGTGCCAGGGCGAGGGAGTCCCCTCTGGCGTCGGCCCAGCGCATGACCTCGTCTCGCTGGTAGTGGTGGCCGAGAACGAGGACGCGCGAGCCGAGCGTCTCCTTCGCGAAGGCGATCGCGCTGGCGAGATCGTCCGGGGAGGCGCTCTGGTAGCGCGATGGGAGGGCACGCTGGAGCCGCATCACGTGATGCTCCATAGCGATGCCGACGGTCCGCCGTATGTGCCGTTCTCTTTCACTGTGCCTGAACCCCCTTCGCGGGAGGCCATCTGCGTGGCCGGCGAGCGCTCCTGGCCGTGCTCGCGGGGATGTCGGCCCAGATGGCAATGTGAGCTGAGGCCGGTCGCCAGGCCGGCTTGTCGAGCATCATCTTACGCGCTTTGCAGGCGACCTCGCGCGCTACGGCACATGAGCGGCCTTCTGTCGGGCAGCATGGCTACATGATCACCCGCCCCCCGAGTGCCGGGGTCCCGGATGCGCCAGGGTCATACCAGTTCCTCGATGCTGCAGGTCGCGTCATCTACGTAGGTAAGGCGCTATCCCTTCGCAAGCGCCTGGCCAGCTACTTCCAGGAGCCGGGACGGCTGGCTGGCCGCACGCGCCAGATGGTAGAGGCTGCTGCCAGCGTGGAGTGGATAGAGGTGAGGAACGAGGTCGAGGCACTCGTCCTGGAAGCGAATCTCATAAAGGCCCACAAACCTCGCTTCAACGTCAGGATGATGGACGACAAGACGTACCCGTATGTGGCCGTGACGCTTGGTGACGCGTGGCCGCGGGTCGCGGTGGTGAGGGAGGCGAAACGGAAGGGCGTGCGGTACTTCGGCCCCTACGTGAACGTCGGGGCGATCCGCCAGACCGTCGCGGAGCTCACGCGCTCCATGCCGATCCGCACCTGCAGCGACGCGAAGCTGGGTCGCCACGAGAAGCTGGGCCGCCCCTGCCTGCTCTACCACATAGAGAGATGCTCGGGGCCGTGCGTGGGGGCTGTGACGAAGGAGGCATACGAGGGCTACGTGCGGGAGATGACATCCTTCCTGGAGGGCGACTCGCGCTCGGTCGTAGGCCGCTTGACCACCAGCATGCACGACGCTGCAAGGGATCTCGACTTCGAGCGGGCGGCACGCCTGCGAGATCGCCTGGCTGCCGTGGATGCCGTGCTCGAGAGCCAGCAGATGGTCAGCGACCGCCCGGAGGACTTCGACGTGATAGCCGAGGACGGTGACGATCTCGAGACGGCAGTGCAGGTATTCAGCGTACGCAGGGGCATGGTCGTGGGACGGAGGGCTTTCGTGCTGGACAAGCCGGAGGACCTCACACCCGCGGAGCTGGTCGGCAGGATACTCGAGTCTGTCTATGACGAGCCTGTTCTCGGAGTGCCCCGTCTCATCCTGGTACCCGGTGAGCCCGATAGCGTAGGCGTCTATGAGTCGTGGCTGGCGGCCAAGCGCGGCGGTCCGGTGCGGGTCTCTGTACCGAAGCGTGGAGCCAAACGCTCCCTGCAGGAGACAGTGCGCCATAATGCCACACAGGCTCTTGCCCGGCACGCTATGATGCGCGCCTCGGACCATAACAGCAGGGCCCGGGCACTGGCCGAGCTGCAGGAGATCCTGTGCATGCCCGAGGCACCGCTACGGATCGAGTGCTACGACATGAGCCATCTACAGGGGCAGGACTACGTTGGTTCGATGGTCGTTCTGGAGGACGGTATAGCGAAACGGAGCGATTACCGGCGTTTCCGTATACGGTCGGTGCCGGGCAACGACGACTACGCCGCGATGGCGGAGGTGCTGGAGCGGCGCCTGCGCAGGTTCCTGGAGGATCGAGGAGGCGATCCAGGGAGGAACGCCGATCCAGGGAGGAGCGCTGATCGAGGGAGGAGCGCCGGCCCAGAGGAAGGTGGCGCGGCTGCGAAGAGCTCGGGCCGCCCCGTGCGGAGGCCGTTCGCTTACCCTCCACAGCTCATCATCGTAGACGGCGGCAAGGGCCAGCTCGCTGTAGCCGAGCGCGTCGTGCAGGAGCTCGGACTGGCGGGCAGGGTGTCGCTCGCGTCGCTCGCCAAGCGCCTCGAGGAGGTATACGTTCCCGGCCGCTCGGAGCCTATCATCGTGGCGCGACCCTCGGAGGCTCTCTACCTGCTCCAGCGCGCCCGGGACGAGTCGCATCGCTTCGCCATCAGGTATCACAGGGCAGTCCGTGCGAGGCGCGTGCCCTCAGGCCCGCTGGAAGGGATCCGTGGCCTCGGGCCAAAGCGCCGCGAGCGGCTGGTGAGGCAGCTCGGATCGGCCCGCGCTGTCGCTGAAGCATCTCTCGAGGATCTTCGCGAGATCTCCTGGCTTCCCGAGGATGTCGCGGAGAGAATCTGGGACCGCCTGCATGCCTGAGCACGGGCACCGGGCCTCGCCCTGGCCGGGGCGGGCACTGGGGTTGGCAGGCTTCCTGGTGCTTGGGTTCTTCGCGAACGCCCATGCGTGGCTGGCCGGACCTGCTACTCATGCGCCAGGTGCGGCGGGAGACCCGGTGCTGTTCACGTGGTTCCTCGGGTACTGGGCACATTTCATAGCCTCTCCAGGTATGTGGATACATCCTGGCCACTGGTTCGTGACCAGGGAGGCGAACTGGCCTGCAGGGGCGAACCTGCTGGACAACACATCGGTGCCTCTCGTCGGGATCCTGCTCGCGCCCGTCACGTGGCTGGCTGGGCCGGTCGTGAGCCTGAACCTCGCTCTCAGCCTCGGCCTCGCTACGAGTGGTTTCGGTATGTTCCTCCTTGCACGCCATTTCGGGGCCGGCTGGCTGGCTTCTTTCGCGGCGGGGCTCGTGTTCTGCATAGCTGGCGGCGTGGCGGAGTCAATGAGCCTTGGCCAGGTGAACGTGGTCTGCCTGGGCCTCCTTCCTCTGATGTTGCTGGTGGCGGACAAGGCCATCAGATGCGGTGCCAACCCTCACAGGATGGGCTTCGTGTTCGGCCTGCTCGTCACGGCCCAGTTCTTCGTCTCGACCGAGGTGCTCGCCGAGGCGGCCATTTGCGGGATCTGGGCGCTGCTGGTGGCAGGGGTCCTCTCATGGAGAGCCCTGGCGTCATGGCGGGGGCC
>DAHXND010000087.1 GCA_027366675.1 Acidimicrobiales bacterium
GTGAGAACACGCCTTGGCGGCAAGGTGGCGCGCACGGCGAAGCCGATAGGGCCGGAGAAGGACTGGCTGTCAGGAGGTGCCTGGCCGTTCTGGTGGGACTGGCTGTCCGAATGTGCCTGCCCGTTCTGGTGGGACTGGTCATGGGCTGGCTGGCGGAGCACCCAGGTGGACACCAGGGGGTTACCCCCGAGCATGGTCTCCGTGCGAACCACGAGCGCAGGTGCTCCCGGCGAGGTAGATCCGGTCTCGATGTATCTGGGATCGGGCGCCTGCACGAGCTCGACGTCCATCTTCGCCTTGTGGTCCCCGGAGCGATCAACCAGGCGCACGTGTCCTCCGGCGATCTCGTGTCCCATCCTCCAGAGCCCGCCACTGTCCTCGTAGCACAAGACCTCCCCGGCGAGTCTGGCAGGGGCGGTTTCGGTGGGTTCGCTGGCGGAGGAGATGAGCAGGCAGCCACCGCGCTCGGCATCGAATTCGAGAAGTCCCGACGGTCCTCGCACACGAAGCACCGACCCTTCCCATGACCATTCCCAGGGAGCGTTGCCTGGATCAGCGGAGCCTGCGCCGCCGGGCTGGCTGCTGAGCCCGAGACGCTCGGACACCCGTGCCGCCAGCTCTCGCGCATCGGCCAGCCATCTCATCTGCTCTGCCTTCGTGACCCGATCTGGCGAGGTCCCGGTGATGAAGTCGTGATGGTTGGCGGTCGCTACGGTCCACCATGCCGGTTCGATGGCCGGTATGAGCTTTTCCAGCAAGCCGGGGTCTGCCTCGGTGAGGGAGCGTTTCACGGCGCGGTCCTCGAGAGACAGCAGATCATGCACCGCGCTGTAGTAGCGCGCTTTCAGGGTGGGGCGCGATGTGTAGAAGCCCATGAAGCATGGGTTCGGGTCGAAGGAGATGGTCGGCAGGTTCTCACGATGGTGGCCCACCAGTGCCAGGTAGTCGTCCAGGCCTGCGTTTACCAGGTACGTGCCGGTGACGGGGTAGTAGGAGGCGTTGTAGCGGTCGAGAAGGGTCATGAGGTCCGGGATCGGAGCGCTGAAGTCGAACCCGATCGGGCAGAGCAGGTAGGGGGTGCGCGCCAGCGGGCCGAGGTCTCGGACGTAGCGGGCGACGCGGTGCGCGACGTGGGATTCGGTTCGCCATGGGAAGGCGAGGGGTGCTCCGAGCACCCGAGTCATTCCCACGTGCGCCAGCAGCTCACCCTGGCCGTAGGTGAAGGCATTCCAGTGAGCGACTGCCTCGGAGCCGTCGGCCGCCCTCCAGATGAAATCGAGCGTGCGCTCGCCGTGGAGGAGCTTCTCAGCGCTCGATCCTGTGCGCGGGAAGTGCTTCCTCGTCTCTGCCTCGCAGCCCAGGAAGTACATGCCGTCGATTCGTGAGAATGCCACGGCGCCTATGCCGAGACTCGCTAGCACCGCGGGCAGCTCGGCGCTGTGACCGAAGGAGTCGGGCAGGTAGGCCACGGACGGCTCCGGAGTCATGCCTTCTCCTGCCAGCCAAACCTGGCCTTCCAGGTAGTCACGAATCAGAGCTTCCACCGGAGGGAGGATGGTGTCTGGTGTGGTCACGCCGCAGCCCATCATGCGCAGGCGCCCGCTGTTCACCAGGTCGCGGACCAGATCACGGCGCCGGGGGCGCCTCTCCCAGTAGCGCCGGAAGAAGAACATGCATTCCACGCTGTAGACGCGCCTCGGATCTCTCGCTAGCTCGTCTATGGCACGATCGAGGTGACCCTGCACGCGTAGCCTGTAATACTCCTCTGCTCGTAGCATCCAGTCTGGATCCCAGTGGCTGGATTCGGTGAAGATGAGCGCGCGCTCTGCTTCCTCAGGTATCCCCAGGGCGCGCCGGAGATCTGGTTCGGTCATGCCGGCATGTCTGGGCTGCTCTGCTCGGGGAGCGCCGGGATATCCCGGGAGAGCGGTGGAGCTTGACAGGGTGCTTGGCATCGCCACAGTTTGCCACGCGGGCACCATGCGCGCGCCGTGAGCCCTGCTGGGTGCAGAATGAAACCATGAGTGCCATGCATGCTCGCAACCATCGCCCTCTGGTAGCAGTGGTCCTCGCTGCTGGCGAGGGAACCCGTATGCGTTCGACCCGCCCTAAGCCCCTGCATTTCCTCTGTGGCAGGCCCATGGTGCTGCATGTGCTCGATGCTCTGGCAGAGCTGCCGATCGAGCGCGTAGTCGTGGTCGTGGGCCATGGTCGTGAGTGGGTGAGCAAGGCACTACGTGAAGGTGCTCCCGACGGGCTTGCTATAGAGTTCGTCGAGCAAGTTGATCCTCGCGGAACGGGAGAGGCGATGGCGGTAGCGCTGACGGGGCTTCCCGAGGCTCCGGATGGGAGCGAGGAAGCAGACGTCGTCGTGCTGCCGGGCGACACCCCGCTCGTGCGTGCCCCCACCATCGCTGCGCTGGTTCGACATCACAGGTCTTCTGGCGCGGCAGCCACCGTGCTCTCTGCCGTGCTGGACAATCCGACCGGCTACTCCAGGGTGCTCATGGGCAAGGATGACCGGGTGGCTCGCCTGGTGGACGATGCCCACCTCAGGCAGGAGGAGGCCGGAATCCACGAGGTGGCTACTTCCATATACTGTTTTCGCCGCAGCGTCGTTGCACCCGCTCTGCGGCGCCTTTCTCCGGCTAATGATCGCGGCGAGTACTTCCTCACGGATGCCATAGAGGTTCTTTACGAGGCGGGGCACCGTGTTGGCAAGCTGGTCCTGGACGATCCCATGGAAGCCGCGGGAGTGAACGACCGAGCTCAGCTCGCCCTGGCCGAGTCCGAGCTCCGCTCACGCACGAACGAGCGATGGATGCGCCGCGGTGTGACCATGATAGATCCTGAGCAGATCTATCTTGATGCTCTCGTGCAGTTGTCGCCAGATGTCACGCTCTTCCCGGGGGTGGTGATGCAGGGCAGGTGCGTGATCGAGGAGGGAGCTGAGATCGGACCTGATACTCACCTGGTCGACGTGTTGGTCGGTAAGCGGGCACGCCTGCGCCAGAGCGTGGCCACCCAGAGCGAGATCGGAGATGACGCTCAGGTCGGTCCGTTCGCCGTCCTCGAACCTGGGACCACGATCCCCGGGGGCACGGTGACCGGGCCTTTCTATCTGGGTTGCCCGGATCATGCTTCCTGATCGTGCCATCAGCCGGGTTCTGTGGCACGGTCTGCTATTTGCTAGCGTCTGATCCTGATGGAGGTCGTACCCCGCAGGCGCCTGGAGCTCTTCAGTGGCCGCTCTCACCCCGAGCTGGCCGAGGAGATAGCCAAGCATCTCGGGGTGGCTCTTGGGGAGGCACGCCTCCAGGAGTTCGCGAACGGCGAGATACACTGCCGCTTCAACAAGTCCATCAGGGGCAGTGATGCTTTCATAGTGCAGACGCACTGCCCGCCGGTGAACGACAGTCTGATGGAGCAGCTGATAATGGTAGACGCTGCGAAGCGTGCCTCGGCGAAGCGCATCACTGCCGTATGTCCCTACTACGGTTATTCACGCCAGGACCGGAAGGCGAGCGGCAGGGAGCCCATAACGGCGAAGCTCGTTGCTGATCTCCTCAGCACCGCGGGCGTGGACCGGGTCGTGAGTGTTGACCTTCATTCCGGCCAGATCCAGGGCTTCTTCGACGTACCATTCGATCACCTGACGGCCATGCCTGTCCTGGTCGAGTACCTGGAGTCCGAGATCGATGGCAGCCTGGTGATCGTAGCGCCGGATGCCGGACGGGTGAAGGTGGCGGAGCGCTTCAGCCAGCGCCTGGGGGCAGAGCTCGCTCTAGTTCACAAGCGACGTCCTGCAGGCACCGTGAACACCGTCGAGGCGTTGCACATAGTCGGCGATGTGGCGGGCC
>DAHXND010000101.1 GCA_027366675.1 Acidimicrobiales bacterium
AGCCACGAGCACAGCGATCCCGGCTGCGGTCAGGATCGAGGTTCGCTGATCGGCCACCACTGCAGCCAGCCCGCCATTGGCCCCGGTTCGCGCCGATCCATGATCGGTGAACGATAGCCGGCCGTACGGATCGGGGCCAGAGCCTCCATCATGGCGCCTGGAGCGAGGCCATGCGGCAATCGCTACGCAGGCCAGGAATGCCAGGGCCGATAGGCCCATTGCCACCCATACCGGGTCCTGTGGCCACCAATGAAGGGTTACGGTGAAGCTGCCCGCACCATCTTTCGGGGGGGTCACCAGCCATCCGTTCGCGAAGCCGTCCACCAGCTGGCTCGTGCCGAGCGCTCGGGCGCCGCTCCCGCCCGAGCCATCCAGGGTCGCGACCCAGCCCTTGTTCACGCTTTCTCCGAGCACGAGCCAGAATGGGGAGGTGGCTCCGGCTACCTCGATGGTGGCCTCCGTAGTGCTGGAGTGAGTGACGGTCACCTGAGGAGCTGGAGCAGGCTTCGTCGGGGGAATGTCGCGTGTTGCCGGAGATGCGGGGGGGGCGGGTACGCCGCCTGGCCCGGAGTCCAGTACCAGGCGGTCCACACTTATCCCACTGATCGCCCCGTTCGTCGAGGTGATGACGTTGTAGCCAGCAGGCAGGGTGATCGAATGGGTCCTGCCACAGGGAACGATGGCGAGCCCCTTGTCCTGCTCGGCTGCCTTCGTAGTGCCGACGATCCGCACCGAGATGGGTTTGCCGTCGATCTCGAGGAGGTTCGATCGGCAAATATCAGGTAGCTCATTAGGGAGGGCAGGGGCTACTACCCCGGGAAGGCCGACTTTCGCTATGGCGATTGGCATCGTTATAGGAGCATCGGAGTAATAGTTTATCGTGGTTTCCTTATGTATCGCGAGGACCGTGATACGTATATGGCTGCCCGTAAGCGTCGGGAAGTGAACCGGCACGCTGACCTTCGCGTCGAACACGGAGCTGTCTGATACGGGGGGAAGGTTGACGACGTCAGAGTGCCCTCCGGCTGAGATCTGGAGTCTCGTGGGGAGAGAGTGATCGCCATCGGCTATCAGCTGAAGGTTCAGGTGGTCGAAGGATATGGGATGGGGGAGGTCGTACTGGAGCCAGGCCCCGATCTGAGCGGATGTCTGGAAGCCCGGAGACCAGAAGAGTGCCGCATTGGTGCTGATGGCGGAGGAGCTACGTGCTTGCAGGTCACCTGGCAGCCTTCCGGATGAGTTCGCCACGATGCCTGTGCCGTTCGCGCCTGGCATGCCGAGCAGCTTATCTATCTCGTTGTCGGGAATGAGAGTGGATATCCTGGCTGTTCCGGAGGGAGTGAAGGTGCGCTTCGTGGGCAGCCAGATCTCATCGTCTATGCGTAGCTCCGGCGAGGTACGCGGAGGTATCGGCGCGACACGCCGGCGGGTCATTATGACCGTTAGACGATCGTGCAGCGAGGCGGTACCGAGAGTGCGGAGCATATCCTCTGGAAGGATATTGAGCTTCGTCGCCACTATCGCGTGCGTGCTGTGGCGACCCTGCACGCGTATGGAGGAGAAGCCCACGTAGCTGGGTGCGGCTGCGTGATGGTGGCCTGTGAAGTTGGTGGCGTCGATCGTTATGCGGAGGGTGCTGAACGTCCTGGTCGGGAAGTGGAGGGTCTCGCCGGCGGGGGTGCGTGAGATCTGCCCCAGGGTCCGGTCAGTCTGGGAGCGATGGTCGAATGTCAGGCTCACCTTCGTGATCCAGCGGTTCGGTGCGCCATTGAGCGGCTGGACCAGGTTCACATGGTTCGTGGTCACGGGGTGGTCGAAGGTGATCTGGATCCATTGCCCCCTTGCCTTGGCGTAAGCGCTGGTGGCCCAGGCCGTGTCGGGGTTGCCATCTATCGCCTTGTACGCCTGGTTCTCCGGGGTGAACGTGAAGGGGTTCCCGTAGGAGGATGCTATGACGTTCTTCACGCCTATGTACTTGGCCAGGGTGTAGGTGTCCTGGGGGGTTCTCGGGAACATAACGATGGGCGTGTCGTTCGCCGGCTGGGGTCCGTTGCCGGTGGCGGTCTCGGTATATCCCGCATTTGCCGACAGGGTGCTCCAGATGAAGCCCTGTTTCCGGTTCGAGTCGGTGAGGACGAGATCGACACCGGGGGCGCCGGCGAGCTTGCGTAGCTCAGAGGGGTCGTGGGCGAAGGTGCCTGAGTAGACGACATTCGGGTTCTTCGCCAGAAGCCCTTCGTCCGCCGCTGCCACCAGACCGTGGCCGGCTCCGTCGATCACGAGGGCGCCGCTCGTGGACTCCGCCCTTATGACAGGTCGAGCTCCTTTGACGGGATAGACGATGATGGGTGCCGGGTAAGGGAGATGGGCAGGTTCGGCAAGGCGCGCCTCGTTCAGGTAGGGGATCAGGGAGACGTTCGGTTTCGGTGCTCCGAAAGCTACTGGCTTTCCGAGGCCCCCAATCGGCTGGTCGAAGAGCTGGTAGGTCAGGCGGGGACTCGGAGTGTTGTAGCGGGCGTAGAGGTAGTCAGATATGAGGGCGATGTCACCTACGCTCATGAGCCTTGCTATCGGAACGAGTGCCAACGTGTCGAAAACTCCGTTCTGTAAGGGCTCGTCCACGGCGTAGAGAAGGTCCTGGGTGGGTATCGAGCCGTATGTCTGCTGCTGGCGTTGCACGTAGGAGCGGTTGAGCAGGGCAGGAAAGACCGGATCTATCGAGTCGCCGTATGTGCCACTCGCGAAGTTGACACCTGGGATGCCCCATACGCGCAGCCTCTTGTTCCTGGCGTTCAGGTATGCCGCTGCTTTCGTGTAGTAGGAGGGTGGATGCTCGTCCATCTGGAAGTGGCTCGGAAGGAAACCAGCGGTGAACAGGAAGGGGTTGGCAGCCAGAACCACGGCCGCGCCGAGTATGCCTACAGCCAGGCTACGGCGTGCAGCCTGGGTAACAGTGCGACCGCGTACGAGCCATCGGATGAGAGCGCTGACCCCCACACCAGCCAGGAATGTGACTGCGCATATGACGAGGGGCGTGGCGCGGTCGACTCCCCTCAGGGCCAATCCCTCCGTTGTGTGGAGCATGAACGCTTTCAGCAGGCTTCCGAACGGAGAAGGGCTCGTGTAGGGATGGGTGCCGACTGCTATGGTGACACCGAGAACCAGCAGCGCCACGAAGAAGCCGCGACGCCGCCAACGTACGAAGAGCGCGCTCAGGATCGCCATAGCGGGAACGGCGAAGGAGAGCACGATCAGCCATACCCAGTGGGTGTAGTCGACGGCGGCCCCGACCCACGGCCCGAGCTTGCCCCCGCCGTAGAAGTACCAGTATCCGAGCCCGCGGAGGATCTCGGAGGAAAGCGTCGTCGAGGCCACGGCAGAGACTGTCTCCGTGTACTTCAGCACGTTGATCCCGTAGGATCCCTCGACCCACAGGCCTGCTATCCACCAGAGAGCAGTGACGAGCGAGAGGAAGCCGAAGCGCCATATGGTAACGAGCAGCCGCTTCGTGTCAATGGAGTGCTCGGCGAAGCAGGCGTAGAGAAGCCAGAGGAACGGACCGAGACCTACGTACAGGATGCTCGTCGCGTTGATGCTCCCGACAGCGGTGGCAAGGATGGCGAACATGGCGGGATAGCGCCAACTGCCGGTCCTCGCCCCCCGCATGGTAAGTCCGATCATGAGAGGGAGCCCTGCCCAGGGGAGCAGTATCACGGATATGCGGCCCGAGTACTGGAGCAGGTACGGGCTCGTCATATAGGCGAGGGTGGTGATCAGCATGCCGGCACCTCGCAGCTCGAACTGCCTGGCCATGTAGATCATGCCAAGACCAGCCAGGAGCAGCACGCTTCCCAGCCAGAGTCGTTCCGATACCCACATAGGGATAGCGATGGCCTTTGTCGCCCAGAAGAACGGACCCATCGGGAACAGGTATCCGATGTTCTGGTGGGTCACGGTCCCGAGCGCGTTGCTCGGATCCCACATGAAGGCAGCGCTCTTCAATAGCTTCGTGGGGTCAAGGTAGAGGTAGACCTTCGTATCGGCCGTGGCGACACCCCACTTCGAGGCGAAGAGCGGAGCGTAGGCCACCAGGGCTACGAGCAGTGCGGGTCCATAGCGCTGCCAGTCCGGCCGGCGCCAAAGGCTGACTACTCGCACGGCCAGCGAGCTCGACCTGGAGTCTTCTTGCGGAGAGGGGGGCACCTTGTGGGCTAGTGTAAGGCGATCGGCTCAGACACGGCAGTTCGGCGTCTTACGGGCGAGCGCCCGGTGGAGGGAGCTACTCCGGACTCCCTGCTAGCGCTGCACGCGGCCGGTTACCGGGCTGTCATAGAGAGGCTCGGTCCGGGGAGGGTTCTAGATATCGGTTGCGGGGAGGGACTGGAGCTGGAGGCCTTCGCTCTCCCGGGGCGAACCCTGTTCGGTGTGGACTACAAGCGGGGAGCGCTGGCGCGTGCAGAGCACAGGGTCAGATCGGGCGAGCTGCACGTTGCACAGATGGACGCGACCCATCTGGGGTTGGCGACCGGGGCGGTCGACTGGGCCTGCTCCTCTCACCTGATAGAGCACTTCAGGGATCCAGCGGCACATGCAAGGGAGGTGAGCCGGGTGCTCGCGGACGGAGGGACGGCGTTTTTCCTCACGCCGAACCGGCCTGCAGATTTCGAGAACCCCTTCCACCTGACGCTATTCGTGAAAGAGGAGCTGGAGGACCTGCTAAGGGCATGGTTCGACGACGTGTGGGTCGGTGGTCTGGATGGCACGCGGGTGGTGAAGGAGGATTTCGCCAGGCGGCGTGACAAGGCAAACCGGCTCCTGGCTCTCGATCACTTCGACCTGCGCCACCGGGTGCCTTACTCCTGGTACGTCACTGCGTACACGAAAGTGCTGCCCATGGCCTACCGCCTCGTGGCACGCCGGGATACCCGTGGTGCGACCGGGATCACCGCTGATGACTTCTTCGTGACCAGCGAGGTCGACGAGACCACGCTGGTGCTCTTCGCTGTGGTCGGGATGCCTCGCCGGCGGGCTCCAGCCTGACGTGGTGATGTCTCGGGAGCCGGATCAGCGTCTACGGCGGCCCCCGCCTGATGGGCAGCGGCGATCCCGAGCGGTGATGTCTCGGGAGCTGGATCAGCGTCTACGGCACAGGGGCTCTGTGGCAGCGTTACCGGTGACTCGCTGCGCCAGGTATGGTAAATGGCGCTGGAGAGTGCGCCATCTCGGGCGGCAGAGTGCTCTCCGTGAGCGAGATGGACAGGTCGGAGTGGCGGAATAGGCAGACGCGCCAGCTTGAGGGGCTGGTGCCCGCAAGGGCGTGGGGGTTCAAGTCCCCCCTCCGACACGTACGCTAACCCCACGGGCCAGGTCGACCTTGAAGGTGGCCTGGCGGATGGAACGGTACGAGCTGACGGCCATGCTCTTGGAGGAGCGTGACTGGGACCGTACGCACGAAGATGGCTGATCGCGTCGCTCTCCAGCCCCGGTGCTCACCGGCGACCCCGAGTTTCGGGTAGCCCAGGAGCTCGGGCGACGTCCCGCCGGCTCGGGCTTCCGGCGCACGGTAGTTATACTATACGGTATGACTCATCGGGTTGGAGCGAAAGGGCAGGTGGTGATCCCCAAAGACCTTCGCGACCGCCTCGGGATCGGCCCCGGGGACGAGGTCGAGTTCGCTCTCGACGAGGGCGGCGATGCGGTGCGCTTGGAACCGGTGCGGGACCACCCGACGCTACGAGGGTCGCTCGCCGGGCTGGGGCTCGTGGCTGAGCTGGAGGCCGACCACCGGTCCGAAGCCCGTCGTTGACCGAGTCTCTCGACTCCTGGGCGATTCTGCGCTGGCTCGATGGCGACGAACCGGCGGCAGTTCGGGTGGAGGCAGCGATGCCGTCGCGCCCAGTCATGAGCTGGATCAATCTCGGTGAGGTGGCCTACATCGTCGAGCGCCGCGCCGGTGTCGATCGGGCTCGCCGCGTCGTGCGGGAGCTTCGCCCGCGGCTCACGTTGGACCTGCCGACCGGAGCTCGCGTCCTCGAGGCGGCTCACCTCAAGGCTGGGTACGTCATGGCGTACGCCGACGCGTTCGCCGTCGCCACGGCGATCGCCTACGGCGCGACCCTCCTGACCGGTGACCCCGAGATCCTCGACGGCGATCCGGCGTGGCCGGTCGAAGACCTTCGCTCCTGATCATCCCGGACCGTCACGCGCCAGCTCCGTTCGCAGCACCACCCTGGGCGTCGAGTACGGATCGGCCCTCCGACGCGATCTGGAGTGGCCGCATTGGCTGCATCGGCGGCTCGACCGGCGATCGGCCCGTCTCGATCGCCGGCACGGTCGGGGGCGAAGGCCTGATAGCGGACTGGTTGGCGGTCACTTATCTCGGCTGCGGCTGCTATGGCCTCGTCCTCGGAACCCAGGGTGCTTCTATTGGCCAGACCTCAGGATCCATGGCATCGTTTGGTCTTGATACCGCTACCACACGGGCACGGCGCGTTACGGGGGCTCTTGGCGAAGATGGAAACGATGTCGGAGGCAGGACGCTTTGCACGCACCAGGTCGGCCATGAGGCGCATGGAACCGTCGACATGGTGGAAGAAGGCCTTGTACCCGGCGCAGAGATAGTTTAGACCCTCCGCGCCATCAGGGGTGCTGATGAAGCGGTTCTTTGGGCACTCGCCGTTGCAAGCGAAGCGAACATCGCAATCAAGGCAATAGCGGGGGAGGCTACTGCGCTTCTTCTCTCCGAAGAGTCGCTGCTTTGGCGAGGAGACGAGCTCGATGAGATGGGTCTCGGAGATGTTGCCGAGGAGGTATCGTGGCTCCACGAAGTGATCACAAGAGTAGACGTCGCCATTGTGTTCGAGCGCCACTGCGTTGCCACAGGTTCTGGCGAAGACGCATATCGCAGGTGGCAGTCGGAGCCAAGAGGCGAGCGCTGCCTCGAAGCTCTGTACAAATACGGTACCGACATCGTGGGACAGCCACTCCTCGAAGACCGCTACGAGGAAGCGACCCCAGCCCTCAGGTGTGACCGAGCGATCGGTGACTTTGTCACTACGAACACCACTATCGGTGCTCTCGCGCTCGACAATCGGGATGAACTGGATGAACTGCGCTCCGCACTCGTCGCGAAAGAATCGATAGAGCTCGAGAGGTTGGCTCTCGTTCGCGCAGTGCACGGTACAGAGGATGTTGTAGCGAACATTGTGATCTCGAAGGTGGCCGAGGCCGCGCAGGACCCTGTCGAAGCTGGACGTACCACGCTTATCCACTCGGTAGGCGTCGTGTTGAGCACGAGGGCCGTCGAGGCTGACGCCGACGAGGAAGTCGTGCTCGGCGAGGAATTCCGCCCACTGCCTGGTCAGCAGCGTCGCGTTCGTTTGCAGGCTGTGTTCAATTCGCTGACCTTTTCGGGCAAAACCTTCGGCCAATGCGGCAACTCGGCGAAAGAAGGGAAGACCCATGAGGGTCGGCTCGCCACCCTGCCAGGCGAGCCTCACCACCGAGGTCGTCTGGGACTCGAGCATCTGGCGCAGGTAGTTCTCGAGCACATGTTCAGGCATGCGAAAGCTATCGTCGGGATAGAGCGACTTCTTATCGAGGTAGTAGCAGTAGCGGCAGTCGAGATTGCAGATCGCCCCGGTGGGCTTGGCCATGACGTGGAACGCCGATGGGGCCCACAGTGGCCGGCTCGACGGGAACGCCGGACCTTTCGATGCGGATAGGGGCGGCCTTCCGCCGACTCTTGCTTTCACCCGATCCACGTCGACACCTCCACCCTGCCTGCTCGCCTGGTCAAGCGGGGGGCCCTGCTCTCACAGGAAGCGGATGGCTGAGCCCTCGTGGTCCCTGTCAGTGCCGCAGCTCGCTGGCTGGCTGAACCCCGGTCGTGACAGGAGCTGCCCCACCCGAACGTGCGTGGCGGGTGGGATCAGGCGTGCCTGCCTGTCCCTCGATCTCCTGTGCCAAACGGCGCAGGAGGGTTCGCACCATCACCTGGGCAAGGCGGCGGGAGATCTCGTCGTGCTCGGGTGCCAGCGGGAGCGGGGGAAGCCTGAGCTTGCCTATGGCTCGCAGCTCCGTTCGAGCAGGATCAAGCGATGTTGCTACCAGCTCGAGATCGCCGTGGGAGCTCTCTTCCCTATGACCAGTTCCCTCGAACGAGAGGCTCATGGCTACGCAGGGATCATCCGCAGGCGCGCCACCGTTGGCGGCTGAGGGAGGCACTGCTCTCGATCCCGGACTGCAGCTAGTGGAGAGATCTACCGGGAACCACGGGGTCCCGCCAGGGAACAAGCTCCGCCGAAGCTCGTCTGCCTGCTGGTAGGCGCTGGCTACAGCCTCGGAGACGAGGTGCTCGCGGCCCAGGCAGCTGCCGATTACGGCGCACGCCGCCTCCACCTGCACGAAATCGTCGACGGGGACGCTTGGCGATGCATGGCGGTGAGAGTCTGCGGGGGCCACCAAGCGGCCTTCCTCGAGAGCGACATCGCGGTTGGCAAGGTCTGCGAGAGTCGCTGTGGCGAGCACCTCTCGTAGAGCGTCGGTGGCAGTCGTCCATGTTTCATGGAGGGGGCAAACGGACTCCCAGCGGCACGGACCGTCCCCGAGCGCGCAACGCTCTGCCCTGAGCGGCCCTTCGCCTGCCTCGACGACCTCCACCAGGGGGATCTGCTCGGGTGGTCGGGCCAGACGGTAGCCGCCGTCCTTCCCGGCCTTCGAGCGGGCTATCCCGGCTCTTACCAGATCGGAGAGAATCTGGGAGGCGAATGTCTGAGGTACGCCCATCTCGGCCACGACCTCCCGGATCTTCCGCTGCTTCCCGGTCGGATAGGCCCTAGCCAGTGCCAAGGCTGAGCGCACAACGTAGTCCCCCCTCTTTGACAACGTCATGTTCATAGCAGGAAGTATAGCACCTGACTTGACGTGGTGACAATAACTTCATAGAATAGAGCCAGACCTATAGTGCTGAACTAGAGGTTAGTGCTGAACTAGAGGTTAGTCACGAACTTGACGTTAGTAGTGAACTAGACATATAGTGAAGAAGTGGCAGTGAAGAAGTGGCAGTGGAGAGATGCAGTGAAGACATCTAGGGAGAGCGGGAAGAGAGAAGGAGGTCGAGCATGACGATCGTGGCCCCGGAAAAGCAGGTTCCTCTCGAATCCGAGCCGGCAGCGACGGCGAAGCCCATTCCGGTGGCAGTGCATTTGCGCTCACCGAAACGTGACGGGATCGAGGAGCGCTTTCGCGGTACCGATCCCTCCCAGGGCTGGGACCTGGCCCGGCATCCGCAGGTTGCGCGAATCTTGCGCAACAGGAAGTTCCAGTTCTTCCTTATCCTGCCGAACCAGATCATCTTCTGGGCGGTCATCGGCCTTGGCGTTCTTGGTACCCTGGTTCCGGGCCTGAACTTCGCGACTGCCATTACCTGGTATATCTGGTTCTGCCTGGTTTTCGTGCTCATGGTCGTAGTGGGCCGCGGCTGGTGCATGATGTGCCCATTCGGGGGATTCGCCGAGTGGATCCAGCGCCGGACATTCTGGCAACGCACCCAGAAGGTGTTAGGCCTGGGTCGGAAGCTTCCCGAGCCGATAGCACGTTACGGGTTGCTGATGTCTGTCGGGACATTCGTCGTCCTTACCTGGATCGAGGAGCGATTCAACATCGCCGGCCCTGGGACCCCATCGGACACCAGCTGGATGGTCATAGGGATCGTTGCCAGTGCAGTGCTGGTTTTCCTCGTGTTCGAACGCCGCACCTTCTGCCGCTATCTCTGCCCGCTATCGGCTCTCATCGGCAGTGTCGGTGCCATGGGATCTGCGGCGGGGTTTCGCACGCGCGATCGTGAGGTCTGCCTGAGCTGCGAGACGAAAGACTGCATGCGCGGTGGCGAGGAGGGATACGGATGCCCCTGGTACACATGGCCAGGGAGCGCTGACTCGAACCTTGCATGTGGGCTTTGCAGCGAGTGCTATAAGGCTTGCCCTTCGGGCAATGTTGGCCTCTTCATACAGAAGCCCCTCACCTCAGTCGTGGCACCGAAGCGTCGCAGGGCTGACGTGGCCTGGGCTGTGATGTTCCTCTGGGGTCTCGTGCTGTACCAGCAGGTGAATGCGACGAACGGCTATAGCATTGCTGACGGTTGGCTGAATCGCGTCACGGGCATCGGGCCGTACCCGAACCCGATCGACTACCTGGGCATCATTATCCTGCTGGGCTTCGCCACTGCTGGTCTGGCCTGGGTGGCTAGCAAGTTCTTCATGCGGGAACCCGCAGGGTCGACGGCGGAGACATCCTCACCGGCATCGAAGGCCTTGGAGCGCTCCTTCGTGGATCGTCCGAGCCGGTTCCGTTCCTTCTTCGTCCCTGTCGCGTACGGGCTCATACCCGTCGTGGGAGCTGACTATCTGGCCAGGCAGCTTCCGAGGTTCTTCGACCACGCGCTACGCATAGTGCCCTCCATCGGCGCCTGGTTCGGTGCGGGATCTACGCACTCGAGTCTTTATAACGTCCACATGCTGTCCACTCAGAACATAGTGATTGTCCAGGTAGTGGTAATAGCTCTGGGCATGGCTGCATCGCTCTGGGCTATGTGGCGCATATCTGGGCGCGATCTTATGTCAGCAGCGACGCGGCCACTCGCAGCACGGCTCTCGAGTATAGGGCTGGTGGTTGCCTGCGCCGGAGTCGCTGGATACCTGTACGTGATCATGCACGCAGCACAGTGAGAAGGAGGTAATCATGACATCCACGATCACTGCCCCGGCGAGGCCTGTTTCGCCACCGACATCTTCGCCCTCGGTCCATGTGCTCATAGATCGCTGCGCAGGCTGCCAGGAGTGCATAATCCGATGCCCCAGGGAAGCACTTCAGCTGGACCCTGTAACCTGGACAGCGGTTGCAGACGATGCGCTATGCGTCGGTTGTCGCCAATGTGTCCGCACGTGCCCGTTCAGTGCGATATTTGTCGAGGGGCCTGAAGTCGTCGCTCCCAGGGTGCACCTGGACGTCGTTCATCCACAAAGTCTGGTCCTCGACAGGAGCGAGACGAGGAGACCGATAGCCAGCTGGACGGAAGCGCTTGCCGAGGCGAATCGCTGCCTGCAGTGCCCAGATCCCACCTGCGTTCGGGGATGCCCTGTTCACAACGATATTCCAGGCTTCATACGTGAGGTGCGCGAGGGAGATCTGGACAAGGCGCACAAGATCCTGAGAAGGACTTCTGTGCTTCCGGACGTCTGCAGCCGTGTATGCGACCAGGCGACTCAATGCGAGGGAGCATGCAGCTGGTCGCTCGCAGATGGAGATCCTGTCGCGATCGGCGCACTGGAGCGCTTCGTGGCCGACAATGCTCCTGTCCCCCCGTACGTGGCGCCTGCAGGCGACAGTGCAGCGGGGAGCCGGAATGCCACCTCACCGGCTCCTCACGTGGGCTCATCGCGGTCTGCCAGGGTCTCGGGAGAGGAGGCTGGCTCGGGTCTGGGCCTCGAGGTAGCGATAGTCGGATCCGGTCCAGCAGGTATAGGTGCAGCAGCAGAGCTGGTCAGGGCAGGCGCCAGAGTTACGGTGTACGAACGTGATCCGGCGCCTGGTGGCCTGCTGCGCTGGGGGATACCGGACTTCACGTTGCCGGAGGCCGTGAAGCGGCGGCCATGGGAGCAGCTTCGAGATGCCGGTGTCGAGCTGAGCTGCGGGAAGGAGATCAGCGACAGCGATCTGGCATCCCTGGCCGAGGACTATGACGCTGTAATAGTGGCGACGGGGGCTTCGGTCCCGCTGCGCTTGCCGGTAGAGGGTGGAGATCTGGAGGGCATCTGGGACGCCACGCGATTCCTGCAGGCTGCGCAAGGGGCAATCGCATCAGGTGAGGAAATATCCGAGCTGAAGCCGAGGCCGGTGGCCGGAGTAGCCGGTCAGAGCACGAGACCAGCTACGGTGCTGGTACTCGGCGCCGGCAACACGGCCATGGACGTGGCGCGCAGTGCCAGGCGCCTGGGAGCCGAGGCTGTGTGTGTGGATTGGATGGATCGCCGTTTCGCACCGGTCAGGCCTGACGAGCTGGAGGAGGCGGCTGCAGAGGGTGTCGACGTGCAGTTCGCGACCACCCTGCGGCGCCTGGATGGGGCGGACGGGCACGTGAGGAGAGCGGAGCTGGCCCGAACGCGCCAGCGCTCGGCTGGAGAGAGACCAGAGGTGGTGGATGGACCTCCTGTCAGATGGGAGGTGGACCTCGTGGTCATGGCTATGGGCTACAGGATCGCGCCGGATGTGGCAGAGCTAGGGCATGGCGTACCTGTGAGGAAAGCTGTTCCGAGGCTTGCGGATCGGCACTGGCAGGCGAGCGGTATCCTTGCGAATCCTGGTCCTCGGTTCGCCCGTCATCAGGCTGTGGGGAAGCTGGCGTTGGGCAGGGAGCATGCCCTGACAATGTCTCTTCTTCCGAGGAGCGAGCGTATATGGTTCGCGGGTGATGCGCTCGTGGGGCCCAGCACGGTCGTGGAAGCTATGGCCCATGGGAAGGCCGCGGCCCAGGCTATCTGCCACCACAGGCCGCGTCGCCCAAGCCGCGGTGCTGCGGGCCTGATGCACGTGCTGGTGGTAACAGCGAGCAGGGGCGGGAGGACGAAGGCCCTCTCCGACGAGCTTGCCGGAAGGCTTCAGGATATGAACCTGGAGGTTCGCAGTGTGACGATCGAAGAGGCAGGTCTGGATGAGCTCGCCTGGGCCGATGCACTGGTGCTTGGGAGCTGGGTCGAAGGGGCTGTGGTCGCCCGGGTGGGACCGGCCAAGCAGACTCGTGCCTG